>PAZU01000006.1 GCA_002715725.1 Methanobacteriota archaeon | reverse complement strand
GCACACCCTACAGATCTAAATGTTACTCTCGCAAGAGATTGGACTCTGTATGGAGGAATGGGTGCATTGATGCTCGAATATGGAGCAGGCAATGATGACTACTTGACCGATTACTCTGAAGATGATGTAAATCTTTCAGTAAGAGTAGAACGCTTGTTTGGAATTGAGATAGAGGATGAAGTTGCAGTCGATTTACTAACTATGGGTGATGGAACTGATGACCCAATGGGGATTCTAGCAGTTAGTGAATCCGGAACCTCGTTTGGACTATCTGAATTCCTTGAAATGGATAAGGATACTGCAATTTCTACATACGGAATAACCGGAAACCAACATCAAGTTTTGAAGGATTATTGTAGTGATTGGATGGATAATATCGCCACTTTACCACTAATTTTAGTTGGCGGAGAGGGATATATTTCGGCATCACAATTCGTAAACCAAACATTTGGTTCAATCAATCCTATCGATGATAGTTACATGGAATACTCTCTCAATATTGGTGGAATGTGGGGTACTGGAACATATGGATTCCCCGATTCAGACCCAATCGACCTAACTCAAGAACAAAGTGCAGAAATGCTGTACGGCGATTGGGGTCTAACTACAGCCAAGGGTGCTAATATGTTCCTTTACGGTGAATTAAGCGGCAAAACCCTGCCTATCAATTATACAACTGAAGAATATGCAGATGCCAGAGAGTGGACAAACGAAACAGTTGCAGAAATTTACGGAATTGACGTGGAAGCAGCAGGCGCAGCAAAGTTACTGATGATGGAAGTAGTGTTCAAAAATTTCGTACCTGATTTCCTAATCGATTCCTTTGGAACCAGCAAGTATCTCACTCAGTCGGTCAACAACTGGTTGCTAGGATGGCACGACCCAGTAAATGCGTATCTCGACACTGGAGATTCAGAAAATATGACCTCTGGTTGGACAAGTCTTGAAGCAAATGAGACATTCTTCGGTTCTGCCGCCTATGTTGAAGGAGGTATATCCACAGGAGATCCATCTACAATCACGATTTGTACCGGTGAAGTTGATTCTTGCGATAAGGGTGAAACCATCCAAGTCGGTGATAGTGAGTATGTCAGTTGGCGAAACCTGTCTAAGCAAAAGGACACTTACGGTTTGATTACAGCTGAATTACAAGGCGAGACCACTGGTGGATTCATTACTGGAGAAGGTGATTTAGTTGACTTATCAGGATACGGCACTGCTGATGTTTATTGTGAAAAAGAGAGTACACTGAAAGGGATTCCTGTAGACGTTTGTACAGCAAGCATGGACCCGCTGAACAGGCCGATTCAAGCCAAACTCATCAACAGTGGTGAACTTCTCGACGCTATTCCTGGAGCATTACCGGTTTTCTTTGGCAGTGATGTCGAAGTCAAAGTAGAGCAATTAAGTGGCGCCATCATCGGTGGACAATCGGAATCGACTTTCTGGCTAGATACAAGAAATATCACGGACCAAAAGACTGCTCCTGAACAATCTGATTTGCAGGAAGTTTTCGTCATCAAAACATCTGCTGAACTCGATGATGAAACTGCTGAAACAATGGAATCTCAGATTGTAACCAACCAAGATTTCTTTGCATTCTTTACCAACTTTGACCATTGGGCTGACTATGTTGCTCTTAGCCTGTGGATTGTAGGTTTGTCATCACTGCTTGTTGGTGCTGTATTAATTTTCAAGGGAGAACAAGATCCAGTTGGTGAATCAAAATGGGGAGATGAACCAGAGGCAACTGAACTCACTGGTGATGTCGAAGATAGTATTGAAGATTCTAGCGATGAGCCTCAATCAAATGATTGAGACTGTATCGAAAACTATGTTGTCAATAGGATGGCATAAAATAGTCGGCTATACTAGTCGAAATTATGCAGCCCGCAGCCGTTAGCATACCGAATCAAGTAGTGGTTCCACAAACAGAGCCCCAATTTAAAGACAAAGATGCGAAATCGATTAATGGATTCATTGGCGTAGCCATCCATTTGGTACTGAGTGTATTCAATTTAGGATTAACCGCCACCGGACCAGGCGCACTTCTATTGATTATCACTGGCCCTATTTGGTTAGTAATGTGGAATTCATACGTGATTGTAAATCCAAATGAAGCAGTTGTAAATCAGTTCTTTGGAAAATACGTTTCAACATTAAAGACTGAAGGTTTCAGATTCTTCCTCAACCCACTTTACAGTAAATCCAAGATCTCGTTCAAGATTAACAACTTCGAATCTAGCAAGTTGAAAGTTAACGATGTTAACGCAAACCCAATCGATATTGCGGCAGTAGTTGTTTGGAAGGTTTATGATGCTGCAGAGGCTATGTTCGAAGTGGAAAATTACGGACATTACGTACAAATCCAAAGTGAAGCCGCACTTCGTGAAATGGCAACTAAGTATCCTTACGATGCTATTGAAGAGAAAGACATCGGAGGAATTACTCTATCCAGTCACCAAGATGAGATTGCAAAACAATTGCAACAATCTGTTGAGGCCCGCCTAGCAAGAGCTGGTATCCAAGTATTGGAGGCTAGAATCTCTTACCTTGCATATTCTACAGAAATTGCACAAGCAATGCTACGCCGCCAACAGGCAAGTGCAGTGGTTGCGGCACGACGAGAGATCGTTGATGGTGCAGTCGGAATGGTCGAACTTGCACTACAACAATTGAGTACAAAGGGAATCATCGAACTAGATGAAGATAAGAAAGCAACCATGGTTAGCAACCTGCTGGTAGTACTTTGTTCTGAGACGGACACTACTCCTGTAGTCAACACTGGATCTCTAAACTAATGAGGTGAAAATATGCATACAGCAGCAAAAGTATTACTCATTATAGGAACGATTGCAACCGTCATCGGCATTGTAGGTTTTGCATTAGGAGCAGGCCAAGTAGATGACTTGAAAGACAGTTGGAACACATTTGAATTTGAAGATGCCACTAATGGAACAATCATGATTGAAGACGTAGATGGAAAGGGAGATGTCGGGCTGACTTTTTGGGTTAAAGGTGTTTATGAAGACAAGGATGGAAATGACATCTGGGATGTCTGTCAAAACACCGAAGTTACAATCACAGAAAGTCCTGATGTGAACAATTCTTGGGAATGGGCTGAATTGTTAGATGGTAATTTCTACAACGAAGTTCAAGCAAATCAGCAATGTGATGCTAATGACAAAAACACGAATTATGATCGAGATAACAAGGGTCTAGTCAAGATTGGCCGTGCTTGCTGGGGATGTTATGCAGGAAATGTTTCATTTGAGTCAAATCAAAGTGTCTGGGTAACCTATGATGAGAAGGTTGGTGAAGAATTGGGTGACGACATAGGAATAATGATTCTCGGATTCGTTGGCGGTTCCGGCAGCATTTGCTGTGGAGTTTTATTCTTGATAATTGGTGGAATCATGGCATTAACCATGAAGGACAACAAAAACCAGGAAATGATGTACATGCCTCCTGCAGGCAATCAAATGCTCAGTGCCCAAACACCAGCGGTTACGCCAAATCAGACTCACATGTCACAACCTGATTTCGGAAATCCCCCTCAAGGTGGACTATAGGTGATTAGATGGAAATTCGACTAATAATCAATTTAGTAATCTCAATAATGATTCTACTATATGCCGGTTATTGCTGGGTAAATCAAGGCGTACATGCAAAGGGAAAAGGATGGGTAACAAGAGAATTTGCCCCCAAAACATTCTGGTTTTGCATGATTTTGTACATAGTTATGGCAATTGGAATATGGGCCAATACTTTCTTTATGCCAAGATGAATGAAACTATACATAATTTCAAGTATAATTTTCTTGACAACACCCCATGGGCGCTCAGAAGAATGTGATAGGCAATGATATCGGAGAGTGCTCATGCAAGCCTCTAACCGGCTGGTACCGTGATGGACATTGTAACACAGATGATTCGGACAGGGGTTCCCACACGATATGCGCTATCGTTACCGAAGAATTCCTGCAATTTGCTAAATCTAAAGGCAATGATTTGATTACACCAGCACCGCATTTCAACTTCCCAGGCCTAAAGCCAGGTGATTCATGGTGTGTATGCGCGCGTACATGGCTCGACGCTTTGAACCATGGACAAGCATGCCCTGTAGATTTAGAAGCAACCAATGTCAAGGCGCTGGAAATCATTCCTCTAGAATTACTTGAAGACCGAGCAGTTTGATTACTCACTCTCAGTATTCGCAAGATACTTCTTTGCATCTTGCTTGAGGAATGGAGTGTACAGCGCCGGTAATACAAACAAGCTAGAAACTAATGCAAGAACTATTGCAACCACGAAAACCTGTCCGAACAATTGTAATGGGACAAGTGATGAGAAATTTAGAACTGAAAATCCACCTGCAGTTGTTAATGCTGCACCAAACATTGCTCGGCCAGTAGTTGCGGTAGTTTTGGATGACCAAACGGCAGGGTCAGCACTTGGGGCATGCTCGACTTCTTCTTCTAGCCTCGTGGTCAAGTGTACGGCATAGTCAACACCCAAACCAAGAGTTAATGCACCAATTGTCACTGTTTGAGAGTTCAATTGATAACCAGTAAGGCCCATTATTCCATAGACCCATACAACTACTACCATCAATGGAACCCAAGTTACGAAACCTCTCGCTACGCCTCGAATTACATTTTTTTGCCTCACTGTATTTATTCCAACGAGCATTAGCAAAATCACCGCTGCAACAGTACCTGTAGAAACGACTGCAGAATCTGCTACATCAGCAGTGACTTGTGCTACAATTAGAGATCTACCCGACAATTGAACCGTGAATTCTCCATCGCTTTCCTTCGCTAAATCTGTAAGATTCTTTGACAAATCAGATTCAAAATCTACAGTAGCTTGCCAATTCAAAGTTGCTGCTTGGAACGAAATTACGGTTTGTGATGCATCAGAATTCAAATTTCCTGAAGAAATATTTCTTCCTGCTTCGCTGAGCAGCCAAGTTTCTAGAGCAAACCAAGTCGATTCATCATCGCCCAAATCATTCATCAGTGAATCTAGTTCGCTATTTGTTCCTCGAGATTCCTCTAATATCCCCCATATTCCAACTGGTAGACCTGCTGTCTTTGAATTTTGTAACAATTCAGAAATGGTACTGTCATAGAGTTCTCTTCCATCTTGAGAAATAACGTTACCTTCAACCACGGCATACAAAGGAGAGGGGCTGCTTTGGAATTCATCGGCAATTAAGAAGAAATCTTGGACAACAGGAACCGATTCATCGAAATTTTCTCTAGTATCGAATCCAACTTCCAATTGTTGGAATCCAAGGAACATTGGAACTGAAATTAATATCGCAACCAATATCACTTTTTGAGGAGCATGCACAAGTGAACCTATCCATGATGAAATTGGACCAATGTCGTTCTTCCCTGACTTTTCTAAAGGCAATTTCTTTGGTGGTATAATCATCATCAATGCAGGTAATGCAGTGATACTCAATAGATAGATGAAAAACAAACCTATTGCGATAACTGTACCGAATGAAACTAAGAATTGCTGTGAGGAGAAGCGGAATGAAAGGAATCCAACCATGTCTGTAAAGATAGCAACCATCAATGCTGCAGAGGTAAGTATAGTTCCTTTACGAATGGCAATTCTTCTTGCTTCAACAGAGAAATCTCTCAGATTTTCCCTACCCTGTGGGTCGGCCTTCTCTTGGTTTTGTAACTCCTCCCTAATTCTAGCCACTACGTGTAATCCATAGTCAACACCAATTGCTAACAACAGAATTGGGATAGAATTCATTGCCGCATTGAATACCATTTTCACACCCAATAAAGTCAGTAATCCTGCCATACCATAAGTGGACAGGATTGCTAGAACTGTAAGCATCAATACATTTGCAGTATCTCGCTTGCTTCGGAATTTTGTCCACAATATGAATCCTAGAAGTAGCAAACATAGGGAGTTTAGTATTCCCAATTCTTTGCCTAAATTTGCATTTTGTCCTGTTGCAAGTTGTGAAAATGAGAATACTGTAATTTCTGAATCACCAGTTTCAGATTTGGCTTGTGAGGCAAGTTCGTCAGCCCATTCAGAAACCTTTTCTTGAACATCTCCAATCACTTCAACACCGTGTTCCCCTGGCTCTGTTACAACAACGAAAGTAGTGAGTACTGGACCATCAGAGTTCCAAGGTTCGGTTGAATCTTCAGCGGGTAGGTTAGAAATCATCATTGAGCGATAATCAATTGACTGCATACCCATTAGTATTCCAATTTTTCCGGAAATCGGTCCTGCAACCATTGCAATTTCACTACTGTTCGGGCCTTGAATTAGATTGGTAAGGTCGAGGGATAGTACTGACAAATTTGAAGTTAGATTAGCTCCACTATCGATTCTTTCAAGCCATAAATTGGGATCTTCTGGTACCCAATTCCTCAAATCACTAGCACTGACTAATTCTGGACTTGGCAGATTGTTTCCTGCTTCTGTAAGATTTGCAAGATTACTTGCCAGGCTAGCATTGTCAGAAGAGGCAGCAGCATCGATAGCGATTTGTAAATCCTCAATCCATGAACTTGCAGTTAGTGGGTCTTGCAAGTTGTGCCACTGTATTGCAGCACTAGCCATGCCATTGTTCGGCTGTATTCCAAATAACGGATACTGGTACTCTTCTAAGTCTTGATTCTCAAGCAAAATAGCTTCCAGCATTGCTAATTGTTGCCAAGTGGATTCTTCATACAGGTCGCCTGAATCAATATCGTCGATGAAGCGTATGAAATCGATTGATGCTTGATATTCATCTTCAACTTCATTTAGCAATCTAACAGTTTCATTGTCTGGAAAGAATGCATCTTCACTGTTGTCAAAATTGATGAACATAGCATTGGGAGTCAATGAAAAAATGAAGACCAGTATTATCGCAATTGTCGTTTTAGGCCTCTCTGTACTGAAACTAGTCATCCCATCGAAAAATCTCTTCATTCAAGCACACCTATTTTATTCTGGATTCAATCTGTTATATTGCATTGTTTGAATTGTAAATTAATTCCTGCGCTTTTTGTTAATGTTAGAAACTCGCGAAGTCTAGCACCCAACACTGGAGTTTGTTAGGTGCCGGGAGCGGGGCTTGAACCCGCGACCTTCGGATGTCTCAGACATGTGAAGGGGCTTTGGTACGTCACAAAAAGTTCCTTAGAACTGCCCTATGAGTCCGACGCGCCACCAACTACGCCACCCCGGCAAGCAATCCGCCCACCGTACACCCCTCTTTGAATAATGCGGCCTAATCTCAAGATTAGGGGTCGCTCGAATTGGATTTATCGACCACAGGCTTCATTCACTGGCAACTATCCGGACTTCTGATGGTCGACATCAGTACTGCCATGGCCGCGGCAGCCGGAGAAAGGAGAAATCGTGGCACTGGTGACAAGGAGAGAAAGAAAAATCGCTCTGGTGCAGATATGGGAATCGAATCTTTCGATCCGGTCAAACATGTTTCAAAGGAAAAGGCAGATACAATTTCGATGTGGCTAGTGATTTCATTTGCTGCTACTATGTCTCTATTGATGAGATATGTTGCAATGCCTAGTGCGCAAGATAATGCAGATATGCTTTGGTTTATTCCTATGATGGCGATTTTCCTACTACCTTCGATTCATCGTGCAATATTGCCTGAGAAATTCGTTGAACATTATACCAAAGGAACCTGGTTCAAGGCCTCATTCTTGCATATTTTTACATGGCTAGCTCTGACATTTTTACTTACCAATGCTCCATTCGCAGATATTGTCGCTCCCGAAGTTGATGATGGATGGGGAATGATTACATCGACCGAAGAAGGTTATGATTTCACAAAATCATCCAAGGGTGAATTAACACTCACTGAGGGCTATACTGGGACACATTTCATAGTTCTAGCATTCACCGATAATTTCGATGCTTCCGATGCAAAATATACGATTACTTTCAACGGGGATAGTGCCAATAATTCATGGCAGGATATCGAAAGTTCGGATGCTTCTGCTTTAGATTCAGTTCGCTCTCACAAAGATATTGACTACCCAGTGGCTATCGCTGTACCTGAAGGTTTGACTGAAGGAAGTTATGACTTTGTAATCAAGGTTACAGAAGATGGTGACCCTTGGGAAAATACAAGGACGGTAACCATGACCCTAGTCATAGATGAATTGGTTGAAGAAGATTCAACTGAGTAATTTTGACAGTCTTGCAGTCAAGGCATCTAATTGGATTGCTTCACCGCCACCTTCGACTAATCTGAAATCGATTTCAGCCATTAGTTCTGTAAGTTCTAACTTCTGAATTTCAGACAAGAAATCTGCACCAAACAATTCTCGATGTAATTGGTTAACAAAATCTGTTCCTGCTAGACCATACTTGTCAAGTAACTCTCGTAATCTACGACGTGCTGCATGGAATCCATCTTGTCGGCACGCCATTAGATACTGATGAAGAGATTCTGGAGGAGCGGTTGCACTCGTCTCATAGATCAGAGAACGTGACACATTTTTTTCCAGAGCAGCAGCAACTTGGAGTGCTGTAATAGCCTTCCTTAGATCGCCTTGAGAGATTCTAACTAGTGCTTCAGCTGCTTCATCATCAAGTCCAACTTTTTCCGAATTAGCAACATATTTGACTTGTTCTAAGACATCGGCATCGGCAAGAGGTCTGAATCTAAACACTGCACATCGGCTCTGAATTGGTTCGATAATTTTACTGGAATAATTACATGATAGAATAAAGCGACAAGTCTGCGCATATTGTTCCATTATTCTCCTTAATGCACCCTGTGCATCGTGAGTTAAGGCATCCGCTTCGTCGAGGAAAATAATTTTGAATTTTGCATCTCCATAGGGTGAAGTTCTAGCAAATTGTTTTACTTTAGTTCTGATGCTTTCCAACTTCCTTTCATCGCTTGCATTCATTTCCAATAGATTATTCCTGAATTCTGGGCCGAAAACATCCCTTGTCAAAGCCATTGCAGCAGTTGTTTTGCCGGTACCAGGAGGTCCGGCGAATAGTAGATGAGGGAAGTCTGCCAAATTGGCATAGGAAGCCAATCGTTGAACGACTGAGGATTGACCGCGGATGTCTCCGACCGTCCGAGGCCGATGGCGTTCAACCCAGAGTTCGCTCATACTGCACTAGTCATAACAGGACGAACTTGAACCTTCGCTTTAGCCAAAATTGTCTCCATTTGAACCGGCCACCCTACGGGTGGCCAGCCGAAAGGAACCTATACCCCCTCCTCCGGTGGTAGTGCGAGCCCCATGTCGACGAACAGCCGTGACCGCCGTAAAATTACGACTTCTTTGCTATTGGTTTTGATGTTTTTATTCGCAGATTTAGCTCTGCCACAAGCAGTCCCTAACTGGACAAACAATGAACTGGACGAACCAATAACCTTCATGCAAACAACATCCTCATTCAATGTTAGCAAGGATGCAGGAATCCAATCTTCGAATCCAAATTCGAACTATGGAAGTGATGAAACCGCCACCTTGGGCTTGGGTGTTTCTGGTGAATCACGTATTCTGATTTCGTTCAACAATTCGGTTCCAAGCGGTGACATGGTCACCGATTCTACACTTGAGTTGACTTGCGGTATCGATCCTCTGACAATTGGAACTATCGATATTTTCTCATCTAGATTGAAAACGTCATGGGATGAAGCAAATGTAACTTGGAATAGTCCAGATGATGGACAAAATTGGGGATTGTCTGGTGCAGACGATGATTCTGACCATGGCGCATGGGAGCCTCCATTTTACGGATATGCAAACAATACTTTCACAATCAACGTAACCGCTATTGTTCAAGACGCAGTAATTAATTCCCGAGGTTCTATTGACATTATTTTGGCTGCTACCGGTAGCGAATACACTTGCCACATGTCTGAATCCACAGATTCAAGCAGCAGACCATCTCTCTCAATTACCCATCAAAATGGAACACATTCCAATGGAGGTAGTCTGGCACCTAACTTCGTCGATGATGGTGCTGCATTAATGGATGAGGATGAATTCCTTCTGAAAGCGGCAACAAATCCTGAACTATCATGGGTAAGCATGTCTGGAAACAATGCTCAGGTACAATTGTCAAACAACATCGACTTCAAATCTGATTCGGATAGTGCTTGGTATTACAACACAATTGACAACTCTTCTTTGTTCACAATTAATACTGCTGCTGGAGAAGGTTCAATGGTCGTTCCAAATGGACATGAGTTATCCAACTCTACCACAATGTACTACAGGATGAGAGCAATTGATTCCGCAGGAACTATTGGGGCTTGGAACACTGGTAATTTCCATCTACCTGGCCATTCTGTATCTCTTGTAGACGGTTATGGCCAGTTCTCATTCAGTTTCGACGATTTAGGATTGGTTGAGAAAACAATCGAAGATTCATTTATCGATTCAAGTAACGTTGCTAAGAATACAAACATGGGCAGTGATGGAAACATTACTGTCGGCTCATCGTCTTCAACAGACCAATATGGATTGCTAAGAATAAACCTCGATGACATCGGTATGCACGACAACTCATCGATAGTTTCTGCAATATTGTCACTAGAACGACTCTCATTCAGTGGGTCTCCAGTTGTCAGTTTCCACATCATGGATGGAGAAGACTGGACTGAAACAGGTGTAACTTGGAGAAAGTACGATGGAACATACTACTGGGATGATGGCGGAAGAATGCCATCAATGTCTGTAGGTCTATTCGAAGGCGACCAATCTTCATCGACTATTGAAGTCAACCTCACCGCTGCAATCCAAAAGTGGATCGACGACAATAATGCTGCATCTTCCAGCGCAACTTCAACATCTGATTCCATTGAATTGATGATGGTTGCATCTACCTGGGGTATCGAAGAATCTTCTTCGAAGTTCGTCAATCTCTGCAGCACAGAAGCTACAGGCTGTGACCAGCCTTCCCTAGAAATCACCTACGATTGGGGGAGTAATGGGCCGCCTGCAAGCCCTAGCCATGTCTCACCTTTGGATGGCTATCCAGTGTGGAATCTTTCCGGCGACAATCTATCTGGAAACACAATGCCTACACTGTCTTGGGATGGCAGTATATCATGGAGTGGTGACATGCTGATGCAGGTTGCTACTGATTCAGAATACAGAAACATTGTACGCTCGTTCAATACTGCAACAACATCAGAGTTCACAGAAACCGATGGAAACTGGTCTGTGCCCGGGAACGATTCCCTACAAGATGGAGTAATGTATCACTGGAGGCTCGCACAAGTGGACTCTAGTTCCCATCACCACTCTTGGTGGTCAACATCTTCGTTCCTAGTTTCAGGATTAGAATCTGAATATTTGCAAGATGATGAGCACCGTTTGAGACTAGCACATGGTAATGCTACAACCGCAGGAGATGCTCCGAGTTGCGAGGATACTTACATCGACAGCGGTACTGCAAGTAACAACTACAATGGCGAAGATGAAATGCAAGTTTCATACAATACCTTCCCTTCTGAAACTTCAATTTTGATTGGTTGTGATCTCACAAGCCACCTACTACCAAGTGGCTATGCTGTAAAGACTGCATCTCTCAAGATGAGATTAGCAGATTATCCTTCAGGAACTCCAACACTGGGCGCATGGGAAAGCAGACAACACAACTGGTCAGAATCAGTCGCAACATGGTCAACCTATGATGGTACAAACAGTTGGGGAACCAGCGGAGCCAAAGGATGGGAAAGAGCAGGACTATTGGATACCGAATCGTTGGGCAACTCCTATTCTGCAGGGGATTGGGTTGAGTTGGACATCACTCTAGCTGTACAAAATGCAATGCGTGAAAATCGCTCTGTGGATTTAATTCTGGGAATTATTGGAGTCGGCTCTGGCGGTGATAGAGATGCACTCTTCTATCCAAACAGTGCGAATGCTGCTAACAGGCCTGAGATTTCATTTGTGTATGTTCCTGGTTCCGATGCATTGCCTTCAGAACCTGTACCTCAATCACCACTTAATGGCTCGTGGTCGGTTGAAAATGGAATAAATCCTGCACCGGAAACCTCGCCTCAGTTATCTTGGAATTTATCTTCAGCAGGAGTTAGCATTGGTGGCTGGTCCATCGAGATGGATACAACTTCAACTTTCAATTCTCCAGATTTGATAATGGCGACAAGTTGGACAGATACTGGTTTCAACATAACCAACCAAACATTCGATATGACCTCAACACTGGAAACTGGCAATACTTGGTATTGGAGAGTTAGAGCAACCAGTGCTACAAACCAAATTGGAAATTGGTCAGAACCATTCCACTTCTTGCTTCCTGACATCACCACTTGGAGTATTGACTCTAATACCGCTGCTGTCGAACTTCATCACAGACAAGCTATGCCAGCACTAAATCTACCTAATTTCATAGATACGTGGGTTGCAGATTCTGGCGTTGGAGCAACTTCAGATCAATCGTCGTCTTCGACTTTCAAGGTCGGAACTAGTTCAGCCGGTGAAAATGCGACTGCTCTAATCAAGATTCCACTTACCGAATTGCCCAACCCGCAAAATGCACACATCTCCGATGCTGTACTGAAAATGTATGCGCAATTCGGCTCTGACACAGGAAATGCAGTTTCAATTCATCCTGCACTAGTTGCATGGAATACTAGTGCAAACGGAACAACATACGACGGAGTAAACAATTGGTCTAGCCCCGGTGCGATGGGAACATCCGACCGAGGTGGAATGTCTGATGTTCAACAAGGTGCTTCTGCTGACTGGATGGAATTTGATGTCACTGAGTTGGTACAAGATGCGTTTGCAAATAGTGAAACCCACCTTTCACTGATGATAGTGGGTTCAATTGGCGAGGGTCAAACTATTTTCTCATCTACTGATGGAACGGCAAATGAAAGGCCATGGCTAAATCTAACATGGTCCAGCGGAAATGCATCATCTCCTGAAGTTGCTGGAACAAATACTAACCCAACAGTTGATGAAATCATATGGGACACTTCCACACATGCTTTGCTACCAGGAGCAACACCAAGTTTCACATGGAGCCATCCTAACTCATCAAATGTAGATGATTGGAGAATTTTCATCTGGGAAGATTACAACGATGAAAGAGCAGGTTGGACTGTTTATGACAGTCGTGATTCTTCTGAAGGATGGGATCTTACTAATTTGGCTTGGACATCTCCAGACAACCTCTCTACTGGAGAATCATACGAATGGTTTGTTCAACCTATTACCGATGACATTCTTGGAGCAAAAGGACAAGACACAATCTTCCACATTCCTGCAGCAACTGGAAATAGCATCAATTCAACAGATGCAGAAATTTCTCTACAAGAAGGACAAATTGTAGATGCCCTAGAATATCCAGCCATTTTCATGGACACATATATTGATTCAGGTTCAACAAATTCCGCCTATGAATCTTCACAGCGCCTATTGATGGGTAGATCTAATCTATCTTCTTCCTTGAATTACAGGTCTGTTTCCTTTGTGATGGTTAATTGGTCAAGCATGCCTATTCCGGCATCACATGAATTCATCTCTGCCACACTGACATTAAACAAACTAAGCGGTGGAGAGAATGGACAGGAGAGCATAAGAATAGCAGTGTGCGAAATTTTTGATGAATGGAACGAGAGCGCAACATGGAACGGCCCTACTGGTGGCAATTCGGCTTACACTGAACAGGCTCATAGTTCAGGTTGCGATACACCATTCGAAATTACAAGTATGGATCATGAGGATTACACAGTTGATTTTGATATCACCTACGCTGTTCAACATGCCCATGCAAATGGAACTGACAAAGTAAATCTAGCATTCTGGATAATTAATGATACAACTGATGAATGGCATTTCGCTAGTAGCGACTACACATCTGACGAGACAAAAAGGCCTGAATTAAGTCTAGAATGGAGAACGGGAACACAGTGGCTCCCATCTAAACCAACAAACCTGTATCCTCTAGATGGCGAGACCATTTGGAATGAGACTGCTTCAAGACCTCGTGGCGCAGATATTACTACAATGAACTGGAGTTCATCTGTAAACAACGAAACACGTTGGATAATGGAATACTCTACAGAATCATCTTTCACAATTGAAAACCGGACTTTCCTGTACGATTTCACCGATAACGGTACATTCGACGGAATATGGGATCTTTCCAACTTGGCCTACACAATTGAAAATAACATTACTGGAGATTACTGGCTTTATTGGAGAGTAAGAGCTGACCAAGACCATCGGCTCGGCAAATGGTCTCCAGTCAGTTCTTTCAGAGTACCTGGTGAAATTGGAAGTGATGATGGCGCTGGAAACAATACTGTAACTTTGTATCAAGGCTCAGTGTTTGAGGACACTGGTGATTTGCCTGGCGTTCCTGATGCTACAATTGATTCCAATAGAGCTAATTCTGCACTTGGCGAAAATGGACAATTGGATTTGGGAATCTCTTCAGGTGGCTCAGGAGAATCAAAGATTTACCTAACTTTCGACCTATCCGAATTACCATTCCCTACTGCTATGACGCCTACAAACGCATTATTGTCGCTTTACAGACACAATGTAACGGGCACATCTTCTCTGACTGTCAGTGCACATGCTTGTGATACATTTGCAGAAGATACAGTGACATGGAACACTGCACCAACCTGCTCTTCGAGTGAAGTTACTCGTTCAACGATGTTAGTAACACCAACAAATGGTTGGCAAATATGGGACATTACTTCACTAGCACAATCCAATGCTGCTAACGGAAATGACACTCTAACTATCATGCTGCAATCGGTAGGAACTCCAAGTTCTGGACATTCATTCCACGATAACTTCCACAGCCAATACAGACCAAAACTTGTTTTGGATTATGTTGACAATGTTGACGGAGTTATCCCTCCGGGACAACCAACTCTAACCTATCCCGGAGATGGAGATATCCTGTACAATACAAGCACATGGGAGTTAGAATCCCTTGACAAACCTCAGTTGACATGGAACAATGTATCCGATGCAACTGGTTACGTTGTAACAATTGCAGATACTAACGGTGAAATGAAATACAAATCATGGGAAGATACTGAGATAAACGGAACCACGTTTACATTTAGTCAAGACCTTACCGCTGGAGAAGTTTACACATGGTGGGTTCAAGCGATTAACGGTTCAATTCCTGGGCCTTCATCAAGCCGCAGAGCGTTTGCTATTGGCAGTCCTGTAGACCACTCATACAACAATGACCACACATGGACATATACATTCCAAACCGGAAATGAAGTCGCAGATTTAGGACACACCAACATCAGAGATTCTTACATTGGCAGCGGATTTGTTAACATGAACCACGGTTCTGAATCAATGTTGGTTGGTACCAATTGTGAAGGAGCAAATACTGAATGTAGGATGATATTTGCTCTTGATAACAGCCAGATTCCTCTACCTATGGCAGCTAAGATTCATTCGGCTTCAATCAATTTGCAAGTCGAATCTGCTGCAGCAGGAACCATGACATTAAGCGTTCACAGATTACTGACTAACGCTTGGTCTCAAGCAGGTTCTACATGGAATAACTCTGAAGCAGGTATTCCATGGAGTGCAGGCGGTATGGCAGCTGGTGTAGAATATGATTCAACACCAATCTCGAGTGTCACAATTAATTCTGGAACCACTGAAGTTTGGTTAGATATTGGTTATGCTAGTATGCAGATGGATGGAGACCATGCTTGGATTGTTATTGCAAGTACTCCTGCAGGTTCACCTTCATGGGTTGAATTCTATTCCAGCGAAAACTCATTGGATGAAAGACCAAAGATTATGATCAATTATACAGATGTTCATTCTGTATCTATCTCACCATCCGGTTCTACCACTGATGCAGATACACAAGTACAATTCTCACACATTCTAAACGATGCGTTGGGAGGAATGGTAGCTGAAGATGTAGTTTGGTCAGTTAGTGACGGTAGCATTAACTCTACTGGAATGTTCACTCCTCAGTTTGTAGGAACTCACGATGTGACTGCATGTTTCGGAGTTATTTGTACTACTGAATCAATCACTGTAACCCCTGGTGCACCTATGACTCTAGTAGTTGAGGACACTTCCACTACAATTACTGCAGATGAATACTTCACGATTTTTGCCCATGTTGAGGATCAACATGGTAACGAGGTCGGAGGAGAACTAATCACTTACCAAGTGACAAATGGTTCAATGCAACAGGTCAAAGTCTTCGCACCGTACAATTCTGGTGTACAAACTGTAACTGTCGGCTGGGGGACTCAGACTATCGATGTAACAATCACTGTAGTCGGCGGCTTACCGGTTTACTATGAAACAACAGGTTGCGAGGATATAATTCACGCTGGAGAAACTTGTCAACTGAATTGGACATTACACGACCAGTTTGGAAATATGCTCAACCTCGAAGTAGGTGGAGGGATTTCTTGGACCGTAGGCGGTGGAGTATTTACTGAATCCAATGGGACATTCTTCGCAATGACTGTTGGAAACTATGTCATCAACATGACCTCGACCGGTGGAATTTACCATGAAATTCCAATTCAGATTACCCATGGGGAAATGATGAGTCTAGAGGTGAACGCATCGGAGACATTTGTTACTGCAGATGATATTGTCTGGCTAAATACGACTAGAATCGATATCATGGGTAACCGACTATCTGTGGTGATACCTCATGAGAATTGGACTATTAGTGATGGAATGATAACTGCAGGGCAGCCTGCAGAATGGCATGCACAAAGACGTGGTTCAAAGACCCTAACTGCAAGTTATGCTGGAATGGAGAGCAGCGTCGTTGTACAAGTTAGTGAAGGTGCGATTACCGGACTAGTTCTTGTAATTGATTCTGTAGATTCAACCGGTTCACTTCAAGAGATTACAGCTGATGATGAAATCACAATCAAGGTCAAGGCTGTCGATTCTGATGGTAACAGATGGACTGAGAATGTTGCATGGACTATTGAGCATAATCAGTTCACTGACCAAAGTGTGCTGCAAGAAATGACATACGGTTCAACAACAATGTTTGTTCCAATATTTGCATCTGATACATTCTACACACTACGTGCTACTTACAACGATGCTAATGTCACGATCGAAGTTACTCTAGACATATCTGTTGACAATGGTGATTTAGTGAGCGTTTCACTGATTCAACCTGTGAGTTTGAATCAGAATATAGATGCAGACAACAGTTTGCAGTTCCTTCCACAATTGACAGATAGTGATGGAAATATAATCGATTCATCCATAGTCTCCTATACATTAGAGAATCTTGATTCCGGAGAAACCTCGGACATTACCTCGATAATCGTAGGCAATGCTGGTGTATGGGAAGCAACTGCTGTTGGGAACTGGTCAATCACGGCTTGGGCGATATCAAGTAGCGGATACAATATCTCCGAGACAGTTACTATTTCAGTAGAACATGGAGATGCTGTAACTGTTGAAATTGGTGTTATCGCAAATACTGCGAAGGCCGGAGATGTGTACGATCTAACTATCACGGGAACCGATGCTGATGGAAATACATTCCTTGAGAGCGTTCTATGGACTCAGGACAATAAGGCCGTTCCAGCCTCTACAATCGAAGGATCAGGAGGAGAATACAACTGGAGTGCGACAACAGCAGGTGAGCATTCCTTCAAGTTCCGCTCACCGAGTGGTGCTGAAGATACTTGGACAGTAACCGTTGTCGCTCATCAAACTGTGAACAGAATAGAGTTGACTATTGTCGATGATTCGGTACTGCAGTTGGAGACATTCAATATCGAGGTTAGAACATTCGATGCTTGGGAGAATGAAATCCCTGTACCACCTGAAACTCAAGTCAAGTTAACAGGTAGGATGTCTGCTGAGTTAACAGAAAATGGTAAGTGGACAATAACTACACTTGATGCAGAAGAACAAACTGTAACCATATCTGTTCACAACAAGGAAGTCTCTGACACAATAGTGGTCGAAGGCACCTTCATGGGATTCTTTGAGGCAGGAGGAACCCTGTACTATGCTGGTGGAATTCTCGCAATTCTTGTAGTGATTGTATTACTGGTTGTCATAGTAATGGTACTTCGTTCTGGAGGGTCTGATTACGATGATGATGACGACGATGATGATTATCAATACGAAGAGGAAGAAGAACAGCCTCCTGCTGCTGCAGGACCATCTGGACCTCCATTGGTAGAGCGTGGTCGCGAAGATTGGATGACAGATTACCGACTTGATGAAGAAGATGTTGAGTGGGGCGAGGATGAAAATGGTACATGGTGGTACCGCGACCCTGGCACTACTGAATGGAGCGAATGGGCAGACTAATCGAAACCTAAACAACGGTAGAGACTAATGGGATAAAGGGGATTTTTGTGAGAAAGGCAATTCTTTCCTTACTGGTCACCCTGTTGCTTGTTCAAATTTCATCACCGGTTTTGGCATCTAGCCCTGCAAGTATTGACATAGATTCGCATCAACAAACTGTGAGTGCTGATCAAGCCATCAGATTTACAGCTGTGGTCAAAGACAACTCAGGTAACCCAATCAACGAACAAATAACTTGGTCTGCAAGTTCTGGAACTATCGATTCTGATGGCCTATTTACTCCAGGCATGGTTGGTCAAACAATTATCACTGCAACTAGTGGAACTGTCAATTCAACGACTAATGTTCAAGTAACTGCAGGCTGGCCAGTCGGAATTCAATCTGGATTTAATCTAACAGAAGTGAGTATTGATGATACAATATCTCTTAACGCAACTTTAGTAGATCGGGCAGGCAATCCTGTATCTGGTGATTTAACATGGAGATGTCAAAACGGAGAAATCGACTATGACAACATGACATGGAAACCCGATGAAGTTGGTAGTGCTGTGATGAGAATAATCTATCTTGAATTGGAAATTCAGGTAGTATTCAATGTAGTCCCGGGCAATCCAACTTCCCTAGAAATACCATTTGGCCTAACTGTACAAAGTGGCAACACCATACACATTATCCCTGTTGCCAAAGATGCTAGAGGCAATGAAGTGGGAATATCGAAAGCTGGAGAATTGACATGGAATTCTGAAAATGGTTCAATTTCGCCATCGGGGATTTACTTTGGAGGAGCACCGGGAGTGTGGAATATCAGCGTAAACAGTACATCGGGAGCATTCGGCAGTGGAGTGATTCGCGTTTTGCCAGCACAAGCGACTGGGCTGGATATCGAAATGGATGTTACTCAAGCACGAACCGGTTCTCCTGTGACACTGTCAGCGATTCGAACTGATGTTCTTGGGAATTCAGGTGAAGTCGTACTCCCTCTCGCAAACTGGACGGTTCCAACTGGCTCTCTTTCAATGGAGGGTGATTCAGTAGTTTGGATTCCATCCAAGATTGGTGATTGGACAATTGGAGTTAATGACCAAGGATTCTCTGCAACAATGCAAGTCAATGTCATTCAAGGTGAAGTTACTGGAATCGAGATTTTGTTATCCGAAAATGTGCTAAAATCCGGAGAATTAGTTGTTGCATCTATCTCAGCTTACGATGCTGCTGGAAATCAACGTGCTGTTGACGGTGCTTGGACAATTCCTAGTGAATTATCTGCTGTTGACCAAGGCGATTGGATGGAACTCAGACCAGGCCCCATAGGCAATTTCACAATCTCTGCCACCTGGTTTGACAATGAAACGCAACTTGTTCATGAAGTTGAATCTATTGTCCATGTAACATCTGGAGAATTAGCAAGAATCGTTCTGCCAGAAAGCGGTACAAGGGTGCCCTCGGACGGAGTTTTAGAACTTCAACCGATTTTCGAAGATGAATATGGTAATGTCATCGACGAAGTATTGGTTACTTGGGTCATTGATGATATTGATATGACTATGGAAATTCGCCTTGCAGGTGACCGTTGGGCTCCATCAAGTATCGGAATGCACGAAATCCGAGCGATGTCACAAGGAGTTTTCGCAATTACAGATGTTGAAGTTATTGCAGGTACTGCGAGACATATTTCTACTGATTTTGATGATGGAATAGAAGTAGCTAGTGCCGAAAATGTTGAGATCAAAATCTCTACATTAGATGTTCATGGAAATGTCGCTTTAGCATCCGATATTACATTTGAGTTTGAAGACCCACAAGGTGTTGTTTCTCCATCTTCGAAGGGAGATGGATACTGGGTTGTAACAGGAGGAGAGGCAGGGGAATGGAACTTGCGATTAACAACTGGTTCTGCAACACAAGACATTGCTGTGGTTGTTTCGCCAGGCCAAGCAGTTCGACTACTTGCAGATATTCCGGAGCAAAACCCAGAAGAAGGTAGTAGCATGATTATCAGAATTCATGCAATTGACCAAGCCGGAAATAGGATAGAAGTTCCACCTGCGGATGTCACAATCAAGTGTACTACTGGACCTGCCACGCACTTAGCAGGAGACACATATGAGGTATCAATCGACCAATCAGGGCAGTCTCAATCATGCAATGCTTACTGGGATGACTTAGTTGCACAACGTTTCTTCGATGTTGATGCAGTATTGTTTGGTGGGGGTCTTGGTGACTCAAATACCGCCTTAACAATGGTCTCGATTATCGTATTCCTTTTCATTGCCATAATGGTAGTATTAATTCGCAGATTGAAAGGTGATCAAGATGATGTTGATTACTGGGAAGATGAGTATGAAGAATACGAAGAAGAAGATTCAATTGCAGAAGAAACCCATCAGGAAGAAATCATTGAAGAACCTGAAGTGAAGAGTGAACCTGTACCTGTAGTTGCAGAAACAACAGAAGAACAGCCATCTGAATCTAAGGAGGATTTGCGAGCAAGATTAGCTGCTGAAGCAAAGAGAACAGGAGTAATGCAAGCCGCTCCTGGTACTGAACAAGGAAAGACAGGATGGTATATTGACTCGGATGGACAATTAACATCTTGGCTAGTTAGTGAATCTGGTGAATGGACTAGAATGTCATAGTCATTCTTCTTCATTAGAAGAAACGCTCATTGATTGTTTTAGTTGGTGATTCTTTTTGCCATATATGTAGTAAGTAGCGACACCAATTACGATGGCTGCAACTGCTCCAATAATCGCTTTCTCTCCCATGATGAATACCAAGTAACCACCTATAACTGTACCAATAATCTGAACCCATGGGAACAGTGGAGATTTGAAAGTAGGTTTGTACCAATCGTGTTTTGGATTTTCACTTCGTAAAATAACCACACTGATATTCAATGCAACAATAACCATTATTTGGAAACCGGATGCTAATTTGGCTACATCCTTTACAGGGAGTGTAATTATGGAAATTGCCATAGTAATACCTGTAATAATTATCGCCCAGTGAGGAGTTCCAAATTTGTTGTTTGTTTCTCCTAAGGTTCCTGGCAACAAACTGTCCTTTGCCATCCCAAACAGGAAACGAGATGCTGCCAATAGTCCAGATAAAGCACCTGAGACCATGGTTAGAACAGCTAATAATGCCACCATTAACCCAATATTAGTAGATGCTATTACATCGACAAAAGCAAAAATCGGATCTTCCCTAGCTGAACCATCAGAATTAAGCATAGTTTCAACATCAACCGATGCCATCATGATGAAAGTAATAATCACATAGAGAAGAGTAATCAGTAAGAGAGAGATTAACATGCCCTTAGGCAGGTTCTTTTCTGGTTCCTTAACTTCTCCACCAATGGCTCCAGCCTTGTATATGCCTGCATATGCAACAAAGACTAATGCCGCAGATTCGGCTACCAAAATCGGGTCATTTCTCGATACATCGAATGCACCATCAATCGGACGAGAAAAATCGATGTTCGCATCGAATAATTGAATCAAACAAATGATTAGGATTACAGCGGTTGTAAGCGCTAGAATTGGTGTTTGAAATGCCTTCACTTTTTTGATTCCAAAAATGTTCAGAACAGTAATTAGAACTAGCGCTGCCATAATTACAAGAGTTGTATTGGTTGAAATGTCGAGATAGTTTGTTACCGCGTACATATATGCTGAAAAACCAATCAATGCGAAAGCAGATTTCAGCAAAAAGGAGGCCCATAGCCCCAGCCCACTAATTGTTCCAACCAATGGACCGAATGAACGCTCAACATAGACATAAGCACCGCCATTGACCGGCATAGCCGAGGACAATTCTGATTTAGAAAGCGCACCGGGCAGGAACACAATTCCTGCAATCAAGAAGGCCAACCAAATACCTGGCCCCATTATTGCTACAGCAAATGATGGCAACACAAACAGTCCAGCGCCAATGCTTGCTGCAACTGTAACGATGATAACTCCGATTAGACTCAAAGAGCGTTTAATTTGAGATTTTACGTCAGATACAACCCCTGAAATGTCGCCTTTTAGCAACTTGCCAGTTGTAGATTTGATGTCCATTGAAAACTCTCCTGTGGCGAACAAATTTCCTTTTTACGACCGGTACTACACCGTTATTGCTAATCAAGCGCAATTGGTAGTTATTGTTTACTACACATTGACGCCGAAAAACCCCGGATAGCGGAAATCAAACTTTGGCGATTACTTTCATCTCTACAGCAATAGGTGTTGGTAATGCTCTAATTGCAAGTGTTGTACGAGTAGGCCCTACTTTACCGAGTGTTTCAGCCCAAACTTCATTGTATCCTGAAAAATCACGATCCATATCTACTAAAAAGGAGGTTACGTCAATAACTTTCTCTAGTGAAGAACCGGCCTCTTCTAATATTCTAGCAATATTATCTACCACTGCTCTTGTTTGAGCTTTAATGTCATAATTCAAAGGATTGCCATTTGAGTCTTTGATAGGCCCACCCGGTATCGAATTATCTCCTGGCTGCCTTGGACCAACTCCTGACAGATAAATCAGGTCGCCTTCTCTTCTTGCATGGGGGTAGGCCCCAACTGGTTTAGGCGCTTTACTGGTGTTAACCGCATTAGCACCTTCAACGGGGTCATACAATGCTGGACCCGAGTTAACAGTTCCATTCTCTTCTAGGTCTGATTCTAACACATTTCTGTCACCGCCATAGAATTCGACATCATCCTCATCGTATTCCTTATCGCCGGTTCCATTAGACTCCGGATCTAATACAACAACTGCTGCTCCTGCTCCATGAATTGGTTCATAGGCCAGTACCTGTCCTGTCAAATCATTACGATTATCATTCATGGCAGAAAGCCACCACATTGGTTTGAATGCTACAACTTTCTTAACTCGGATTTGGTCATGGATTGTTCGGCTAAGTTGTCCGACATCTTCCAAGCGGCCTTCAGATAGGAATTCCAAAATTTTGCGATTCCACTCGTCATCTTTCAGCGAGTGAATCCTGTCTTCGTGGGGCTCAATCGGTTCTGTGAACATTCTGTTTGATAGTGACATTACGGAAACTGCAACCACCTTTTTGCCTTGAGCCTTTACTACATCCATACATGCTTTGGCGAGTACTGTAGTCTCGGCTCTGTTAGAGTAGACATTCGTAGAGCAGATTACTGCTGGAATTCTATTATTAGGATTTAGTAGTTCTAAAGCAACAACTGAACCGACATCAACTGGAAAGCCATGATAAGCAACTGTTCTAGACTCTAAACCACGTTTGATATTGGCCTGATTCCATGCTTCCGCAAATTCTGTATCAATTTTCAATGAATAGTGAATACTCCCCAAATCGTGGAAGTCCGCATCTACCATCACCCATTCTGGGTTGGGATCTGCTTGAATTTGGTGCCCTATCACACTAGGCCACAGAGTTGAATAGACAATAATCAGGTCTGCATCGCTCTCTTCGATTTGTTTTCGGGCACCATCATAAGCATCCCGAACTCTTTGCCAACCTTCGTTTTTTTCTGGACATAAAACTGGATGGGGATGCGCAGGCACAATTAGCGATTTGATTACCTCGCCTGTCATTCAAGCACCCCAGTTTCGACATGGCCATTCCATAATTGCATTACCAGTTCCAATAATTGTTCCATAGCCATGCAAGATTGCAGGCTCACTAGGAACACCCATCGCCGATAACAGCCAAGTGAGTGCACCTCCATCTGTTTCTGCAATTGCTTGTTCACAGAATTCAGGCATCTCATTGATAATTTGCTGAGATTTTCCTTGGCGCATCATCTCAATCATTCGCATATCCCACAAATGCATTGCATGACTTGTAATGTGTTCTTTGCTCATATCTTCGGGAGGATTAGTTTCTGTTACGAAATGACGATGTGAGAGTGAATTACTTGCAATCAAGAGACACTTCTTACCACTCTCTTCTATCGCTCTGGCAGTGGATTTTCCGAGTTCAATCATCATTTCCTGCATTACCTCTACTGAATAGTAGGACAGACTACGATTAGAAGAAATGGATACTATCGGTTTATCCCATTCAGGCCTGACCATATGACAAGAAACAATCGTTCCATAGTCAACTCTGAAATCGGGATTAGTCATCATCTTGACTGACATTCCTCCAGATTTAGCTTGGTCATGGATTGCCTCTGCTAATTCAACATCTATTGCCAAATCATAATTAAAACGGAATAGATTTGGAAAAACCGGGTCTACACTCTTGGAAGAACACTTCTCTACACCGATGAAGTGTGTACCAACATATGTTTGCCAGTGAGGAGAAAGAATTACAATAACGTCATAATCAACATCTTCCAGAGATTCTCGCAACCTCTCATAACCCCATCTAAGTTGCTCCCAGCCCCCTTCTGAGACCGGTTCATTTTGCTCAGGGTTATCTGCATAAACCAAATGTGGTGGATGCGGTGCAAGGCAGCCAGCAACAATACTCCCCTTCGCCATGACACGACCAAAAGGTTCCGCATCTTCTATTCATCGGCTACTCTTGGCCCAAAATATGGGAGAGAGACCTGACTTGAAGTTGCGCCACGTGGTGTGGCCTTCGATATTCGCTATTTCCCTAGTTGCTGTTAGTGTACTTACTCTGAATGAAAATAAATTCCCTCCGATGATGATCGCATTAGTTGCATCGGTGGTTTTCGCTCCATTACTCGCCATACTTACTGATTCTGGAGACATAAGAGAGCATGCTTTTGGAGTTGCAGTAGTTTGCATCCCAATGGCTGTATTTTGGGTATTAGGTCCTAATTATTTCAACATTGCAATTCCATTTCTAATTTGGATTTGGCAATGCGCTTCTTGGTCAAAACAAAACCATCCTCCATTCCGTTACGGGATATGGCACGGCTTCGGAATTGCATCCTGTATTCTACCTGGTGCAATGTTAATTGCCACGCTTACTCAGTAAGATTCTTCTTCGTTAGGGAAGTCTCCAGTTCTAACATCTTCACAATACTGTTCTACAGCTCCAGTAATTTTACTCTCCAAGTCAAGATATCTGCGCAGGAATCTCGGGCTGAAATCTGTAGTGATTCCTAGCATATCGTGCAGTACCAAAACCTGACCGTCACAATTCTGTCCAGCACCGATTCCAATAGTTGGTATCGACAAGGCTTCACTTACCTGTTTAGCCAAATGAGCAGGTATTTTCTCTAGAACTACTGCGAAACAACCTGCTTCTTCCAGTAACTTAGCATCCGCAATCAATTTGGATGCCTCTTCTTCCTCTTTAGCACGAACAGTATAAGTTCCAAATTTGTAAATCGATTGAGGAGTTAGTCCCAAGTGCCCCATAACTGGGATACCGGCTGTCAAAATTCTCTGAATACTTTCAACAATTTCAGCACCACCTTCTAACTTGACTGCATGCCCACCCGATTCTTTCATGATTCGAATAGCGCTCTCTAATGCAATTGCGGAATTTCCTTGGTAAGAACCGAATGGCATATCGACTACAATCAATGCTCTATCGACTGCACGCTCAACACATTGAGCATGGTAGATCATGTGCTCGAGACTCATTGGCACAGTTGTATCTCTACCAGCCATGACGTTTGATGCGGAATCTCCTACCAAAATTACGTCTACGCCGCCTCTATCAACCAACTTAGCTAAACTGAAGTCATAGGCGGTTAGCATTGTGATTTTTTCACCGGCTCTCTTCATTTCTTGAAGAGTGTGGGTTGTCACTTTGCGAGCGTTTGCATGGACTGACATGAGTTTGCCTCCAACACTCCGACAGGTATCTCAGCCTTCAATCTTCCATGACGCAAATATTGACTGCTTCTGAGAAGAAACCGAGAGACCACATTCCTCCTTCACGCCCTACGCCGCTGTCTTTGACTCCTCCGAATGGGACGCGTAAATCTCTATGCAGCCATGTGTTAACCCAAACCATACCTGAATCAATCTTTTCTGCAACTTTTCGTCCTTTTCGCTTCGACCAAACACTTCCTGCCAACCCATATTGGGTACTGTTTGCCATTTCAATCGCTTCTTCATCTGAATCGAATGGGTGAACAGTAACTACTGGTCCAAAGATTTCTTCTGTGGCTGTTCTAGAGGTGTGAGAAAGTCCAGAGATCACTGTTGGCTCAAGCCAAGCACCCACCTTATCGGGAATATTTCCACCGGCCAGGATATTACCTCCTTCTTGCTTGGCCAAATCGATGTACGATACAACCTTTGAACGGTGTTCGTCACTAATTACTGGACCTATTTCGAAACTCTTCAATTCTTGGAGATACCTTTCCATGAATTCATCATAGATTGATGAATGTACCAAAACACGTGAACCGCACAAGCAAATTTGCCCTGAGTTGAGAAATGATGCTCGCAATACACCTGGTACCGCGACGTCTAAATCAGCATCTTCCAATACAATTGATGCATTCTTACCACCAAGTTCAAGACTTAATTTCTTGAACATAGGTGCGGCGGTTGCAGCCACTATCTTGCCGGTTGAAGTACCGCCAGTGAAGGATATTGCTTTGATTTCAGGATGTTCAACAATGGCTTGCCCTACTTCTGGCCCATAACCGTGAACAATGTTCAAAACACCAGCAGGTAGGCCAACTTGGGAACAAATATTTGCTAGGAAATGTGCTGTTAATGGCGTGATTTCGCTTGGCTTAGCAACTATTGAATTGCCCATTAACAAGGCAGGTGCTATCTTCCAAGATAGCAGGTACAATGGGAGATTCCAAGGTGAAATTAATCCAACAATACCAATCGGTTTTCTTACGACATAATTTGTTGCATCTGACATTTCGAAAGTCTGTGATTCCATGTTGCGTCCAAACTCTGCAAAAAATCTGAAATTATTTACAGACCTAGATGCATCTACATTCAATGCAACATGGTGTGGTTTTCCAGTATCCATTGATTCCAAACGAGCAATTTCTTCGATTTGATTCTCGAGTTCATTTGCAATTTTGTCCAACCAATCACATCTCTGTTCGATACTAAGTGCACCCCACATAGGTTGAGCCTTCTTAGCGGCATCAACCGCATCATCGACATTTCTAGTTCGAGGAACTTTGGCAATAACCGAGAAATCTAGCGGTGAGATGTCGTCAAAATCTTCACCCAAAGTAACGAATTCACCACCGATGTAATTCTCGACTTGGATCATGCATCCACCTCGTAATGCCAGCGGTCTTGGTCCGGATCCCACTCATCCCACGTCGGAATGGTTTCTAGTACACCGCGTAGAGAATCTGGAACTATTCCTGGGACAATAAACGCTTTTTGTTTATTCAGCGGATATGGGTTTCGTAATTCAATTCCTAAGCATCCTAAAATTGCTCTAGCGATATACCAAGTAGCCTGTGAATTCCAGCCGTGTGCAATTTTAACAACAATTCCTAATCCATTCGGATAATCAGGGTGCTCGATAGCCATTCCAAGTAGGCCATCCGCACCCTCTTTTGCGATAACTTTACCATTACCGATTTTCAAAATTGTCGAGTCTAATCTATTGAATCCACCAACTAAATCAGGATTCTTGCACATGGCTTCCCAAATCCAATCTGAATCTTTGTCCTGAACTAATCCTGCGTAAATTTTGGCTAATTCTGCAACAGTGTTCGAAACTGTTGGCAGACCGCACCCATCCTTAGCTATCCTTTGTGGATTCCAATCCTTGCCAAGAAATCTTCTAAGTTGTTCCATGTATGCGTGGAATACTTTGTGTGTAGGAAGAGTATACCCCGCTCGATTCCAACCTTTGGCCCTACATCCTGCAAGTATTGCAGCATGCTCGCCGCTGCAGGTATGATACCAGCGCCTAGGTCTTCTAACCTGCCTACCGAATTGAATGAGTGGCACATCCACAGGGGTAAGCATCAGTGGCCATTCAGCCTCAGAGAGCATAGATTGAGCAGCAGCAACGTGTTCAGTATCCCCGTTATGACTAGCGACAGAAATTGCTTTTTGCTCCCATGAATGGTTTTCCAACTCTTTTGTGAACGCCTTCAACATGAATGGCTTCATCATTGACCTTCCATAACATAGAACATTTCCACCGAATGAATGTATTACCTCATCGCCATGGCACCATGCTACTGCGCCATGAATGGTGGTTTCAGAAACTCCATTCCTACGATAATCTACCAATGGCTCCCACTCTACATCTCTGCCAGTTGGTATACCTTCGATATCCTCTCCAAGTGGAGAATCTGGATAAATTGCAGAACCTGGTTTACCAGGGGCAACTGCAGAATTTTTGTCGTGCCTTAAATCCAAAATTTCACCCCAGCAGTGGTACGACTTCGCTCCACCAAGCTTCCATATTTCGAACCACTCGTTCGCTATCGTGATTGAAGAAATCGAACCAGCACATCAAACGGTCATCAGGATGGAATCTTTCCAAAACTTGCTTGGCGACTTGCTCAGGATTACCGATAAGTGCGTTATCTGCCGCTTTCTCCACTTTCGAAGGGTCAAGAGTTCCTTCTAGTGCCTTCCAATATTCACCCAAAGCAAGTCGAGCTTCTTCATGTGCTGCAATCGATTGTTCCTCAGGAGATAGCCCTTCCTCCGCATTGAGGAAAACAAATGTTGTACGAGGCATATCTCTTCTTTGCCACTCCCCGCCATCTTTGTGGAAAAATTTACTCATCCTCTCATGGGTGGAATCAATCACTTCGGGCGAAGTTATGGATAGATTGAAAACCTTTACTGGCATGAATTTGTTGACGAATTCTTGGGCTCTAGGATCATGTGTCCCAGCGACTAATTCCAATTGATTTCTGGGCCATGTTTTTGGAACGATTGAGATTTCCTCGAACTGGTACCGTCTGTCAATTTCGATTTCATCGGGTAAGCCACCCGCAGCATTTTGAACTTTATTCCAATCTTCATCAGAACGGAAATTATCTCTATTCATTACTGTCTCTCTAATATCATCAGACCTGATAGTATCGCCTCTCAATAATCTAAGAAAAATCTCACTTGCTTCCATGAAAATTTGAGCACGTAATGCCGGCCAAGCCGCCTCTTCTACAACATTCCTGGGAACGACACCGTATGGGCGTGCCATGAATTCAAACCTACCTGCACTGAATCCCACGTGCAACTTACGATTGACATCCATGTGTGAAAGGAATTGTACTGTGTTAGCAATTCTTTCGGCTTGGGCAATAGGGCCGCCACTGGCAAGAATACTTACAACAGCAGAACCTACATCGATTCTGCTAGTACGTCTAAATGATTCTAGTGCCAACTGGCAGAAATCAGTGCAAAGACCAACTTCGCCCTTCCAATGAGGAACTACTGGACTCGAGTTCTCTTGTTGAGTTTGGGTGGACAAATGTGCTTGTGCAATCCAAGCAACACCGAATCCTAAACGGTCTGCTGCTTCTAATTGAGCATAATAATTAGCGAACATTTCGGATTCACTAGGAGTGAATCCATTGTGGTCTGGAGTCTGCGATATTGAGAAGAATATGTCGAACTCCACCTAATCCCTCTCCCTAAGGGAGAGGGGCTCGATGTATCAACATCACTGTTGCGCGGTTAATTTCGAAATACGTTCTCGAACAAGCTCGGGTACTAATGCACCTGCTTCCATGAATGCTGTCATGATATCAGATAATTGGACCATCGCTTCATCTGGTTGATTCGAAATTTCGGCAAGGTCTGCAAGACCCCATCTAGCAACTAAAATTCCAGATAACTCTTGTAATTCAATTGCAATTTCTAATGAATCGATTAAGAATGCTTGCGCTTGTTCTAATTCCCCCAACGAAGAATGTGAATGGGCTAAATCTGCTAAAGCTTCCATCCTCTCAAATTTCTCTGGTTCAGGAATAATTTCCAATCTTTTTTGGAGATGAAGTTGACTTTTCTCAAAATCTCCTTCAGATTTGGCAATATGTGCCAAAAGTGCATGCCCGTAAATCATACCCTCCAAATCATCCGCTTCTTCACGCAGCCTCATCGAGCGATTAGCGAATAGGCCCGCTTCTTCACTACCCAAAGACATCAGTGAAACATGATGGAAAATCCCCGCTGCAAGACCTGGAAGTTCTTCTTTCTCTGATTGAACACCTAATCCGATTAATTCATCTTTGCTCGCACCTTCATGTTTAAGCAATTCGAATTGACACCAACCCTGGTCCTCAGGATTGTCAGAAACTTTCGCAGCATGATCTAACAGTCTGCCTACTAACGCATCTCTACCTAACTCTCGAGCAAGATCTACCAGATGCAATGCTAGACTCGTGTTTATCGATTCAATCAATTTGCCGTCGGCAAACATATCCATGAGTTCCTCTGCTTGTGCTTGATTCATTTCCGCCAAATCATCACCTCAAATTGAGCGCATACGGCCGCCATCTACTGCTAGTGAAACGCCTCGTATACCGCCAGAAATAGGCATGCAAAGGTAAGCGACAGCAGCTCCGGTTTCAAGTGGGTCAATCAGCCTTTCAATCGGAACTTGTGACATCCAACCGGCGTGAATATCCTCAATGCTTTTTCCTGTTTTGGAATTAATCGAGGACGCCAGTGACCCTAAGCGGTCGGTATCAGTAAATCCAGGAAGCACATTGTTGATTGTAATACAGGTGGGAAGTTCGCGTGAAAGGGACTTAGCCCAAGATGCCATCGCGCCCCTCAATGTGTTTGAAAGTCCAATGTTTGGGATTGGCTCTCTAACCGATGTCGAGATGATGTTCACTATTCTGCCCATACCTGCTTTCTCCATGATAGGCACTACGCCTTTGACCAAAGTGTGTGAAGCGTGCAAGTGTCGCTTAAACGGCGCGTCGAAATCTTCGATGTCATTTTCTAGCAAAGGTCCGCCAGGAGGACCTGCGGCATTATTGATTAGAATATGGCATTCTTCAATTGAAGAAATGAATTTGCCAATTGCTTCTTGATTCTCCAAATCAAGGCTAATTCCGGTGTGACCCTCTCCCTCGAGAGTAGCAACTAAATTGTGAGGATCCCTACTGACTGCAGTAACTTTTGCCCCTGCTTTAGCAAGCATTTTTGCAGTTGCTGCCCCAATTCCTTTGGAAGCACCACATACAATTGCGTGCTTTCCAGAGAGAGCAGAAGTTGAGAAAGGGAAGTCGTCTCCTAGCCAGTCCATAACAACGCCAAGCAGCGCAAGGTTTTGAACCTTACAACCAATCTCTGATTGTTTCAACTTGAGTTAGCCAATCGTCACTGGCAACATCAATGATGGAATAATGGTCGCCAGGTAACCATAATTTTTGGATTTCAACACCCTTTGCTTTCATTGCTCTAGCGTAGGATTCTGATTGAATCCAGGGTACATCTTCGTCTGCCTTGCCATGTATTAGAACTACTGAGGTTTTGGGAGGATTATCAACAGGATTTACTCGCCGCCACATCTCTTCGTTTCCTTCAGGAGCACAACCCATCCAGCGGCGGACTGCATCACCGTCGTCAGATAATTTGGCGTGATCTGCCGCTACAATATCTGCTATAGGAGCTTGTGCAATTGTTAGCCACGGTTTTCTTTCTGCAACCGCCGCCATCATCAGGGCTAAATGCCCTCCTGCGGAGTGTCCTAAAATCATCGAACGCACAATATCGATGCCCGGTAATAATGCTAATTGGCCCCAGGCCCTCATCACATCTGAAAGAGTGTCCATCCATACTCCTTCATCGCCAGACTCCCATCCTTTGAATTCGATATTCCATGCAGCAATTCCTTGTTCAGCTAAATCTTCAGCAATTGGAGCCATCAAATCTAGAGTGAATTTCTTCTTCCAAAAACCACCATGAATCAGCATCACACAAGGGATGCCCTCATCTTTCTGATACGGGGATGGTTCATCTGGCATATACAGATCAGCGAACTGCCAATCTTCAGCACCCCATTGCATGCGGTCAACTGGCAACTTTACCAACTCAAGGTGTGACTCTACTACGGTCTCTTGGGAATAGAACGGTTTCACGGACATTTCTAGAACCGGTCAAAACCATTAGCAATCGTGCTACACCGAGACCCCATCCTGCGTGAGGAGGTGCTCCATATCGGAAACCGTCTGTGTAAAATGTGAAATCTGCTGGATTTAATTCCATATTGCGTAGATTCTGTTCGAGGACATCTACATTGTGTTCTCTTTGACCACCGCTTGTCATTTCATCACGGCCATAATTCAAATCAAATCCTCGCGATAGTTGTTCTCCTGTAGAACCAAGTTCCCCAGGAACATGATGGATATAGAAGGGTTTCATCGACATAGGCCAGCGAGGAAGGAAATGAAATCCTGGATATTTTGCAGCAATAATATCACAGTGAGATGATTCGATATCATCGCCCCATGTGATTTCTACTCCTGCATCTTGTATCATCTTGATTGCATCACAATACTCGATTCTAGGGAACGGCAGGCTAGGAACTTCAACTGTAATTGGTTCATCGCCTTGGCTCTCTCTGTATTCGTTGATAATCTCGATTTGGTCTTGATCGTTTTCAGCAACCATTTTCCAGATGTGATGAATCATTCTTTCTTGAACACACATAACGTCGTCGTCATTCATCCATGCACCTTCGATATCGAAAGAAATGAATTCGTTCAAATGTCGATAAGTGTCGTGCTTTTCGGCGCGGAAAGCTGGTCCAATTTCAAAGACCCTCTCCATTCCGCCAAGAACTGTTAACTGCTTGTACAACTGTGGACTTTGTGAAAGGAAAGCAGGGGTGTCAAAATACATCATTGGGAACAAATTTGTTCCACCTTCTGATGCTGAAGCAATGATTTTTGGCGAATTGATTTCTTTGAATCCCTCTGTAATTAAATGCTGTCTCCCATACTCAAGAACTCTAGCCCTAAGTGTAAACATGGCATTGACATGCGCTCTACGAAGATCCAAAAATCGGTTATCTAAACGAGTGTCAAGCCCAATAGTAACCGTGTCAGTAACACCTAATGGGAGAGGAGTATCTGCTTGTGCAAGAACTGTGAATTTTGATGCAACCACTTCGTATGTAGGTGCAGGCAATGGTTCTCCTTCAGCAACTTTAGGCGGTCGCTTTTGTGCAACTTCTCCAATAATCTGAACGGTAGATTCACGTGAAAGCCCTTGTGCAATAGCCAATTCTTCATCGCTAATTCCACCTTGCTTCAAGAAAACTTGAACTTTACCAGTTCCATCTCTCACATCCATGAAACAAATCTTGCCTTTCCCGCGGTTTGCTTCCATGTAACCACAAACCTTCACCTCACTACCAACAAGTTCTCCACCATCACTCTGAATCTGCCCTAGAGTGTGTGTTCGAAATGCGGTTGGATGCCAAACTATGTCTCGCGCCATGAACAGGGGCGTGACACTTTCGAACATGAAGTCATCGCTGCGACAAACACAGAATTGATAGGTGATAATATTGGCCGTTTGGGTATGTCAGAGGACCTTTTCACTTCGGAAAGCGTTGCCTCGGGGCATCCTGACAAGTTGTGCGATGCAATTAGTGATGCTATTGTGGATGCCTGTATTAGGGTAGACCAAAATGCACGAGTTGCGGTAGAAACTAGCGTCAAGGGTGGAAATGAAAAGGGTATAATTCTGTTAGCAGGAGAAGTAACTTTGTCTGGTGAACACCCCAATTATGAATCGATTGCACGCAGAACAGCTGCTGAAATTGGTTATGATTCTCATGACATAGGATTTGATTCGACTTCCGAAGAAAGATGCGAGGTAATCCAAAAAATCACGGCTCAAGCGGCAAATATCAGCCAAGGAGTAAATACTTCTGAACAAGGAGCTGGAGATCAAGGGATTATGTTCGGATATGCTTGTTTAGAAACCGAAGATTTTGGCGAACTTAAAGGAAGGTATTTTCCTCTAGCTGCCGCCCTATCACAACGATTGACTCGTAGAATGACAAATGCCCGTAAGAACGGAACTTTGCCATGGGCAAGACCTGATGCCAAAAGCCAAGTTACAATCGAATACGAAAATGGTAAACCAAAGCGAGTCCATACGATTATTATTGCAATTCAACATGACAAACACCTGAAGCAACAATTTGGAGGTTCAGAAGATGAGGAACTATCTTTTGTTAGGCAGGAGATTAGAAAGCATGTTGTTGAACACGCAATTCCGCCAGAACTGATTCAAGAACCATATCATTTGGTAGTCAATGGAACTGGAAGATTCGCAGACCCTGGAGGCCCATATGCGGATGCTGGATTGACAGGTAGAAAGATCATTGTCGACACATACGGGGGAATGGGCAGACATGGAGGAGGTGCATTCTCTGGAAAAGACCCATCGAAGGTAGATAGGTCGGCTGCATATGCGGCTAGATGGGCTGCGAAACATGTTGTTGCAGCAGGTTTGGCTAGCAAATGTGAAATTCAATTGTCATATGTTATCGGCGTTGCAAAACCAGTCAGTGTTCGCGTAGAATCATTCGGCACATCTTCCATCTCAGATTCAGAACTCACTGCAAAGGTGAAAGGAGTTTTCGACTTCACTCCAAAAGCTATCGCTAATGAACTAGATTTGTTGCGTCCAATTTACTATATTACCGCTGCAGGAGGCCACTTTGGCAGAACTCCCGGAGTAGATGGAGAATTCCCTTGGGAGATTTTGGACCAGGCGAAAATCGATTCCCTTCAGAACTGATTCTCATCGGCCCTTAGGGCCGATTGGATGAAAAGTCAGTATTGATTCGCAATAACCATGTCGCGCAGATTAGATGCACTCATTTTGGTCATGATTATGGCTATTGCACCATTGGTTCCAATGGCCAGTGCACATCCTAGCATCGGACTTTCCACCGATGTTAATCACGTTATTTTGTCACCTGGTGAAGCGACTAACATTACTCTTACAATAAATAACAATGGAACTACTATCGAAACCTATTCGATTGCTGTTTCCGGTTTTGACTCTGTATGGGAAGTGATCCCATCGGATAGCAATGTCAGTGGAGTCATTCCAACATTCAGTGCAACCACAAATATTGCTGTCAGACTATCGACAACTGCTCTCCCTAATGACTCAGGAACTCTCACAATCACGGTGACTGAACCTGATGCCAACATCTCGAGTACTATCGATGTGCAGCTTTCCGTTTTGCCACAATATTTGCCAGCAATAGATGCATCTAGTGCTGGAGATAACGGTCTCGTAGAAATGGCCCCTGGTGACGAGGTTAACCTCTCGATAATGGTGGCGAATAACGGTAATGTAAACGATACAATGCTTCTTTCCGTGGACCAAGCCCCAGACTTAGTTGCATTCTGGTCGAACTGGACATCTGGAGGTGGTTCAAACAACACCGGTGGCAACAATACCGGTGGCAACAATACCGGCGGCAACAATACCGGCGGCAATAATACCGGCGGCAATAATACCGGTGGCAACAATACCGGCGGCAACAATACCGGCGGCAACAACACCGGTGGCAACAACACCGGTGGCAACAATACCGGTGGCAACAATACAGGAAATTCTTCTAATGGGATTTCCAGTAAAACAAACCCACCGGGTTGGAATATTCGTTTCTTGGACGATACTATGGATTTGATGACCCCAAGTGAATCAAGATATGCAACCTTACATGTTTCAATTCCGACCGACGCAGATCCTGGTTTCTATGGTTACAATCTATTTGCAGCGAGCGTGTTAGGTAATTTCTCGGTAAACTCAACATTAGTTGTTGAAGTAACGGCAGTTCATGATTTGTCTTTCTCGCATTCAAACGGCGAGATTCTACTACCTGGTGGCAACTCGACCTCAACTGTCGAGATAATCAGCCTCTCCTCTGCTGACGGAAATTGGACATGGCAGACCATGGTTGATTCAGGAGATTGCTCCGCACACTTGGACGATTTGGAAACTCAAATTATGGAAGGCGATTCTTACGACCTTGACATCCTAATTTTAGCAGGAATGAACACTCATGTAAATGATGAATGCACAATTTCTCTCCACGGTACTCTAGACCAAGATGTCACAGTTACAGAAAATTACACATTTACTGTCACAATTGGAGAGTCATGGGGTCTTTCGATGGTTCTACCGACTTCAATCAAACTCGATGTCGATACTCCTGAAACATTCAATGTCGTAATCAATAACGATGGGACTGAACAGGATACAATTTCCCTAATCGGTATTGATGCTGAAGGTGTTACATTCACGAATCCCGCTCCTGTAACACTAGATAGAGGTGTATCTCAGTATGTAGTGATGGAAGTCCTAATCGACTCATTTTTGGTTGGAAATATCACTCTTGATTTCACAATGTCTTCTACAAACAGTGGCAACAATAATGTAAATGATAGTGGAATTTTCGAAGTTAAGGAATATGCAGAGATATCTATGACTGGCCCTCCAGACAATAGAATTACAATAATCCCTGGACAGAATTCTTCTATCATGCTTAACGTTTCTAATGATGGAACTAAGGGACTAAACCTTAGTGCATCAATAAGCGGTCTACCAAATGGAATCACTGTCGTCGAAGGGCTTGAAGAAATTTCTTTAGCGGCAGGTAATGCTATTGATGTCGAATTAGAATTGTTGGCTGCTGCAGGATTACAACCCATGAGTGATACATTCACAATTACATTTGATGGAGGTTGGACATCTACTCAATTGACAATCGACCTACAGGTTTCTGACCGACATGAAGTAATGATTGACTCAAGTCAAGACCGAATTATCGCTTCACCAATAGGTGAATCTAATTTGACACTGATGGTTACTAACTTAGGTACTTCCACAGAGACATTTGTTGCTGACATTAACAACAGCGCTTTGAGTGATTGGTTTACAATCAGTGTAGATACTCTCTCTTTGAGTATTAATCCAGGACAGTCGGATAGCATTACTATATCTGCTAGAGAAATTGCTAATGGCGCTCCACTCGCCGGTGTAGACTTGACAATTACTGTAACTAGCACAGATGATTCAACTGTCACGGATTCCATCACTATTGCAGTGATACCACAAATTGCCGACGGTTTGATTACTGTAATGAGCGATAATGATGAAGCTAAACCTGGTGAGATGATTTATGGAAATGTCATCATCACTAATCTTGGTACTGCTTCCGATACCATGCGCATTAACACTGTAGAGATGGATTGCAATCTCGATGATGCAGAGGTGACTCTGTCGCCTAGTATGTCCTCCAGTCCAATCCCTTGGTCTTGTATGATTGCTGATGGAGAAGACGCTGGAATGAAGGCGCTAACTTTCAGATTAACTTCGACAGCACGTTCCGACATGATGGTGACATTCAGTGAATCTTACACTGTTGAACCGGCGTGGAATGATGAAGTAATTTCATTCACATTTGACCAGAATGATTTGAAATTTGATGAAAGTATCGATCAACATACTGTCTCCCTAACTATTTGTAACCAAGCAAACACATTCGTAGAAGGAAGTCTAGAATTAATTGGGAAAAATGAACCCCAAATGGATGGTGTGTTTTTCAGGGCTGGGGAAACTGGAATTAATTCCACATATAGTCTAGCCAGCAATGGATGTCAAGATTTCCGATTAATGCTTACTCCAATAAATTTAGATGGATTTGAAGCATCATTGACTGTTAATTCAGTGAGCCAAGTTCTAGGCCAGACTGTCCGTGACAAATCTCCTGAACTTAGAGCAGATGTGGCTGGACCTGTTCTGCCACCTAGTGGACTGGATCTAGGTTTATTTGAATTGGATAACAAGAATTCAATCATCTTACTTTCAACCGGTTGGGCTTTAGCACTGATTCTCATATTGTACATTCGGTTATTCAGAAAACCTGCAGAGGTCGAGGAAGAAGAGGAAGAAGAAGTTCCATTAGGCCATAATGAGGTTCGAATCGATGAATACAACAAGGTTACTTGCAGTTCATGTGATGCACGATTAGGTGTGCCAGAAGGTAGTGAACCTCCATTCAGATTCACCTGTCCAAAGTGTGACGAAAAAATCAGAGTTGTAGAATAATCATCTCTTTTGAGCAACTAAAAGAAATGCTGTATGACCAAACGGTCCATTAACTGGCCTCATTCCTCCTTTGGAGGTCAATCCCCACTGCCTTTCCATTAATTCTCCAGCCCATTCTACAACTAAATCAGCTTCTTCACAGGCTTTCCAACATGCCTCTAACTGTGAAGTAGTAGGTGCATAGCATGCGATTCTCCCTCCAAACACAAGTTTTGGAGAACATGCTGCAATAGCAGGAGCGTGTACGGGCATGTCTAAAACGATGGCATCTAATTCTTCATCTGGCACTACATCTTCAACCATTCCTTCCAAATGTGTGTGCTTTGGGAAGCCTGTGAAACACTCACTGGCCCTTTGTAAATTTGTTAGACCTACACTAGCATGTTCGGCCCTTGGCTCTGCAGTGATTAGATGTCCTGAATCGCCTAGAATTCTTGCAAGGTGCAACGAAAGTCCTCCCGAGCCAAGGCCCGCTTCGAGAACTGTATCACCTGTTCCAATTCCCAATTTTGTAATGAAAAATCCTGCATCCTTTGCAGAAATAGTCTGGGCTCTCCTAGCCATTCCTGCGATTAATTCAGGCAATCTCGAAGGCATTACTGTGAGGTACTTTTGACCCACAAGAACCTCATCGCCAACCTTGCATCCGGCTAGCAATGTTGCAGTATTGATCACCCCGATCCCTTTGTGCTTGACCATTTCGTCAACCACTTCAACAACATGGATTCTGCCTTCTTTTTCCATCAGGACTGAGTAGTCTGCCATGGTTCTGCGAGAAGGAATATACCAAGAACGATTCGCATCGATTTATACGAAATACCCCCGTAGGGGGTGCTGACATTTTGTGCACATGTTCAAATACCATGTTTTGTAATCGAATCCCATGACGACCGTACGTACGACTGCCTACTCGATTGTTGGATTGATGCTACTTAGCATTCTTGCTTCTTTTGGAGGACTAATCGCCGACAATGAAAACGTTGTTTCTGAACTAGAAAAAGAACCAACTGAATTCCAGGCTACAAGCCCTGGACACCCTGTATTCGCAGAATATATGGGCGCACATTGGTGTGGACCTTGTATTACAGCTACAAATAATTTGAAAAATTTGTACAGCACTAACGGAGGAGGAGGAAGCCAATCCGCAGATTTTACTTTCGTATCATTTTGGGAATCTCAAACAACTGGATGGCCAGCTGATTCTCCAATCAATCGTAGATCCCACATCCAAAATGCTCCTGGATACACCGGCGGAATCCCAGTTACGGTCTTTGGCGATGCACCATCCGGCACATACTACACAGTAGGTGGGCAGTCATACGACAGTTACTATCAAAATGGTGGAAACATGCAAAATGCAAACGATTACGCATTATCTGTCATTCAATCCGAAAACGGCAATAACATGGACATCGAAATCACCGCTGTATACAGTGGAACGGGCTCAAAGAACGTATACCTTTACGCAGCAGTAACTGAAGAAAAGGGATACGAACCGTACACAGCAGGCAGTGGCTCAGACCACCCACCAAATTTGTGGAAAAAGTGGCTACTAAACAGCGGAAGTAGTGGATTCGAAACATTCACATTAACAGCAGGTACACCAGTGACCAAAACTTGGACAGTACCAACATCAACCGCAAGAGCAGTCAGCGGAATTAGTTCAGCTGACAACTTCCTCACTGTTGCAGCACTATTAGACGGAGACCACACATCTCACCGTAACGTGCTATCTGCCGCTGATTCTAACATGGCTCCTACAATCGATGTTGGAATTCAATCTTTTACTGCTGAGAATCCAAACGCCCCTAACGGCGGATACATCAATGGCGATGTAATCAGCGTTGAAGCAACAGTGGTCAACAATGGCGTAGACGCTTACAGCGACGGAGGAGATGTCAGATTCTTCTACAAAGCAAACAACATGAAGAATTATGTGGGCTCCACTCAATCTCTATCCAACTTTGCAAACAATGGTGACACTCAAACCTTCTCGGGACAGATTGATACTTCATCATTGCCAAGCAACGCTTACCAGACTACATTCGGAGTTGAGTTATCTAACCTAGTGGCTGATAAATCTGGAACTAACAACGAAGGTACCGAAATCACTCCTCATGACTTAGTTCCTGTTGCACGCAAGGCACAAGTTATTGGTAACACTCAAATCGAGAGAGGAGATAACTTCCTAATCGAAGCGAAGACAACTATCAACGACGCTGTAGACATCAACACCTCCTTCTTTACTTTCGATGTAGAGGTATCTCCTGCTGGCTTGAACCAGTGGATGAGCGGCGATATGATAGTGGGCGGAGACCAGGTATTCCAAGAAGGAACTTCTAATGAGCACCGACAATATCTTGTCAAGCCAAGTATGAACATGGGAGCGGGAGATTATGACATCCGTGTTCGTTCTATCGACTCTAGAATGCAAACAAGCGCTTGGCTAGTTACTCAGAATGGATTTGAGTTGAAGAACGCTCTACCTGTCATCACAGCAGAACCTGTTCCAACAGTGAAGGTCCAAACTTCCACCAAGGTATCAGTCATAGACAACATTGGAGATGCTGAAACCCAACTTGATCAATTGATAATCACAAGTAACAGTCCAAACTTTGTTGCATGGCATCCTGCTACCGAAGAAATTGAAGTGTACTTCGAAAACATCCGTTTCGTCAATGGCGCACCTACAGCATCAGGAATTGAAATTTCAGTGAACGATGGTACAGACACTGCAGTGGGAACTCTTCTGTTCAATGTTATTGAAAATGGACAGCCACGATGGGCAGGTGTTGAGAAACAGTATGTGGATGAAGCATCTACATCGTCACTATACTTGCTGCCATACTTGTCAGACACTGACAACAATGGTAACATTGTTTCTTCTGAAAACTTGATGTTGGCGATTGTTGAAAACACAAACCCTGAGCTTCTAGACATTTCCATGAATGAATTCACCCTAAACTTCGCAACTAGCGATGAAGACATCAACGGTGAGACAACAATCACAGTTCGTGCTAGCGACGGTGAACAGTACTCAGACCAATTGATTACAATCGCCATTACCCCAGTTAACGATGCACCTCGCCTAGACCTTTCAGAATTTGAGAACCTTAGATTGAAGGTTGGAACACAGAAGGTCATCTTCTTGAACGAGATTCTGACAGATGTTGATGGCAACGTGAACGAAGTTACAGTTACAGCGAGTAACCCAACTCCTGGTGCTGCACGTGTGAACTTCTTAGACAACACTCTGACAATGATTTGGGACACTGCAGGTTTGCAGACAGTTACAATCCAAGCAGAAGACCGCTACGATTCTAACATCTACACTCTGGTTGTAGATGTTTACGACAGCATGCCTCTGCTTGTTGGACAAGGACCTGACGCAGATGTGCGAGTTGATGTATCTAATGTTTACATCGGAGAAGTTCCAGAATCCACCATGTTCCTAAACAAGAATGATGTTACTGTAACTTCACTAACCAGTACTTGGCAAATCTGTAACATAGAAGTCTGCATGATTAACGAAGTGCACGAGCACGACATTACCATGAAGAGCCTTGGTTGGACATTCGACCCATCTAAAGGACAGCTTGACCAAGGAATGGGTTCACAATGGTACGTCAAACTGACTAAGATTACTGCAATTGCATCCAACGGTGACAAGTTCGAATACAAGGATCCTGTTCTAATTTGGACTGCTGTCGATGCTGCACCGGGACCAGATTCAATGACTGAAGATGAAGTCAAAGAATTAGTCGCTGAGTTAGAAGATTCAATCGCAGCAAAGAAGACTGAAATCGAAGGACTGGATGAAGGTTCAACCGAACACAGCGATGCAGTTGCAGAACTGAGTGAACTAGAAGCAGACCTTGCAGAAGCATGCGAATACACAACATGCGTAGAACAAAACTCAGGCAACAGCGACGGAGCTGCTAGCGAAAGTGGACTTGACCTAACTGTTATCTTAATCGTAGTTGGAGTAATTATCGCTGCTCTGCTAGCAGGACTAATGTTCATGCGTGGAGGAAATGGAAGCGCTCCTGAAAAGATGGTAGATTGGGCCAATGAACTACCGGCCAATGATGCTGTTGCAAACTCAATGTATGGAGGGGCACAAGAAATCTTCCAGCAGCCTGTCGCAGCACCTGCTCCGGCAGTTGCTCAGGTTCCACCAGGCGCACCTCCTCTACCACCAGGCGGTCTACCAGCAGGTTGGACTATGGAGCAGTGGGCTTATTACGGGCACCAATACCAACAGTGAGTGATTAAATAAGTCCGAATTAGGCTCTATGGCGTTTGCCAAACGGCTAAAATGGACTGTGTAGGAGGAGTAACTGTGACCGAAGAGGAAATAACCGAAATTTCCGAGACTCAGGAGGAAGAAAATTCTCCAGAGGAAGAGGAAGCAATGGTTACTATTTGGAGTCCAGAATCTTCCGAAAACATCGAGTTGAACTCTACTCCTGTTGACGAATGGGTTCGTAGCATAGATTTCACCACTACTGAAGAAGTACCAATCCCTGAGAGATTGGTAGATCAAGTAATAGGACAAGATGCTGGTTCAATCGTTATTCGTAAGGCTGCAGAGCAACGCAGGCACATGATGATGATTGGAGATCCTGGAACAGGCAAATCAATGCTTGCTAGGTCAATGACAGAACTTCTCCCTCAGGATAAGTTGGAAGATATTCTCTGTTATCCGAATGATGATGACGAAAATGAACCTAGAGTCCGTACAGTACCTGCAGGACGTGGCGATAGAATCGTCAAAAGTCAGAAAGAGGCCGTAAAGATTCAACGTGAAAAGAGTCAGAAAATGTTGATGATTGGATTTGTCGCTATTGCTTTCTTACTAGCAGTAGTTGCTTTACAAAGTGGAGACATTCTTACTCTGCTATTCGGAATGTTGCTACTAATGTTTGGTTACATGTTCCTTAGATCACGCATGGGTGGAGCAGATGAAGCACGTATTCCTAAGGTGTTAGTGAAGCATCAAGGACAAGACCCCCCTCCATTCGTGGATGCTACCGGTACACTGTCTGGAAGTTTACTAGGTGATGTAAGACACGACCCTTTCCAAAGTGGTGGCATGGAGACTCCTGCTCACGAAAGAGTAGAGCCTGGTGCAATCCACCGTGCTCATGGTGGCGTTCTATACATCGACGAGATTAACCTACTCAGGCTAGAAGAGCAGCAGGCATTGCTGACAGCAATGCAAGAGCGTGCTTTCCCAATATCTGGCCGTTCTGAGCGCTCAAGCGGTGCATTGACCAAAACCGAAGCAGTTCCATGTGACTTTATCTTAATCGCTGCAGGAAATCTAGATGCAATCCAAGGAATGCATCCTGCTCTAAGAAGCCGTATTCGGGGTTATGGATACGAAGTTTATGTCAATTCAAACATGCCAGATACAACTACAAATCGCAGACGTCTAATTCGATTTATTGCCCAAGAAGTACAGAGAGATTTGGGTACTTCTAGAGAGATTCCTCACTTTGATAGAACCGGAGTTTCTGTTATTCTTAGAGAAGCACAACGCCGTGCAGGCCGACGTGGCAAACTTTCTCTGAGGCTACGTGAATTGGGCGGATTGGTTAGAATTGCAGGCGACCTAGCTTGCGAGGAAGGCGCTCAATACACTACATCCCGTCATGTGCTTGCAGCAAGAAATATTGCAAAACCATTGGAGCAACAAGTTGCAGACAGAATGATTGAGAGACGTCAAGAATACTCTCTAGTTGTCAATTCTGGTAACAGAATTGGTCGTGTCAATGGATTAGCAGTACTAGGTGCAGATTCGGGATTATCAGATTACAGCGGAATAATGCTACCTGTCGAGGCTCTAGTAACCCCTTCATTATCCAGTGGCGGGAAAGTTTACGCAACCGGTGGACTCTCAGACCTAGCTAAAGAAAGTGTAACAAATGTCAGTGCGGTAATCAAGAAATTAACCGGCAAGGATGTTTCGGATTATGATATTCATATTCAATTCGTAGACACCCATGGTGTTGACGGCGACTCCGCATCGATTACTATTGCAACAGCGATCATTTCAGCCTTAGAAAATATTCCAATTCGACAAGACTTAGCAATGACTGGAAGCCTGTCAGTGCGCGGCGAAGTACTACCGATTGGTGGAGTTACAGCCAAGATTGAATCTGCTGCTAAGTCTGGAATTAAGACTGTAATCATCCCTCGTGCCAATGCTCAAGATGTTCTGCTAGACAAGCAGTTTGAGGACATTGAGGTAATTGCCGTAGATACATTAGACGAAGTTATGGAACACGCATTACTAATTGGAGATATGAAGACTAGTCTAGTTGAGCGCTTGTCTGCTGTCATCGACAGATTAACTCCAGATGTTGCACCCAACAGTCAGGTCTCATGATGTTCCTGAACTCAGTCGAATCTACTGATTTAGGTGAATAACTCAAGTATTGGAAATTTTTGTCCCAAAATATGGGAGAGAGTACAATCGACACTAACAATTCGTCTTTTCACAGAAGAATTGCTACGTTTTCGCATTCAGCAATCATTCTTACAGTATTCTGTCTAGCGATGATTCATCTAGAATCTGTACTCAAACCATTCTTCATTGCTCTAGGAATTTACTTCGTCCTAAAACCTGGTGCTGACTGGTTATCCAAGAATAATTTTCCAGTATTTCTGTCATATCTAACAATGCTATTGTTATTCATATTAATTCTAATTTCAACTGCATTCTTTGCATGGTCACAGGCTCAAGGACTTATAGAAGATGAAGACAGGCAAGATGAGTATAATGACAAACTCAACAAAAAATGGACGAATCTGAAGAATGTTCCCCTTATCGGGCCAGCTATCACTGAATCTGTAAAAGGAGACAGTGGAACCGTGGAAGGTGATTTGGAGAGTATAGGAATCGGTTCAGGAGGTTCTGCCACCGACCTCGTTGCTTCTGTAGTAAGTGAAGTTGGTGCATTTGTTACAACCAGTATAACTGTACTTTTCTTCCTAATCTTCATCATTTTCGAAGCACATTTGTTACCAGGAAGAATCGAGAGGGCTTGGCCGGGAAGTTCAACTGGGCGAGTTGAAATTATCCAAACCCAAATTGAAGAGGGAATCAATACCTACATCATTGTAAAAACTGGATGTGGTATAGGTAGTGCATTCATTGCAGCAATCATCATGCTAATGTTTGGCATCGATTTGTGGTTTGTGTGGGCAGTTATGACATTCATTTTGAATTATGTCCCATACATAGGATCCCTAATTGCTACTATTCCTCCTTTGATTCTCGGAGTTATTTTGCTAACACCAACTATGTTGCTGATTATGACATTATTGCTGCTGATAAATCAACAGGTATGGGGGAACTATATCGAAACGAAGTGGGCAGGAAGAGCACTGGATTTGTCTCCAGTGATTTTGTTGTTGATTACAGCATTCTCATTTTGGCTATGGGGTATTACTGGGATGATTTTAGCAGTTCCTCTGTTCGCAATTGTGAAGATTGTCTTAGAGAACATCGAAGAAACTCGCCCAATTGCAATATTGCTTTCTGAAAGAGCACCAACATTGGAAGAAGCATGGCAAGATGCACTAAAAGATGGATACTTATCTTCAGGCGAATTCCACAAACTATCCGAATTGCAAAGGTCATTAGGAGTTTCAGATGAAGAAGTAGTAAGGATTTCATGTAGGTCTGCTGCTCAAACAATCCTGAAAAGAGGAAGAGCCCGTGCTGATGAAATCGAGTTCATAATCGATGCATTGGAAGGACGAGATGATTTCACTGAACTTAGAGAGAATTTATCCCCTGGAAAGGTTCCAAAAAATCTGCGCTCACAACTGGAAGATCTCATCGATAAATTAGAAGATGAATCCGAAGAAGAATGATTAGAGCGTTTCTCTAAGCAACTTTTCCAACTCGGTGTTTATCATTAGTATGAGAGTACCGAACTCTGGAGGAATATTTGGATCTTCATACAATTCTTCCAATTTAGCTTGCGTAATTGCAATTCGAATATCCATTTCTTTAGATTTATTCAACAACCACTGTTCGCATGCATCTTTAGCACTTTTACGAATATTCCTTGGAACTTTAGGATCGTCAATCTGGTTAATCACTGTGGCAATTTGCACCAACTTAGTTTCAATGTCGGACATAACTTACACCTGCACAAAGTCTCGCGCACGCTTCTCTCAAGAGTGTCTCCTTTAAGGTGATTGCCGCCACCCGAGTTACATGGATTCGGGGGAAGTCATATCCTGGACTCGCCTAATTGTCTTGTTTTGGGCACTCGGAATTGCTGCATGGCTGGACCACAAAGAGCGAAGAGTACCAAATGAATTCTGGATAACTTGGGCTAAGCCTGCGATATTCTTGTGGGTTCTAGACCTGTTAAACTCAGAGGCGCAATGGTATGTTTTTGCCACTGCAGCTGGAATGGTAGCATATGCTTCTGTAGCAGTAATTGGTAGACCGTCCCTGGCAGACATCCGCTCCGGAAATCGGCTTGACCTAGCAGTAAGCCTGTGGTATCTAATCGGAATCTCCGGAGTGGTACAGGGATTACTGTTGCACTCAGATGAATCAATTCTGTCTATTTTGTCAGGAGATGGTAGTGAAGAAGCAACTCTTTGGTGGTCGACATTTGCGGTTTTCATTCCCATTTTCTTAGTAGATATGGCTTGGAGAATGCGATTAATTCACGGTGGGGCTGATTGTAAAGGATTGATGTGGGTGGCGATTTTAGTCCCTTCTTGGTCAAGCATCCCAATATTTTATCCAGATGTAATGGAAGAAGCCGTGATTGCAATGCCACCTGCAATAGCATTACTTGTCTGGGGAGGTTTGGCATTCTTGATTTTACCAATAATTATGGTGCTAAAGAACCTAAAAGAAGGAAATACTACGCTCAAATTGATTTGGCACGCTGAAAAGATGGACATAGACGATGTCATCAATAGCCATGTATGGCTACTATCATCTATTGCTGAAATGCCCAGTGGAGAAAAGAAAATTGTTCATCGCACCAGAGCGCCGAGAATGACTCCAAGCAAAGAGAAATTAACCGATGAAATTTCAATTCTAAAGGAAAATGGAGTAGAAAAAGTGTGGGTTACTAGGAAATATCCCTTGTTGGTATTCCTATGGCCAGCAATAATTCCACTATTCTTAGTAGGAGGCCCTATGGCATATATCATGCCGTTGCTAGGAGTTTTGTGATCAAGCGCCCTTGCGCTCTACATTCTTTGGACGCAATCCCTTGTATCCACATTTGCGACAGGATGTTGCACGCATTGCATTACGAGCATTGCATTTCATGCAAATCTTCACATGAAGCAAACGTGCCTCTGCTTCAGGGAATCTAGCCATGATTCCGCCGACCCACTCCCTGTATTTAACCCAAACCGTATTCGAGATACCCATGTTTGAAGCACTAAAGCCTCGTGGAGTAATTTGTGCGCATCATTAGATTACCAGGAATACACCATGACGCTAATGCGGTCATATTCGCTGGAAGCGAGAGCAATGTATTGGTAGATTCAGGTACAACATGGTACCAAATGCTACAGGTTGAGCGAATTACAGGGCATCTGAACAACAAGAATGCAGGAATTCAACTTAATCGAATCTTACTGACTAGTCGCCGTTATCCATTTTCAGGAGCTGCCAAACATATCTCTGAATCATTTGGCGGCATTCCGATTCATATCCATAGCGATGCTGTTTCAGTTTTGGAAACCGGTGATTTTTACTCAACTTGGGCTAACAGATATGATTCTGATATGCCGAGTACTAAGTGTGAATCAATCGCACAAGGGGATACTTTTGATTTGGGCGATGGAGAATTGCATGCATTATCTTTACCCGGACATTGCAGTGATGGCATGGGTTACTTCGAAAAGCAACGCGGCGTTTTAGTAACGGGTGCAGTCTTACCTAGAGCGGACACTCCATGCAGATGGGATATGCCAGGTGGAAGCCTGCCTGAACTCATAACCTCTCTAAAGACGATTCACGACCTTTCACCAAAGAGCATTGTTCCTGCCAGAGGCCCAACAATCAAAGGAACCCAGCGTATAGATGAGGTTCTCAATCAACATCTCAACTTCCTTGAAGAATGCCAAGATAACGATGGAGAAGTACCGAGGAGCTGGCCAAGACCTGCTAGGACCGCATATTTCTTGACTTCAGAGCCACCTTGGCCGTTGAAGGAAAATGAAAAACTAAGCGACAAGAACTGATTTTTGGCCAGTCCATGCTACAACTTTTCTTTCCCAACCTTGCTGTATATGCAAATCCTGGCCCACTATCCTCAGGGCCGATGCAGGTCCATCAAGATCAAACAAGTTCAAAACACGATTTGGAACATTAGTTCCAATCATGAACACAGAACCGTTCTCACAGCCGACCAATATACTCTCACCACTAATCGATGATGCGCACAAAGATCTAATCTTGGTGTTTCCAACGACAAATCTGTCTATTACTTCCATCGTGTCGAGTGAAATCAAGTTCACCCCTCCACACACATCTCCAGCAACAACTCGGTCTACCATCCCATTAGGGCCGATTAAGCCAAGCAATACACTAGCGGGCGCTGCAATTTTTACACGCCTTTGTCTATCATTCTTAGGTTTCCAAACTATCGTTGCATCGTCCATTGCTACGACGCTACCACCTGCGGTTATCATCGAGCGGATTACTGTTCTCAATTGTCTCATGACAACTGAATTCACTGCCGGAGGTCTACTTTCATTTCCCACAGAGTGTGAGTGAAAGTGAAAGTGATCAATAATGAGAGTTCATGTCATCCTTGTTGTCTTTCTTCCAAATCTTGTAACATGGTTTGCATACTCGAACTCGGTTTTTGCGAACAGTGAATGCTCCTTCGCCCCAAGTATCGATTGCATTCTCTTGACTTAGAGAACGTCCACCCATGTGTTTGTCAGCGAAATCAGCGCAATCCGCAATACCACAAGGTATCTCTCCGGGTTTGACTTCTTTCTTAGCGTTAGACTTCTTGGACTTGCCAGAAGGAATCCTGACTTTGCGCTGGACACTGCTCGTTCGGCGGCTCATATACATTGCAAGAATACTCGACAAATGAATATATCTTCAATTCTTATCAGCTACGCCTAGACTCTTGAATAGGCCTGCGATAATACGGTTAAGTTGACGAAGAGTAACCTCTGAAACCTTTGCAACTGCGCAAATTTCGGCCTGAGTTCTCTTGTGTCCGTTCTCAGCAGCTGCTTTGTAGATTAATGCGGCTGCCACTCCCATTGGCTTCTTGCCTTGCCATATGTCGACATGTGGCTTGAGAATATTCCACAAGTGCTCGACCTGTAGAGAAGTGTTCGGAGGCAACTTTAGGTCGCTGATAAAGCGACTAAAGTAATCTGATGGACAGGAGATTTTGTGCATGTTAAACTTGCGTGATATGTGGCGAATCATACGTGACAGTTCCTTCTCATCGACTTGGAAGGTTTCTGCAATCTCCGGAATCTGACGAGGTACACCTTCCTTACGAGCTACTAGATATGTGCATGCAGCAGTAACTCCTGCAATAGAACGGCCAGTGACAAAACCCTGGTGTGAAAGAAGTTTATACAACCTGCAGACTTCCTCTTGCATCGACCTTGGAAGACCAGATCTGTCACGAACCATCTGGTTCGCTTTTACCAGATTGCGAGCACGGCTTGCACGAGTCTTGGAGCGCTCGTCCATAACTCTACGACGACGCCAATCACGACGAGCTTTTGCAGACATGCCTAATCTACCAGCTGCACTTGAGGTCAAATCTGAATTTGAGATAGAAGTGTTCAAGCCCTTATCAGCAAGTGTATGAGTTGCAGGGGCACCTATACGGGAACGGTCTGTAGTGCTGTCGTGGTTGGTCCAGTCGATACCTGGGTCAATCACATTCTCCTCAACGACCAATCCGCATTCTCTACAAGATACTTCTCCGCGACTGTTGTCGCTTATCCAATCTACAACTCCGCACTCGTCGCAAGGCTTAGTGTGTCCGTCAACAACTCTACGTTGGGGGCGGCTTGAACCTAGCCCCTTGCGGGCTATGTTGTCTCTCTGCATATTCTTCTTCTGCTCCGCTTCACGGCGGACTGTCTCATCTTGCGTCATCTCTTCTCAACTCCGAGTTATGTAGTTAGGCCACGGGTTTATAGTTGTTTCGCAGGCAGACCCTCTGCCTCAGCAGAAGACTGCAAGTCACAGAACCTTTTTCACCCGGGAACAATAGTTATGCGCTTGCGACCTATTTAAACTCGTGGTTTTTTTGCTTCAAAGGCCTCTTTCCACTAGATGACAATATACTACCTAACATCGTTAGAAAACTGGACAGAATTCAGAAAATGCGGTTGTTTACCGGCAATTGTCACTTGCGCATAGTTCATGCACTATATGCTATGCGCTTGGTCTGAGAAGCATGCCAGCCACAATTGTACTCGGCGCCCAGTGGGGAGATGAAGGAAAGGGGAAACTTGTCGACAGACTAG
>PAZU01000005.1 GCA_002715725.1 Methanobacteriota archaeon | reverse complement strand
TTGGATATGAACCATTCAATTATGATTTACAGCCATGATTCTCCAGCAACTAGAGAAAACTGGAATGAGATGCCAAAGACAATTGTCAGCAGCAGCGTCCCTGCGGGAACTACAAGCTACCAAATTGACCATTCAGACACATCGGTTGAAAGAGATATTTACTATTCCGTTACACTATTGTATCCTACTTCTGAGGACACCCGTTTCCTTGGCTCGAATACGTTGGAAACTCCTGTTTGGGAGGATAATGTAGCACCATTATTCATTGGAGAATTGTCAGCAACATTCGACACTGAAACCGATAAAACCACTATCGATTGGGAAGAAGGAGTTCAAGATGACGATCTTACAATCAATATCTATCGTAGCAACATGGCTCCTGAATCAATCGATTCAAACACCCTCGTAGCTACAGTTGACGCCTCCCAATCATCATACGAAATAGAAGTCCCATTCGGCGAACACCGCCAATCATGGTATGCTATATCACTGCAAGATTCTCAAGGTAACGAAATAATGGAATTGACAGAATCTTCTCCAGTATCAGACCCAGTTATTGAAACAACGATTTCTACAACTACAATTTCGGGAATTGATGCAGAAAGATATGTAGACGGAACAGTTGTTATTTCTTGGGATGATAATACAAATAATCCCAATGCCTTAGCAAAGGTTTGGCGTTCAATCAGCGGCCCAATTGATTCTTTAGATGATGCAGAAGAATTAGGAATTACAAACCTATCAAATGAACAATTTACACACAACCCGCTAAACGCTCAAGATGAAGCCTGGTATGCAGTTACAATCGTAGCCGCTTGGGGTTCTGAGCAAAATCCATGGCACGATGAAAGATTGTTTGCAGATGAAAACTCGCAATCACAACCTCTCAGAGAAACCGAAGAGGAAGTTGAGGTGGTTGTGGTTAATTTCACTTCCAGTGTAATGACAACCACAGGACAAAGAGCAAATCTGAGCGATGGCGCAATGATCTCTCTAGGGGCAATGCATGAAGGGGATATGATTGTCATCTCCACTTCTTCTACAGTGTCCAATATTTCTTGTCAAGACATCGATGGTGAAGGTACCTCTCTCTATTCTCAGTCAGATTGGGCGCTATCTTTCAGTGCAAATCAATCAGAAGAAAAATGCCTAGGATTAATTGTAGATGGTGCTGATGAAATAGGCTTCATTCTAACTTGGGATTATGTCGAAACTGTTGTCGAGGATGATGATGACAGCGATGAGAATGGCAATGAACAAGACGATGAAAAAGAAAGTAGCAAAGGGCGCAGTGGAGATGACAAGGACACTGCAGCAACAGTAATTCTAACAATAATCATACTCGCATTATTGGTGTACTTGTTAGTAATGATGCGCACATCTGAATATACTGAAGAAGAAGAGTGATTATTCTTCTTCCCTAGAAAGCGGCCCGGCACTTGATAGCCAAACATAGACGCCATTGGTTGCTACTAACAATCCCACAAGTGACAAAATTAGTCCAGCTGGCCCAGGAAAGAAATCAATTCTACCAACAGCATATGCTATGCCTAAAATGACTAGACCAACACCTATTACCAATGGAGAAGTTCCTTCCGGGTCCTTCCACATATCCATAGTCGGCACGACACCTTTGGATTCAAATGTCAATCTAAACCATGCCAAATAAAGCAACATCATGCCAGTTAATCCAAGTGAACCCGAAGTAAAAGTCGAATCGTTCCACGGTCCTTCTGGAGACCAATTTGTGAATGTAATAGCGACCAGAACTGTTCCCACGGCGGCAAAGACTCGCCACTCTGTCTTTGCGCCCATAACCTAGCCTGTGGGGCACCACGCTTGAAAGCAATGGGGGTGTTAGGGTGCTGATGGCAGCGGTTGAGGATGCGGTATTAGTGGCCGGCGGCATCGGTTCGAGAATGTTGCCTGCAAGTGCTGCCATTGCAAAAGAAGCACTACCTTTGGTAGACATTCCTGCAATCTCGCATTTAGCACGCGAAGCGGTTGAGGCAGGAGCTAAACGATTGCACATAATTACGTCTCCAACTAAAGATTTCACAAGTTTGCTGAAGGATAATTCTTGGGCTTTGGATAAGCGACCTGATATTAGCAAAGAACTACTTTCTCCATTTGCAGATGTGGAAGTGCTAGTCCATGTGCAAGAGGTGCCCCGTGGTTTTGGAGATGCACTTAGTTGTGCATTAGATTCGATTAGTGGGCCATTCATGGTCTTACTTGGCGACAATATTCTACTAGATTCTTATTCATCGGTATCCAACTACAATCCTTCTAATGCATCGAAAATTTTGGTTGAGGCATATGAGAAAACCTCTCTGCCATGCGTAGGATTGGCGGCGGTAGAGGATCCAGAAAATTACGGAGTGGTCTCAATGGAAGGCCAACTTGTGAAAGAAATCGTAGAGAAACCAAATCGAAATGATGCCCCATCAAATTTGGTTCTTTGTGGCCGATATTTGTTTACCGAGGATACTGCAAATTTGCTATCAAAATATAGTTTTGAAGAATATGGAGAATTGCAATCCATAGCATTGCAAAAGCATTGGATGGAGAATGATGGTTTGGTAGGCGTCGAACTACATGGTTTCCAATGGTACGATTCTGGGGCGCCTTTGCCTTGGCTAAAAAGCCAAATCGATTATGCCCTCGGACGCGAAGACATGGCTGATGAAATCAGGGATTGGTTGAAAGACAGACTTCAGCGCTGACCAGGTTTCCAAAACGAAAGAGATACCGGCGTTTCGTCATTAGCGGCGCGAATTGCAAGATGGTCTGCCCTTTCATTCCAACGGTGGCCACTATGTGCCTTAACGTGCTCCCAAGACAATTCTCTAATTTGAGTAACTTCATTCCACAAGGCTTGAACATGTGCAACCAATTCTCGATTCGCCTTTGCTTTCCAAGCACCAGTGGCTTGATTTCCGGCGTATTGCGAATCGGTTTTGATGATGATATCGGACTCTCCACCCTCACTCAAAACCCATCTCAAAGCTTCTGCAAAAGCAGTCAACTCGGCAGTATTGTTGGAGCCAACTTCGGCACCAATGAATTTTGAATCACTGGAATCAGTGACTACTTTGCCATTGAATTCATGGAGAATTTCTCCATTACCACGGCCTAAATCGTTCGAGCCTGTAATTACGACTACACCCCAACCTGCAGGCGTATCACTATCCACATTTTGGTTACCTAAACAAGAACCATCAACATAGATGTGAAACATTGCAATTTCACTCGCCAATTTCAGCTTTGTAATCTGCAGGCGACATCAATGTAGATACAGCAGAAGCATCATTCAATTTCATTCGAATAATCCAACCTGCACCATACGGCTCTTGATTCATTAATTCTGGAGCATCGTCTAATTCATCATTTACAGCGGTAATCTCTCCAGCAAGTGGAGCAAAAATTGGTGATGCAGACTTTACAGATTCAACAACTGCAAACTCACCCATTTCTTCACAGGTCTCGCCAACTTCAGGTAGTTCGATGTATACGATATCGGTCAAAGCATCTTGGGCATGATCGGTAATTCCAATCACTACCTCGTCTCCTTCGACTCTAATCCATTCGTGTTCTTTGGTATAGTATAGGCCATCTGGGACTTCACTCATACTTCTCCCCCAACCCCTTGGAGACGGACAAGCAAATCAAACCTTTCTGCTGTCAGTTTAGAATGAATCCTTCAATTTCATTCATTCTACTTTATCAGAATCCTCGGAAATCATTACTGAATCATGCAGGATGGTATCGCCAACTTTGCCTATCTGAACAACAGGTTGGGTATTCTCAAGATGTTCTTTTCTAATCCTTCCAGCTTCAGCATACAAACCAGCTTTCTCGTATGCTTCAGCAGCACCTTCCCAATTTCTTGCTAGTTCCAAATTTTGTGCTTCCTTCACCCACATCTCCATTGTTTTTGCAGGGGCGCTAGGCGTTTTTTGTTGAGGAGGCAGCGGCCTGGTTTGTTGGATTACAGGCTGTTCTTGAACAGGAACGTATTGTGGAGGTTGTTGAATTATAATCACGCGCTCATCATTTTTGGTGCTTAACGCGCTTATTGCAAAGACCAGAGAAAAACAGCATGAAGCCCATCCGCAAGCAATCATGTCTGCTCCGTTGGACCTATTCCCTCCGATGAAAAATAGGACTAGTGCGAGTACCCCCAAAGCGACAGAGGAATTCCAATATCCCGCCCTCTTCTTGGCTCCTTCGTCTTCAGGGATTTGCAAACTCATTCTTCTCCCTCCAGTTCTTTCGAGAGCATTGAATGTTCTAATTTTGCCCAGGCATTTCCAACATCTTCATTTTGTTTTTCTTGATTCAAATCAGCTTCAACCCTTACAGCCAGAGTTTCATTGTCTTCATTTGGGAACCAATTCGAAAGTGGCCCTTCGCCTCGACCAGTAGGGCCAGATAGTGCGATAAGAATTAGTCCTAGTAATGGGATAACGAAACCAATGCTGGGTTCATCTAGGTGTATAACTCCAGAAATCAGGCCGAATCCACCCGCTAAGAATAGACCGAGCCCTGTACCAAGTAGTAACCTGCGGGCACTACTTGCTGGGGTCATATAACTCGCAATACACTATATGGCATGAACCCAACGCATGAATCAGTAAGTTTCACGCATTAATTTGTGAATCTTGTAAGGTAGCAAGGCTCTGTTTACAGGAGTAACTTCCAAAATTCGAGCATCATCCCTTCTTCTTATATCTTGAAGTAAAGGATGGCGACTCTTTTTGTGTAAAGCTAGGAGGGTTGGCTTGTCAACTTCTAGTGCAGATCTTACCGCCTCTACAAATTCTTCAGATTCGACTGCAAATTTTCCAATTTCATCAATTACGATGACCTCTGAATAATCTCGAGCATGTTCAATAGCAGGGATCGCAACACTATTCAGGGCTTCAGTATCTATGCCATAGCCCAAAACGCGCAACCTACTATCGATTGATTTGTGAGCCATAATCGCTTCCTCACCAGTTGTAATATTGATGACTTTGTATCCTGCTCTTTCGGAATTTTCTACCAACGGTTCTGTACGCATGCCTCCGATGATATCGGTATTTGCTCCATCTCCACCTCTAGCATTTATCTCGCGGCGCCTCTCATCTTCTAGCATTTCTAGAACTTTTGCTAAGACAGCGGATTTTCCTGACCTTGGTAGCCCAGTGATTCCGATTTTTGGATGTATTCCCATTAGTGTCACTCTCTTTTCGCAAAATGCGAATTGCGCTGGTTGCTTCGAGGGAGGTACTGATAATAAAGTGTGGGGGAGAATTCACCTTTTTTCGGGTTTCCGGAAACTCAAAACCAAAATCCGTAAATTTTAGCGCCTAGATTTTTGAATTTAAGTAATCACAGAATGTCTTCATCCCCGGGTAGTGGCAGGGAAATTATCGAGCGACCATTCGCACTCATTCTCCAATAATCAGATACCCAATCGAGAATTTTAGATAATTCCTTTTCTGATAATCCGGCAGCATCACATATTTTTCGAAGAGCAGCCAATTCAGCATCATCATAATCTCCATCAACAGATGCTAGTAGAGCGGCGTCCCTCAATGCCAGTCTGATTGAAGAGACCTCCATTCCATTTAGTATAGAATCGAGGTCAGGCGGCTGTGTTAGTAATTGCCGAACTTCTTCCCGACTTTCCGGATGTAACATCATTAGGCCCATGGCCGACTCAATGGCAGAGATTTCTTCTCTAACTAGAGCGCCATCTGAGGCAGCAACCATTACTAGTGCGCAGGCAATCTTTCTACGCTGTTCTTCAGCTAATGCAAGAGCAGCATCTGGAAGCAGAATATCACCTAGATAGGTCATTCAGTAAATCGTATCCTGCCTGCATCCAGGCATAACCTTCCACAGTCCAGTTTAGCAATCTATTGATGGCATCTGGAGCAAGGTCGAGATGTTCAGCTATATCTTCTAGAGCCTCTCTTTCATCTTCATCTACAGTTCCATCAGAAGCAGCCATCAATACAGCATCTCTCAATGCGAGCCTGCCTGCTTCATCTCCCATGCCCTCTAAGCATTCATCCAATGGAGGGGGATTCTTCAGATCAGCACGAATCATCTGCCTTTGCTTTGGAGATAGTAGTGCAGTTCCAAGTCTTTGCTCAAACATAGACATTTCTTCGACAGTCAATTCGTTGTCAACTCTTGTCATGTACGCTAGCAGTCTAGCATAAGCGAATCTTTCGGATTGAGGCAACTTGTGCACCGTATCAGGCAGCATGATGATGGCGTGTCCGTCGCAGGACTTGAATCCCACGCTAGAACGAGCAATTCAAAAGTGAATATTGGAGAGCAAAAGCATGGTCGAGGTCGAGGTGTATACCAACAAAGGTTGCCCGGCCTGCGTAAACGTCAAACATTATCTAGACCGCAAAGGCATCGATTATGTCGAAAAGAGATTAGGTAAATCTAGGAAAACAGATATCGAATTCGCAGTTCGAACAAAAAACTCGAAAAAAATCCCACAGGTGTTTATCGGCGGCGAATGGATCGGCGGATTCGATGATGTTGTTCGATTCGACAAGGCTGGAGAATTAGATTGGCGATTGGGTTTGGTGAATAAGCCCAAAGTAGGAATATTGCAGAAGATTATTCGGTTTCTGAAAGGGGAGAAGTATTGATTTCTTTGAATGCAATCTCTCTTTGTCCCAAATAATTCAGGAATCCCCACAGGCTTGAATTTAGTAGAAATACAATTCGTTCATTGAAGCCCCAGGACACGGTTCCAATGTAGTAACAAGCAGTCGAACCGACCCCTCCAATTGTGTACAAAGCCATTGTAGTGGGTATTGTCCACCTGATGTCTCTTTCAGAATCAAATGTCCAAATTCTATGAGTCCAGTGGGCTTGTAGTGAACCTAGAAACCAAGCAATCGACCAAGCAACAGTTGGCCAATAATCGTCACTAGGTAAAAAGAAAACAAATAATTCCCAAAGTGAATAAAATGCAATGAAATTAACCATTGCAGTCATTATATATCTACGAAACGAACCATGTTCTCCTAACATCAATCATCCTCCGTAGACACATCGGATGGCTTTCCTGTGGGCGTGTTCCTAAGCGCTGCATTATCGCTTTGCATAGCATCGAGTAAATCGTAATCTACACCTAAGCTCCTAGCCAGTTCTCGCAATGCCAGAGTATCTTTGGGCAAACATTTCCCTCCGAAACCTCTCATTAAACCCATCATCGGTTCAAGATGCGAGTTACCTATTGGCTGGTCTTGTGGAGCGGTGATTATTTCTTTGATGACAGACCATTCAATGCCCATCGCATTACAAATATCATACATCTGATTAGCAAAAATCACTTTCAGTGCATAGAAATTATTCTTGGTATATTTGACCATCTCTGCTTCCGTATTGGTGACATGAAACATCTTTGCCCTATCAAGGACATCTGCAATTTTATGATGTTGAAAAACTAGTGAAGCAACATCTTCATGATCACTTCCAACAACCAAAATTTTCTGATTAGCGAAATCTTGTAAGCGATTTCTTTCAACTAAAAATTCAGGAGAATAAGCTAATTTGAGTCGAGGATATTCTGATTGTAACCTTGCTGTGGTTCCTGGAATTACCGTGCTCTTAATCACGGCGATAAATCCGTCAGGTAATTCATCTAAAATCCCTTCAACAATACTGGTGTCACAAGAACCATCATCATTAGCAGGAGTTGGAACTGCGATATATGCCATTTCGCAATTTTCGATTACATCAGACAATTCAGTTCCCCTTCGAGGGTCGTGAACAAATAATTCGTGCTTATCATTGAAACAATGTTCCATTGTTCCTCCGACAATACCTGCGCCGATTATTCCGATTCGCATTTCAATCCCCTCTAATTGTGAATAGACCGTCCTCTACCATTTGTGCTGCTCTGTGAAGGCTTTCAGGAGTTCCACAATCTATCCATGTGTTCTCTCCCACAGAAATAACCCTGCCTTCATCTTCTACAAGGTATTGTCTGGTGACATCTGAGATGGAGAATTTAGGGGAATCTTGTACAGAATCTAGCCGTTCCCAAAACCTTTCATCAAAAATGTAGATTCCTCCAATAGCCAAATTCCCAGGAGGATTAGTTGGTTTTTCTATGACATCGACTACCTTGCCGTCTTCGACAACAGCTATGCCGAATTCACTAGGCGTATCTACTAATCTTGTTAGGAAAATAGCACCTTGTTTGAAAGACTCAACATCAGATTTTAGATTGATATTTGTGATGTTGTCAGAAAACCAAATCAGCAACGGACATCCTTCATTGCCATCTCTAGCCAATTGCAGAGCCGGTGCAACGCCTTTCGGCTCTTCTTCCAGAACATAGCGCACATCCTTGCCCACATGATTACGAATTTTATCGATGAACTTGTTTCCGATAATTGTGATGTCTGTAATCCCTGCGTGTCTAATTGTTGAAAGAACGTAATCGATGATAGGCCGGCCACATAATGGAAGCAATGTCTTGTGAGTGAAGTTAGTCATAGGATACAAGCGGCTCCCATGACCTCCTGCCACGATTATGGCTTTCATCCTATGCGCCTCGTAGTGCAGACTTATTGTATCAATGGGTATCAGAGTCTGGATTTGCTACTTTAGAGAATCCACCTTCTTCGGCGTTTTTGTCAAAGTAATCTGTTCTTACAAGGTCCCCCAATTTTTCGACACCGTATTCTATCAAATCAGGATCATTAGATTCAGCAACTTCCCACCTCTCTTGAGCCATTGTAGCGTATTTTTTGTTTGCATCAGCAACCATTTTTTCGCCAGCAGTCAATTCATCTTCCATTCCTGTATATTTCTTACCTTCTGCGATTGCATCACGCCTGATTGGCTTGTGCCCGAGTTTGAAATCCGTTTTACCCCAATCAGGTCCCAAGGGGTCGGACCCTCTGGTTCTTATCGGATTAACTTCTTCGATATCGTTGGCAATCCAATCTGACAAATGTTCGAGATATGCTTGATACCTCTCTTCTTTATCCTCCATGTCCAAGAGGTGAGTCATGTCATATTTCTGGGCGAAACTTTCTTCATTTTGGTACAACATCATTCCAAATAATGTACATGTTGCCCCTCCAATTAGCATGAAAACATGTGTATCAAAAACCAAAGGGTCTTCTTTGCCAAGACCCACAATCATTGCAAAAGTAATCCCAACTATGCCGATAATGATGAATGGAGTATAAATTTTTGAGCGCAATTTTAGGCGCTTTAGTTCAAGCATCGAGTCGTGCATAAAACCACTTAACCCATCAGGGATATTATCTCGTCTGTCATAGCAGGTGTTGAATTATTCTCCTGCGTGAGTACAGAATCCCTCATACTGATGTGTTGGCGCGGTTCCAGAGCTAACTTCTCTAAGACCATCGAAAGAACTTCCTGAACTCTTGCAGTTTGTTGACCTTGAGAAATAATCATTCTTTCAAGTGATTCCAGGGTTTCGAATGAACGATCTGTCGATACTTCAAGCGCAGTCCTTTGAGCCTCCATAGCCTCTTCTTGTCTCGCTAGTAATTCTCTAGCAGCAGGACTGCCAATTGCATCTCTTCGATGTAGTTCGTCTAATGCTTCTCTCAGGTCTTTGGTGGTAAGATCTAGGGCTCTTTTCATATCTGTAATTTGGCCAATTGCAATATTTAATTCGCTTTCAAGTGATGTCGCTTTATGACGCAGATGACTTCTTGCACTTGCCTGAATCATTGATTCAGACATAAAGGCAGCAAAGATTCCCACGCCAATAGCCACATGTGGCTTGACCTCTAAGATCACCATCACCCACCATGCAGAAATTCCAATTATTGTTGATCTTATTAGCCCCATGACAAATTATTACGCATCCGGCATATATTGAACCGAAGTAGGGAGTCCAAGGGAGCCCACTTTCACTCGTCGGGAATGAAGCAATCATCATCAATCTCGTGAATTTGGCTGGTCATCAATAAATGGTCCAGCGCTTCGTCACATTCTTCCTGCGAGATTCCGTTTTCGAGGAGTGGAGAGAAAAGGTCATCTAAATCAATCCAGTTAGCGCCCCTTCCAACCTTTTCTTGAGCTATAATCAGCATCATTTGTGCTGTAACTGCGAGCAAAGGATCATCACATCCTCCATTAGGAAGTAGATTGATGAAAGTCCCTGCAGGGTGCGGCTCTTCGTTTTCAATTTCTTCAATTCTATCCGTAAGGTGCTTTAATGGAAGAGGGATATCAAAGCAATCGAAAAGGTTAGTTTGTCCTTTAGGAATTTCTCTCATATCTTCTGGATTCAGCCTTTTGGCAAGAGACTCTAACCGATGAATTCGTTGTTCCAACTGTCTCCTTTCTCTTTGAATATCTAACTGAATTAGCGCCAAATCCTCATTTGCTTTTTGGATTAACCAATCTTCGATTTCGAAGTTAGGATCAATTCCTATCATCGTATCCACAAGACGTTTGACAGCAAGAGGCATCTGGTCCACTCGCAATCTTCTCTCAGATTTATCGCGACTGTCCTCAGCCATGATATTATGCTCGTAGTGGCGCTCCATAAAGGTACAGTATGACGTATACAGGTACACTTCTATTGGAATAGTGTATTACTGCGCGGTTGCGGACATGGTTTACTTATTCCAATGGACACAACCGTCTGAATTACTGAAACATTGCTCGGGCGCGCGTTCATGTAGGTGCGCCTTTTGCCGTGGGTATGAGCGACCACCGCATCGCAATTTTGCCTGGCGACGGAACTGGCAGAGAAGTCGCTCTTGAAGCGATGCGGATCTTAGACACCGTTCAAGCACACACGAATCATGGATTCGAACAGGTCATGATTCCTTGTGGTGGCCAACACTACAAAGAAACTGGTGAAGAGTGGGCTGAGGGCTCGTTTGAATTTTGTCGTGATGAAGCAGATGCGATTTTCTTAGGAGCGATTGGTTACCCTGGAGCCAGACTTCCAAATGGAGATTTAGCGGGCGGCTCTGTGATTCTTGGAATGAGGGCAGGTTTGGATTTGTATGCAAATGTTAGACCGATTAAATTGTACGAAGGAGTTCCTCACAAGGTACACGGGCGGTTCACACAAATTTGGGAGCCCGGGATGGTAGATATGACTGTTCTAAGGGAGAACACAGAGGGATTGTATCACTCATTACTTCGCCGAAGTGCCGATAGAGCACTTGGACGAGAAGAATACACGCCTCCTGAGATGTCATTCCCGGGATTGGAGGGAGAAGTAGCATACGACCCTCGTCCTATATCGGCCAAAGGAACCGAACGGTTAGTCAAAATGGGATTCGAAATCGCCCAAACTCGAAGTGGAGCTCCCGTAGACGGTGTAAGCCGCGTATCTTGTATCGACAAGAGCAATGTAACTAGAGGGTGTCAATTATTTCGTAGGGTGTTTGATGAAGTAGCTTCATCACACTCTTCAATTGAAACAGACCATGGCTACATCGATGCATTCATGCAGTGGCTGACAAGAACTCCAGAATTCTATGATGTCGTTGTACTGTCAAACATGTTTGGCGATATCGCTACCGATTTAGGGGCAGTTCTACAAGGAGGAATGGGCATGGCGGCTTCAGGTAACGTAGGCGACAATCACGCTTTCTTTGAGCCAGTTCATGGTAGCGCTCCAAAACACGCAGGCCTCAACAAAGTGAATCCGATTGCCAGCATTAATTCAATACAAATGATGCTAGATTGGTTGGGCCGCAAGAATGGAGATGAAGGACTTGTACAGGTGGCTCAGTTAATCGATGATAGTGTCGCAGACCATCTAAGAGGCGGTAATTCACTGACCTATGATTTAGGCGGCTCAGCATCTTGTAGCGATGTTGGCGAATCCATTAGCAATATCCTATCAACAAAATTACGAGAACTTTGAATCACTCGAATTTGTTTGACATCGAAGTTGTGATGTGGTCTAAAGCAGATTGCAGCGACTTATTGTTATCCCAATCTGTAACCGGAGGCTTTTCAGGAATCATTTGAATCAGATTCTTTGCTACTCTTGTTACTTCATCCACAATACCCACAGTTCCTCCTCTGGCTGACCGTGAAAGGGGGTTCAGATCGATCACAAGAACCTCTTTCCCCATAGCAACCAAAGCTTCACAGCGATCCCCGTCTTCTAGAGGCACCAATATTGTGTCAGATCGGAAAATACCGTCGCTTTGGCAAGCACCTCTAGGGCCTTCAAGCCCTTCAATTCTAGCATCAGGAACTCCGCCGAGAATTTCAACATCAAGTCCTAACTTTGTATTCAACATTTTCAGGTGCCCTATGAGTGCACCCATCCTCTCTGGTGTGCGGTAAAAAATATTGATTTCAACTGGACAGTCTAGTTGGCTAGCAATTGTCAAAAAATCTTGACCTGCAAGAGCAATAGCATTTCCATTTAATGAAAGCACAGGATTCTTCGCTCGAACTAATCTCGCAGCAGCTTCCCTAGTGGCTTCTTCGGCTGAAGGAATAGTCTGTTCACCCAATAGATAATCGAAAGCCTCCCCTCTTCCGTGTGCAATCATTGCTGAATCAGCAAGCATACCTTTTACTCCAGCCTCAGCAACTTTCTTCCTAATCATCAACGATTCATATCGTGGGTGTGACGGGTCTACAAAATTCTCATCATCAGTCATTTTAATTCCTCATTACTCATTTATTAGCATCGATAAGTCCAATGGAGTTGTTCCGCGATTAATTGTACTCGTTGAAAGCACATCAAGCCCACATTCTCTCCAATCTTCTAGATTCTCAAGTATTATGCCTCCACTCGCTTCCAGGACAACATGTTCCCGAAGGCCCATTTCTACAAGTTCGTCCGCTACCGCTTTAGATCTCTCGGGGCTGAAATTATCGAGCATAATTACTAATCTGTCAAAGCCTTCAATCATGCGCCTTTCAGACCAAGTGAATGCGGCCATTATCGCTTCTTTTTCTTCACGAACTTCGATTTCAATAAATGCTCCTGCCTCTGAAGGGTCAATTTCACCTAAGAATTTTGAGATTCTAGCACCATTACTATTGACATTTGGATACATTACTGCAAGGTCGTTTTCCTTTATCATCAACGCATCTTGCTTTGTTAGTCTGTGCGTAAGACCCCCTCCTAGATGAACAGCCCACTTGTCAAGTAGCCCCCAAATCGTTTTGCGAGTGCAAGCGATTTGACCAGGTGCTTTCGATGACCATTTTTTGGCTTCAGTTGCAATTCCTGATAATTGCCCCAGTATGTTTAGAATTGTTCTTTCTAAGGCTAAAATTGCTTCTTTATCACCAGTAATTGTAGCGACTTCATCGCCAGCACCAATACTCCTTCCTTCACCATGGCTCCATGAAATTTGTAAACTTCCAGCCCAAATCTGAATCATATGGTCAACAGCAGCGCAGCCAGCTAGAATTCCACTAGATTTTGCGATTATTTTTGCATCGACCTTATCGCTTCCGCCCATGAACGGCATATCTACTCCATCATCTGCAAGCAGGGCACTGGTCCACCTATCCATACTGGAAAGTAGAAGCCTACTTGCTCCTTCTGACGCCCCCCACAATTCTGAGCCCCTATCATGAGGGGGTCGTTGATTGTCGGGCATATTCGTGGCTATAGGTGCGAGGATTTGATGGTTATGCACCTCGTGGGATGTACATGAAGCGAGTATTAGTGGTGGGGGCTGGCATCCATGGACTTGTTACCGCAGCTCGCGAACATATAGCAAAAAACCAGGTTTTTATCGTTGAGAAACGCAAAAGAATTGGAGGCAGAGGAACTAGTGAAGAATCGTTTGGGCATCAGTTAGAACACGGCCCTCATCTTTTGCTCAATGGAGGGGAGTTACACAAGATGGTGAAGAAACTGAGTAAAGTAAAACCTTCACTTAGACCACTCAGGCCAAACAAGGTTTTGGTGGTTGGTCATGGGATTCTTTATCCATTAAATAATCCCAAAGAAATGCTGAATTTGAAAATGGGAAAAGATCCGGTTAGGGAGAACGCATTACGCCTAATTTCAGGCTGGGGCCAAGATCTCCCAGAAAGGCGCAAAGCTTTGTTGAAGGGCCGCTTATGCGTTGTTGGAGAGGGTTGGTCAGGATTGATTGGTCGCTTAGCGTCAACTTTGGAGGAAGTAGGCGTGCCAATTCAAACGGGAATAAAGATAACAGAGAGATACGAGGGAGGAGTAGTTACTTCCAAGGGCCTGAAAATTGAAGCAGACGAGGTACGAATGTGTGATGGGGCCCCCGTTGGCGATGCAATAAAAGTTGCAACATTGGACGTAGTATTAGACAACCGCCCACTCAAAGGATTGCATGGCTTAGTCAAAGGAGATGTTGGGGTTCTAGATTTGGCTGCAATACACTCGAAAAAGGCACCAGGAATGAGCCATTTTTCGTGCATTGCCCTCTCTGGCGGAGTAGATGCGATTGAGGCCCTATTAGATGAGAGAGTATCCGGGTGGCGCTCTCACATAATCACAAAAAGAGAGAACAAATCAATTACATTAACAGATTCAAGAGGTCATCTTTCTGATGGGGTCATATGAAGCACCGGCTAGTATTGAGGTGGAAATATGCGAATCGTAACCTGGAATGTCAATGGGATCCGAGCAGCAATCCGCAAGGGTTTCGACAAATTTGTAGACAAAATCGATGCGGACGTGTGGTTGCTTCAAGAATTTAGATGCCTTCCAGAACAACTCCCCCCAAACTGGTCAATACCCAAGGGTAGTGAAATGATTCTTCACCCAGCTCAAAAGAAAGGTTACTCGGGTGTTGCTACAATCTCTAGAGTACAAATGACAGAATTAGGCAGGGGAATGGAGGGAAGCTTAGACCCTGATGATTCAGAAGGCCGAGTTTTAGTTACAAAGCATGGTGACATATTGTTGGTTAACACATATCTTCCAAGCGGTTCTTCAAAAGAAGAAAGACAGCAATACAAGGAAACATGGATGTCTCAGTGGCGAGATTTCATTCGGCCCTTGTTAGAATCCGACCAGACGGTTATCGTTGCTGGCGATTTGAATATCGCACATACTGAGAATGATATTTGGAACCCCAAAGGCAATGCAAAAACAAGTGGTTTTTTACCACATGAAAGAGAGTGGTTTAGTGAGTTGTTGAGCGATGGTTGGCATGATTTATTCAGAGAGTACGTAGGCCCAGAGGCTAAGATATTCTCATGGTGGTCAAATCGAGGACAAGCGCGAGTCAAAGATAGAGGTTGGAGAATTGATTATTTGCTAGGAAATAAAGCAGCAAGAGACAGACTAGTTTCAGTAGAAATCGACCGCCAAGGTGGTTTGGAAGTGAGCGACCACGCTCCAGTTATCCTAGACCTTCATTGATCTTGGTCAGAAAAAATTGTCAGCAAATCATCTACAGATTTTCTTAGGGCTTCTAGATCATTAGCTGAGACATTCACGATTAGAATTGCAAAACCGTCTTCTTCAGTCAATTCATATTCGAAACCGTCTGGAATTAGATTTGATAATCTAAGGCCAATTTCCATTGAGCCGTGCCACTTTAATGTGGTTGAGCATTCATCGGCCATGTACCGAACTAGAGCACCCCCTCAATGAGAGTTACGATTTTGGAATCACTTTTGAACGACATCTCTTCACAGCACCATGGATGAGCCAATCCGTGTTCTCGCGGGAACTGGTGGCGTAGCATTGGGCGAAGCCCGAACTAATCATGAAGGACGCAAGGCTGTGTTGCTTCATAGGGAAGGCGACCCTACTGAATTGATTGCTTTGGCAGAAACGATGGGGATAGACGTACTTGATGTCCAGTATCAGAAAGGCAAGGATGACCCGAGAACGTATTTTGGAAAGGGTCGTTTACAGGATGTAGCCGACGAAATATCTACTGCTGTTGAAGGGCATCCATGGCACGGCGTAGACTTGGTAATCATACATTCAAATTCATCACCTAGACAACTCGTAAATATTCATGAATCGGTCCAAGTAGAAGTATGGGATAGAGTTAGATTGTTGCTCTCATTGTTTATTTCTCATGCCGGAAGCGTTGAGGCAAAGACTCAGGTTAGATTAGCCCAATTGCAAGCAGATAGAAGTGTGCTTCGGGAATTAGTTAACCAGCAAACTACGGGGGAGAGAGCAGGTTTCGGTGCAGGTGGAAAGCAAGCGATCCAAGGCGTTTTGGCAACCGTTTCAAGAGAGTTAACTCAATTGAGGAAAAAGCAGAGAAAGCATGCTCTAGCGCGCAAAGAGAGAAGGAGGCAAAGAACCAGAGGCGGAGCAAGAACCGTTGGCTTAGCAGGCTATACTAACGCAGGAAAGTCATCCTTGTTTCTGGCGTTATCTGGTAAGGAAGTATTAATCGAAGACAAATTGTTCTCCACACTCGAAACAACGGTTGGCCGAATGGAGATGAGCCCCAGGATTCTATTAGCCGACACAATTGGTTTTATTGACGAACTTCCCTCTGATTTACTAGATGCATTCCACGCTACTTTGGACGAATCCTTACAATGCGATTTGTTACTATTAGTAGTAGATAGCAGCGATGAAACCAATGAGTTTCAGAGAAAACTGTCAACCACGAGGAGAGAGGTTCTCGATAGAGGGGACGAATCAGGGATTAGTCTGAAAGTAGTTCTGACAAAGAGCGATTTGGGCGGAGACATAGATGCTGCAATAGAGATAGTATCCGCAATGGGTATGTCTGAACCATTGGTAATCTCTTCTCATAATGGAGAAGGGCTCGATGAATTGCGTGAAGCGATTATGTATTCATTATACGGCCCTAAAACGACACTCGTTGTCTCAGAATCTGAACACGATCAACGCAATGCTGAAGCCTATGTCAGTCAAATTTACGATTTGGGGATTGTAACAGAGAAAAACGGGTTGGAGATGACTTTGTGGTGCGGTCAAGCCGAACTTCAAAAGTTAATTTCGAAATCAGAAGGACGCATTTCAATCAAGTAGGACCGCCGCTTAGGCCCAAACATGTCCGAACTGCTTGAGGATACACCATCTCTTCCTGAAGAAGAGCCGGTTTTCCAATCAAGCGGGATCGCTTTTGAGGTCAAAAGCGAAGACGGCCATCCAGTCTTACGCATGATTGGAATTTTCGTTTTCGTTATTTGCGCACTTGGTTTCGCAAACGGCTTAGATTTTATCAATCCAGAATCAGGATTAGTCCGGCCCCATGAATGGATAAATGGAATGGCCCAGGGGGCCCCTCATGATTCTGCAGAATTTTCTGGCACTATTACCTCTGATGGCGAGCCCTTGGTTAATGCAACAGTATTGCTGGAACATAGAAACGCAGATGGAATCATCGACGTGCCTTTAGAGGCACAAACCGATGAAGATGGTTTTTTCCAATTCACAGGGGCGACTCCAGGCCTTACTTCTATTGAAATTACAAGATATAATGACGATGGTAAAAATGATGCAGTCAGGCATAGGCTCATTTTGAACCCTCCTTCGCCTCTAGAGCAAACAGGTTTCACAACCATTGATTTCGACTTCCCTGCAACCAGTGAATTTTCAGAAGTGGAGTGTAAAGGCAATTACGCCAATGGTTCCTGTGTTAGGTTAATCAGCTATTTCGATGAACAGATGGACTTCCCTCTACTCGACCAATCTGCAGCCGGCCTGTACATCATGATAGGCTGGGCAATGATTGGTCTGGCATTGATTTCGGCAGGATTTGCATTCTTTGGAATCAAGAAAGGATCTCGAGGGATGATTCAGACATCTTGTGTTTTAGTATTCTTCACAGCAGGGCATTATTACAGCGCTTGCTTGTTCTCTGTAATGGCATTCGCCCTAACCTTCACAGTACCTCGTAAGTCAATTATTCTAGACGCTTGAAGCCGACATCCTATTGACTCAACCCGGTTTAGGGTTACTATGGATTTGATTCAGGCGGCCTGGATGATTCGAGATTTAGGCCAACCAGTCAGTTCCTTAGACATCGAAGAAGATTCGATAATTGCAGGAGGGTGGAATGGCGCTCTCAAGATGTGGAATGGCGATGGTGATATTCTTTGGTCTACTCAATGCGAAGACCGAATCGAAGCAATATTACGAATCGATGAAATTGTAGTAGTGACTTCTGGTTTACATATCACCTGTGTGAAAGCGGGGGAAATTCTTTGGAGCAATCCATTGGAAGGATCGGCAGATTTGTTAGCATATCATGATGGTAATATCGTTGCCACCTCAAGTGTTTATGATATCGAGCATGGAGATTTTATGGAAAGCGCAATATGGCGTTTTTCTCTTGATGGAGAGTTAATCGAAGTGACTCGCATGGATGAGAGGCCATGGTTTTTGCATTCAGGCCAAGATTTGACACTTGCACTTGGCCGGCCTAAATGCGGACTATTGGTTAACGGTGAGCATAGGGATTTACCCAGTATGTCGCCAGTAATGTGTGGTTTGTCTGGGCGAAAAAACATCTTGTTAGGCCATGCTGATGGGACAGTATCGTCTTCTAAAGGCGAAGAGATTAGCAAAGAACCATTCTCTATCGAATCTCTTACTTGTTTAGAGAAAGGATTCGTTGCGGCTTTAGAAAACGGCCAATTAGTCGCTAGAACTCCAGAATCCGTAGAGATGTGGACTGCCAGTGGGCCACAAATCACAACACAAATAGCAGGCTTTGACGATTTACACTGGTGCGGGAGATGGAATTCCATGCGTGGACAAATTGAGGTTAGAGACGAGATTGGAGCTCTAGTGGTTTCAGCAGAAACTTCCAGGCCGAGAGTATCAGATTCCTCTGAAAATCGAATTGGGTTTGGTTTTGAAGATGGACAAATCTTGATTTGGGAAAGAGAATTATTTCAGCGTCGTTCTAAGCAAGAAAGCGTAGAAGAAAATAGTAGGAATTCAGCACTTGCAGCCAAACTCAGATCCTTACGAAAATAATGTTATTTATTGTCAAATTCTTCCAGTGGAAGCAGTGGAAACCTTGCTCGCAAGCCCCCATTTCCGCTGGAAAAGGGCCTAAAAAAGCGTAAAGTTTATCAGCCTCCTCGCCACAACGAAATATTGCCGCTCCACAAGGAGTGGTGGAGGACTTCCTCGGAAGGCCTCCGGGACCCTTGCCAACCGGCCTGCTCAAACCGAGCAAAGTGTTGGTCACAAACTCTGGAGACAGAGTAAGTGAGGCGTCAGGGAAGATACGGACTTTTCGGAGATCGTAAGTTCCCCCGCCCGCAGGATGGCTCGGAGCTTCGGCAAAGAGTCAGCCACACAACCTTCGGGAAATGTGGAACAGGGAGGGCTGCGACCTAGTCGCAGAAGTACCAACGACTGTGCATCGCCGGTAGGAGTGACAGTAACAGTTCTTCGGGACAACCTCTGTCACAAATAACGGCACGGCGAAACCGCGCCAGGAAAGAGACCTTCGGGAAACAGAACTGGAAACGGACGCCACGGACGGAAACCGCGCCATCTGCCTCTTCGGAGGCAGATGGAAACGGACCTCCACGCTGAAACCGCGTCTGAGGATTGCTTCAGAAAACGGACAGCACCGCTGGAACAAATAGGACCACTTCGGTGGAAATACGAGAACCAGCAACCGGTAGAGAGGAACGCATCTTTCGGGATGCAGGAATCAAAACCACCCTGGGAGCTAACCACTTCGGTGGAAGGCGAACAGAAACCCGGCCGCTGGGAAGGAGGCGTCTTGGCAACAAGGCGTCAACGATCTGGAAGATGCTCTTCGGAGTAAACGAAGGTGACGACGACCCGGCAGCCACCAGCGGAGGCTGGCAAGGGGGCGGATATCCCACCCGGATGAAACCCCCTTGCCAGTTCTCCCATCCTGCTCTCACAGGTAATCGGGTGCCAGTGCATTCCGCTTATGACTGTTAAGGGTCATTTCCTATCTTACAACCACTTTTACAAAGTGATTATTTTGAGCCGGTCATTTCTTCTGGCCGAACCCATTGATCAAATTCTTCATTGGTCAAATAATCAAGTTCTAGAGCGGCTTCCCTTAACGTAGTACCTTCTTCGTGGGCCTTTTTCGCAATCTTTGCAGCCTTATCATAACCAATATGATTGTTCAAAGCTGTTACCAACATTAATGAATTTTCAAGGTGATTTCTGATCACTTCTTCATTCGGCTCAATGCCTTCAATGCATTTCGTCCTGAATGCGCGCATAGAATCTGAAAGAATTCTAACACTGTGTAAAAGATTGTGAATCATCATGGGTTTGAATACATTCAACTCAAAATTTCCTTGGCTACCGCCTACAGTTATTGCGGTATGGTTCCCCATAACTTGACAGCAAACCATCGTCATAGCTTCAGATTGAGTCGGATTTACCTTGCCCGGCATAATCGAAGAACCTGGTTCGTTTGCAGGCAGAGATAGTTCCTGTAATCCACATCTGGGTCCAGATCCTAACCATCTGACATCGTTTGCAATTTTCATCAAACTTACTGCTAGAGTGTTTAATGCACCACTTGCAGCAACAATTGCATCATGCGCAGCCAATTGTGAAAATTTGTTGGGCGCAGTTGTGAAAGGAAGATTTGTCTTCAGTGCTATTGCAGAAGCTACACGCTTAGCGAATTCAGGGTGAGTATTCAAACCGGTTCCTACCGCTGTACCGCCCAATGCCAACTCATGCAAATCCTCCAATGCAAACTCTACTCTCCTTAGGTCTGCATCAAGTTGGGCAACCCATCCACTCGCTTCTTGTCCTAGAGTAAGTGGCACTGCATCCATAAGATGAGTTCTACCTATCTTGACAATATCCGACCACTGTTCGGATTTTTGTGAAAGCGAGTCTCTAAGCAAAGTTAGGTTAGGAATCAGGTCATGAGTTATCGCTTCAGCACTTGCGATGTGCATAGCAGTAGGAAAGGTATCATTGGATGATTGAGCACGATTCACGTGATCGTTTGGATGAACTGGAGATTTTGAACCAAGAACTCCGCCAGCCATTTCAATCGCTCTATTGGCGATTACTTCATTGGCATTCATATTGGATTGAGTACCGGAACCAGTTTGCCAAACCCTTAGTGGAAAATGGTCATCCAACTCACCATTGATTACTTCCTCAGCGGCCGAAATAATGAGTTTAGCAACATCGGAATCTAGTTGTCCTAAATCTGAATTTACCTTGGCAGCAGCCTGTTTGAGAATGCCGAATGCGCGTACAACTCCTCTTGGCATTTTATCATCACCAATATCGAAATTAATTAGCGACCTAGCGGTTTGACAACCATAGTATCTGTCTGCAGGGACTTCTAGTTCACCCATGGTGTCAGCTTCAATTCGCACCTCTCCCATATACTTCCGACATAGCCGACCGTCCATGTCCCTTTCCCTCTAGTAAGCGTCAAAGGGGTGAATCTCGAGCAGAGAATAATGGCCGCCTACCGACTCGTATGGTTCCAGCACTTGCATAAGGCCGCTGGCACATATGTGATTAGAAGAGCAATGGCCAACGGAGAGTCATTTTGGCCTGAGCATGAAAATGGAAATCCAGTCAAAAATGGTGAAGTAATGCCATTGTGGGATATGGATTCAAACGAGTTGACTTCCTTTATCGATGAATGCGAACAAAAAGGAGTCACATTCGTTGCATGCGAGTGGGGTGGACCAGATTTCAAAACGCTTGCACAGGACGAGAGAGTGACCCTCTTAACTTGCCTAAGACACCCAATTAAGAGACTGGTTTCAAATTACAATTATGATCACTACTGGATGTGGACTAAAGCATCTTCATACCAAGAATATCTAGCAGAAGGGCACCTCCATTCCTCTTCCGAATACTACACGAAAATTTTTGCGCGTGGAGAATTAGAACTCGGTAAAGCACAGACAAATCTTGGATTGTTTGACCACATTATAATCGCAGAAGACGGCATGCAAGCATTAGATGAACTTGGTTGGCCTAAAGAAAGTGATACTACACACCCAACCTTTGGAGATAAGAAAAGAGCAATGATTCTATTTGCAAAATTTAGATGGTTTAGATTATTCAATTATCTGAAGAAGAAAAAGTTCCAACCTCCAACTGAACTAAGAATAGAAGATGCAAACAAGAACGACCTGGAAATATACAACTCATTGAGAAGTTAAATCGGGGCCTATTCCAGTCATAATCTCCCCATCTTTCCAAAACCCTCGATACATCAACATCGTTTGGAAAGGAATTTCGATATGTCCATTGCAATCAATGGCGATAACGCCGCCACGCCCGCCCAGAGGCGCAACCATTTCCAACATATTTTCACACGCCTCAGTTAGCGATTCACCCAACCTCAGTCTACTAGCAACTTCGTGAGCAGCGCATGTTCTGATGAACGCTTCACCAACCCCTGTGCAAGAGACGGCCACTCTGTTATCTGCCCACGTTCCAGCGCCAATAATCGCAGTGTCTCCAATCCTGCCATTTGGCTTTCCAGTCATCCCTCCTGTGCTGGTTGCAGCAGCCAATACGCCTTTCGAATCTATAGCGACTGCACCTACGGTCCCCATGCCATCAGTATCGTGATCAAGCATCGCTTCATCATCTTCATCAGTCGACCCCGGCCTTGATTTTGCAGCCTTCCATTTCTTCCATTGTGCTTGACGCAAATCTGTAATCAACCATTCTTGGGATACTTCTTCAACCCCATTTCTAATTGCAAAATCATCTGCTCCCTGCCCATTTAACATAACAGGCCAATTATTGTCTAGAACCAATTTCGCAGCCCTAATCGGATGTCGGACTTTCTTGACATTGACTACCGAACCGGCAGCAGCATCAGAGCCACGCATGATACTAGCATCCATTGTCACACTGCCATCTGCAGCGATAACCGAGCCAATTCCAGCGTTGAATAGTGGTTCATTTTCCATCATTTCAACTGCAATTGTAACCGCTTCGAGAGCATCAATCCCGTCTTCTAACATCGAGCCGACTGTAGCAAGCACGTTGTGCATACAGGCAATTCGTTGAGGATCTAAATCAGTTGGGCCTTTCCAAGGACCATCTCCGCCAGCTCCACCGTGAATGGCGAGGCCAACCATCAACTCACCTTATGCTCTAGAAACTGAGATCATTTGTTGTGGCTCTGCTGGTCTGTCGCCGGGAAGTTTTCTGCACCCCTCGATAGCCTTGACTACATCCATGCCCTCAACAACTTCTCCGAATACAGCGTGGTTTCCATTCAACCAAGGAGTAGAAACAGTCGTGAGGAAGAATTGCGAACCGCCAGTATTTCTTCCTGCATTTGCCATGGATAGAATTCCAGGGCGGTCGTGAGCCATGTTTAGAGCGCTTGACTCACAAGGAATCTTCCAGCCAGGGCCGCCAGTTCCTGCCATTCGGCTCATTGGATCCTTTGAGTGCGGGCATCCTCCTTGAATCATGAATTGTTCAATGACTCTGTGGAAGTGTAGTCCGTTGTAGTATCCATCATCAACTAGGCGAAGGAAGTTAGCGGTTGTATCTGGGGCTTCATCGGTAAATAGTCGGATTCGAATATTACCGGCACTTGTTTGCATCATGACGTCTGTCATGGTAGGGTCTGGGCGAAGCCCGTTGATGACCCTTACTATCTACTAATCACTGGTTTAGCCAAGGGCGGAAGTGCTGGTCAGCGTATGCTCTTGCTTGTTCTGCAGTGTAACCGTGAGCCAGAAGTTGCTGTTCATATTGCAATTGTTCCGGGGTAATACTCGGGTCAGCAGCAGCCATTCCAGCCATCGGCTGATTGAATGCAGCATTTGCAAATGCATCTTCTGCGAGGTCATTGTTTCCACGACCCTTGCGGATAATCAAGAATGTAAGCAGTATGATAGCTACTACTCCGAACCCGATTCCTCCGATCATTACAGCGTCAGTACCACCTTCTGCTGAATCATCAGTGCTTTCTCCATCGTCTCCAGAGTTACCATTGTTATCGGATCCACCATCTCCTGTTCCGCCGCCATTGTTGCCGCTTCCGCCGCCATTGTTATCGGTGACTTCACAACCCATCGAGTCCACAGTTACGCCGACTCCAGTAGCTGGACAATCGTCCATAGAATCTACTACACCGTCACCATCAGTATCGACTTCACAGCCGTTTTCATCAACGGTTACTCCTGCAGGAGTAGCATCACAATCATCATCGGAATTCTGGACTCCATCTTCATCAGAATCGACGAATGGAGGAGGGCATCCATCTCCGCCTTCTCCGTTTTCGACACCGTATACACCAGGACATTGGTCGCCTAGATATCCAGTGCTGTTGTCTCCAAATCCATCTTCATCTTCGTCAACCCATTGGCTTTCATCCAATGGCGAGAAGTCATTCAAGTTAGACCATCCATCTCCATCAAGGTCAGCACATCCATAGCGGTCGCCCCAACTTTCACCATACTTGTCTGGACAATCGTCAACGATCCCATCGCCAGTATCAGTGGTGTTGTAACCGTCTCTATCAGCATCGTTAGCCCACAATTCTTCTTCGTTCTGAATTGTGAAGTTTTCGCCCATCAACTCATTGTTGATGAGTTCCATTTCATCGACAGCGCGGTCCATGTTAATCATGACATGGCATGAATAAGTTCCCGATGCAGTAGTTGCATCAATGAAGGTAGAAGAAGCTCTTTCAAGAACTAATTGTCCATATGTTGAGTATGTACTCGTTGCTGAGGAATCAATCTCCTCTACGATTACCCCATTTTCATCAGTTAGATGGATACTCCAATTGAAGTCACCAACTGCTGGGCCACGTAGATTGTGAATTTCGAATGAATAGAATAATTCATCATTGCTAACCATTTCTCCACCACAGGATAAGTTGCTAACCGCAAGGTCTGCTGGAGCAGGCGGCATTGAATTGATTGAAAGATTGTAGTAACCTTCTCCTCCTGCGGAGTCGATGACTAAGATAAACATCCCATTCTGTCCTTCGTATTCAGAATCGCCCATTGACATCCACTCAGTGCCATTCCAACCCGCAACCATGTTGCTTTCTTCATCATACAGGTTCGCAGTGAAAGGTGAGCCCGCATCAGGTGAGAACATCACGTTGATGTTGTTGTAATCTTCAAGATCGAATTGGTAAGCATCAGAAGTATCTTGGCCATCAAGGCAACCTTGTCCCATTAAAGCAGGATTTGTTCCTAATACGATAGCATTCGACATATCAGTTCCAGCATCTGTGCCTGTTCCAGCATCAGAATGGCCTGTGCATGTGAATGGGGCTACATATCCAGCAGGGCTTCCAATAAGCAACCTGTAGGTTCCTGCGCCACCGGATTCAAGCCATGATGTGGAGCGGTTTACCATTAGAGTGTAAGTTCCCGCCAGCCCTTCACTAGAAGTACCAAAAGTCGAAACTTCGGCATCGGAAAACCAACTAGAATCAGAATCGACTACGTTACCACTAGAATCCACCATTACTAGGTTTACAGCACCCGATGGAGGGTCGACTAAAGTGACATTCAGGTTTTGTCCAGCGCTTAGGGTGATTTTGTAGTAATCGCTAGTGTCACCCGAATCAATACATCCACGGTATTCAGCATCAGCATAATTTCCTAAGTCGTATGCCCCAGCTGTATTGTTGGCAGCATCGCCGCCCATTCCAGCATCATTCTGTGTTACACAGGAAGTCTCAGCATTACCAATCGAGAATTGGCCAGTCCGAGAACCTTGGTTGTTTGTTTCATCTCTCTCCAAGATTAAGTCATCTTGGTCAGCAACAACATAGAGGTAATAATCTCCTTCAACTATATCTGCTGGAATAGTAGAACTGATCGTTACACTTGTGTTGGTATCGATTGGGATTCCGCTGGTAGTTATTGAACCGATCTCGTGGTCATACCATTCAACACCAGTATTTACCGAAAGTATGGCTACCAATTCCACACCTGATACACCATCAACAGTTCCTTGGTTTTCTAGAACTGCAGTTACATCAAACATATCTCCAGGCTGTCCACTGCCGGCACTTGTAACAGAATCAATGACGTAATCAGGTGCAGGGATACTTTGGTTAGTCCAAACATCTAGTGTATAATTTGAAACACCAGAGTAGTGTGATACGTTGACGTAATATGTCCCACCTACACCTTCATAATCCGTCATTTTGGCAGTAGCGGTTTCAGGGTATGAAGAGGTATATCCTCTATCAACTTCTGAACCATTTGAATAATGGATAAAAATATCTAGATCTGAAGTCTGGTCTTCAGCATCTAATTCAATTTCTAGGAAATATCCTGCTGGAACATCAAAGGCAAAAATATCGTCGCCATCTACTCCATCCATACATCCAGTGTAAGTTGCAGTGATGTTGCTGCCCATGTTAGTTGCATTTGCAGTATCGCCTGCAGCATCTGCACCCAGCCCGCCGTCATTTTGAGTCCCACCCATCAGGTCGGCACAATCATTCCCAACAATAGTTATCCCAGTTGACCACATGTTGTTGTTTGAAGAATCACTTTCAGTAATATTCCCGTAGCCATCTGCCCATACTAACCAGTAGTAGGAATCGTTTGTCAAATTAGCAGGAAGTGTAATACTCATAGTAGTATTTCTCGTTGCACCAGCACCTAAGTCCGCTTCTTTGGATACATCGTCAAGTAACTCGTCTCCGGCATCATAGGTTGTATCGGTTGATAAGATAAAGAAAACATCAAACGCTCCAGTGGTTGCACTAGAGTTGTTTGCTAGGTTTTCTACAGTGTAATTTACTGAAACAGTATCTCCGGCTTGCGCCTTTACAGGAACATCTACCATAGTGATGGTTATGTCAGGCTTAGGAACGCTGTTGTTTGTCCAAACACGTAGAGTATAGGTTCCATCTCCACTGTATGCGTTAACCCATACATAGAATGTCGTGGCATTTCCTTCCAATGCTGTGCCGCCAGTAGTTACTTGTTCTAGCGGGTCGTTATACTCTGAATAATCGTAAAATGTCGACTTGGTTGCATCCACTAGGTATAGGTCGAAATCCGCTCCGGTAGGAACAACTAGTTCTACATCGACTTCTTTTCCGGAAGTAGTGGTGATGCTGTACATATCTTCAGGATCGTTAGCATCTACACAGCCAGTCACTCCGCTTGGGCCATTTGTTGGGTCTGTACCAAGACTCTTGGCAGTTGCACTAGTGTTTCCAGCATCACCTGCAGAACCAGCATCAGTCTGTACAGCACTACATGGAGCGCGACCAGAAGCACCGGTGTCAATTCTTGGTCCAAACGCGTCTATCGTTTTGGCTGGTAGGTTGAAAATTGAAGAGTCATCATACTCCTTTCCTTGTTCAATTCCCTTGTCGTAATCCGCTGAAACTAGCGGAGTCATAGACATCATAATCATTAGGCTGGCAAGAAGGATAGTACGTGTACGCATGGCCCTCAACAAAGGCCCCTAACATTGGTTCGCTATCAAACTACGGATTTGCCGTATTATCCATAATCACGCAAAAAACGCTCAAACAACGCTTGGCGCTGCGGCATTCACTTCATCGGAAACGCCAGCAGAGTACCGCTCAAAGTTCTCGTTGAACATAGCAGCTAACTTGTCTGCTGTAGCATCGTAAGCAACACCATCGCCCCATGTTTGTCTTGGCACCAATACATCCGAAGGCACTCCTGGGCATGATTTAGGAATTTCAAATCCAAAACGTTCATCTGTGGTGTATTCAACATCGTCGAGTTCACCATCTAATGCAGCATTCAACATTGCACGAGTGTATTTGATCTTCATGCGACTTCCAACACCGTAAGACCCTCCGGACCATCCCGTATTGATTAGCCAAGCAGTAGAGCCATGTTCAGCCATTTTACTGGATAACAAATCTGCATAAACGCCTGGATGCATTGGCATGAAAGGCTCACCAAAGCATGCTGAGAAAGTTGCTTGTGGTTCGGTGACTCCGATTTCAGTTCCAGCCACTTTAGCGGTGTAGCCTGAGATAAAGTGGTAAGCAGCCTGCGAAGGCGACAGTCTGCTTATCGGCGGAAGAACTCCAAATGCATCACATGTAAGGAAAATCACGTTTTGAGGATGACCACCTTTACTATCCAATGTTCTATTTTCTATTGCTTCAATTGGATACGACCCACGAGTATTCTGCGTTTTGCTGGTATCAAAGAAATCTGGAATCCCGCCAGAGTCAACAACGATATTTTCCAAGACAGTACCTTTCTGTCTTGTAGTTCCAAAAATTTCTGGCTCATCCTCTTCAGAGAGGTTGATTAGTTTAGCATAGCATCCCCCTTCGAAATTGAACACTCCATTGGCTCCCCATCCATGTTCGTCATCACCGATTAGGGCGCGCTTAGGGTCAGCGGACAAAGTAGTCTTTCCAGTTCCAGATAATCCGAAGAAAATCGCAGTATTTTCGCCATTGGTATTGGCGGAACAGTGCATAGGGAGAATCCCCTTCTTTGGAAGAATCAGATTCATTACACTGAAAATTGATTTCTTTATCTCACCAGCATATCTGGTTCCACCGATGATCACTTCTCCGAGTTGATAATTTACAATTACAAAGCACTGGGAATTCAAATCTTCATCATTTGCTTCAAAGTGCGGCGCATGGTACACAGTAAATTGAGGCTTATGGGATTCAAGTTGTTCACTGGTTGGTCGCACAAACATGTTCCGAGCAAACGCATTATGCCAAGCATTCTGATTAATTACTCTGATCGGTAGTGCTTCACTTTCTTCAGATCCACAAAACAAATCTTGTACAAATAAAGAATCCCTTTGTGACAAATAATCGATAACTTGCCCCTTCAACCTATTGAACACTGCTTCATCAGTTGAGATGTTCACATCTCCCCAATTCACATCTTGATTTGTGGTAGGTTCATCGACGATAAATTTGTCATTAGGAGAACGGCCAGTTCTTTCGCCGGTTTCCGTAACTAAAGCTCCATCTGAGGTGAGAAAACCTTCATTTCTCTCGACAGCAAGGTCGATTAGAGTAATATTGTCCAAGTTCCAATAAACCATGGCATCGGTTTCGATGCCACTTTGGGATAGGTCGCCTGAAGGGACGCCCACTATCTCGGCCATAGTTCCTCGACCCGCACTCGCTCTTTGTCCCTTGCGGTTCGCCGATGAAAAAAAACACGCGAATACTTCCTATAATCAATCCTCGAAGGGAGATATTGAAAGCCAATTCAGTTGGTGCCCCACCAATGGAGAAGGAAACCGAAGATGAAATCCTCTCCAAAAGAAATTTTGAGAAAGATTCAGGGGTCAATATTGACAAATTTTTGATTAAAGATTCAATCGAAGAAGAACCAGAAAAAGAATCTTTAGAAACAGAATCTAAAGAAGTCGATATTGCTATCGGGGAAGTTGCAGAGATATTTTCGCGGGGCGATATACCTAGTCGTATTAAACGCGATGGAACGGTAGAAACGGCCCCTGAAGTCGACAGTGTAACCGAGTATGCGATGGAAGGAGAGAAAAGATTGCATTATGGTCTAATGATTTCGATGATTGTAGTCTGGTCTGCTATAGGCACAATTGTAGGAACTTCACCAATCTTTAGTCATACAATTTCAGCGATTGGATTGTTACTCATGGCTGGCTTTGGAATGTGGCTGGGCCAAATATGGATTCCGCGAGAAAGAATGCATCTACTCGGAATAACTTGGGTTATCATTTCGATGAAAATTCTGTATGGCTTGGCAATTTCGATGTATGCATGGGATTGGATTGGAGAATCGGAATTAGGTGCATCATTACTGGGTCTAGTAGCGCTTAATATTGCGGTTGCACAGTACCATAATGAAGATGCAATCGCTACTCAAGCCACACTCGTTTTACTTGCAATAGGCTCCGCTGCAGGCGGACCATATGGTGAAGAGGGCGTAGCAATAATGATTGGAATTGGAACTTTACTTTTCCACGGCCTTGCTTACCTTAGGAGTTCAGGAAATCTTGCTTCATTGGGGATTGCGGTCTCATATCTATGGATCGGATTGCATGCAATCAGCAATGATTGGACACTCTTTGGCATTGAGATAAAACCGTTCGACGATGAGTTACTTCTATTCTTGCTGATGTTTGCTGTTACTGGAATAAATGCCGTAACAGCTACTAGGTTTGCAAAAGCAGAGAATTGGTTTTCATCAGCTTTCAAAGCGATGGGACTTGGAAAGCCAGGGCTCTGGTCAGTATCAGTAGGATTGGGCATGATAGGAGCACTACTTGCAATCGCTTCAAACCGTCTTGAAACGGGGTACGCTCTTGCTCAATTGATACTACTATTGTCAGCATTTACACCATCATATCTTGTAGTTCGAGGGGAAGATTGGCAAAGATTGCAACGCTATGCTTTGTGGCCTGCACCTGTATTATTGGGAATCCTAATTTTGATGGTAAGAGGAATAATCGATACCCCGTTTTCTGAACCATGGTCGATATACGCTGTATTCAGTGCTGGAATTACTACTTTCGCAATATTGAATCATCAGCACGCGGTATCAGACCATGTATTGTGGATCGGGTCAATAGTGATTGCAATTTTACTGACCCTGTTGATTCCTGCAGAAGAAACGAGTATGGCCAGGGTTCTATTGGCGTGCCAAGCCATAGTTTGGGTAGGACTAGCATTCTTAGCTATACAAAGAGACTCGCCTTCTTTAGCAGGAACTGCGACTTTAGTTCCGTGGATTTGGCTGATTCTCTTTGCAAGCAATTTGGAAGGAAGGTTGATTTCAGTAGATATACTTCCAATGAATTTCTCTGAATTAGATGTTTCAATTTACTTAATCACATTGTTATTGATTCAGGTGCCATTGAACTTCAAACTTGGAGAGAGTGGAGTTAATCTTGCAGGTCGATTAGTGGGAATGTCTGAATTAAGTGCAAGAATGAGAGATAGTGGAATGATGCGATTGTGGAACATTAGTTTCATCACAATCATTTGTTCAATGTTATTCATTACTAATCCGGGAGTTGTTCCATCATATGGAATGATTTCAGTAATGGGATTCTTGTTAATTTATCACTCAATTGCTATGAGAATGGATAGACATCAAGGCACTCCAAGAACAATCCTTGTATCTTGGGCAATAGCAGCTTTAGTGCTCCAATGGAGATATGGCTTCGGAGCGATATGGATTGCATTATTTGGAATTTCAGCGGTTCTGATAATCAACTGGTCAGAAATGAATGCTAAGCGATTAATGGAAGGCGAGAAACTCTCTCATCAGGCATTAATGCCTGGAAATTTAATTTCGATTGTTTTAGGCTTCATAGCAATTATGCTGATGATTATTGGATTGAACGAACCATTGACATCAACACTATCCCATAGCGACATTTTACCTAATGATATTACCAATCTGCGTCTATCTGGTTTGGCAGCAATTTGTACCGTATTTGGACTATATCTGCCGCGAGCATCTACCTTGGAGAGATTACTTCCTTCTGCAGTAGCAAGTATAGCTGTTTTAGTTACTATAGGCTTAGCAGCGCTCAGTTTTGAGGATGACATGACTCTTTACCTTACAGGAATTAGTTTCGTAATTACCGGAGCATGGCTCGCTGCACAAGGCGAAATCAGGTCTCGATTACGCCAAGTTTCTCAGCGAGAAGAGAGATTGGAGAAATATCTCGAACGCCAAGAATTGAAATCTCAAATTGAAGAGGAGAGCGAAGGTTCACAGATAAAAATGGTCGATGCGGAATTACTTCAGTTATCTGAGATGCAGAAAAAGCGTTCACGTCGTCGCTCATCATCTGGAGATTATGATTTGGTTGTGGGCGATATACACCACAAACCTACTATTGTAATTTCATTCATCATTGTAACTATCCTTGTCGGAGTATTCTTTGCTTGGACCAGCGGCGAATCTCTTTCAGCAATCGCGATAGCCTCCTTCATTTCGGTACTGTTCATCGGCATCGCTCGTTGGAGGGCAGACCAAGTCAATTTACAACTTCCAGACATTATGGGAATCGAGTCACCCGTTGCAATAACGATGGGCGGTCTAACACTGATCCAAATTGCAGGCCGATTAGGAGATGCCAATGTATCAGCGGAATATCAGTGGGAAGTACTTGTTCTACTTGGCGCATTAATCCTTTTAGCTGGAATCTCATTACTAGGCAGAAAGGATCTCGGGTTGAGAATTCCTTCTGTTTTAGAGGGGATTGTCCTTCTATTGCTGAGTTCTAGAGTTCTTACTTCGCTAATGGGAGTAGATACCATTCAACTTGTTCCAACATTTAGCGATGAACTATCGTGGATTGTTCCAGTGATTTCTTTGGAGGTATTCTTAGTCATAGCAGTATTACTGTTTGAATGGGTTGAATCCGAGAGGATAAAGCGCGGGTTAGGTGACCACAGAGGGGCAGTGGGGAGGATATCTTGGGCAGTTATGGCCATTGCAATCTCATTTGGAATAGCCGGTATTTTAGCAAGTATATTTGCTCTTAAGAATGCAATAAAATGGATTCAACCTGCAGTATTAGTCGGTGTCACATTGTTCTTGCCAATCAGTTGGAATGCCTTGGGAGAATGGATTTCTATTCTTGATGGAACCACAGCAATATTCATGATTGCATCTGGATCTATCGGTTTACTATATTCGGTTTATTGTGTCGTAAGCGACAACCAAGTTTGGATATCATCTGGTCTATGGATCGGCCATCTTTTGATACCCTCTGGAGCATTTGGACACTATGAGCACACTACTGTTTTGATGATGACTCTGATGTTAGTGGTTTCAACAACATCTTGGCTGATTGGCGTTGTAACTTTGCGCCGTGGCTGGAGAGTATTCGGAGCACTTGACCTAATTTTAGCGTGGATAATTGCTGGTGTGTTAATGCTTTCAGGAGCAACATCATTGATGCTTCTGATAATGTTGATGGCAACGGCTGTGTTACTCGGATTAGTCACCTGGTTAGGTCAAAAGTTTGAGGAAGAATTAGCTAACACCTAGTTAGATAATTCTTCTCGTAATGTCGCAAGAATTTGCTCCATCGCCTCTAATGATTGCAAATAATCCTTGCCTGATGCAACGCGTAGTGAAACATTTGTTTTCGCCTGAGTGCCTGAATTTCGAATCCCTAATGATATGCCATCTTTTTCTAGTAACATCAGATTAGATTCGCCAACCAATCCGCTACGTTTCATTTCACCTAGATTTTTGGTGGCGATGTGTTCGACAGTATTTGCCAAATCATTATTCCCCGTCCATTTAGAACGATTAGATGGAGAAACTGAAATTCGTCGTTTGAATCCTTTTGTAAATGCAGGACTCCTGTCTTCACAAGACATAGCACAAAGTACTGCTAAAAGACTCGCTACGCCATCTCCTACGAGGCACCTCCCTCCGTGGAGGTTTGGAGAAGACATCACTAAGTGCCCCGAATCTTCAACACCTAAGACTCTAGATTCAGACGCCCTTAGCGCATGCGATAACCATCTATCACCAACCGCTGTTTGAGAGAATTCGACATCCGCATTTAATCGGTCGAGCGATGATGCTAGAGACAAGTCAGATTCAATACTTGCAGCCAAATGCCACTTACCATTAGCAGAACGTAAAATGTGGTCTGCCATTTCATCACCATCCACAATTCTACAGCCATCTTCTGTTGATTCGATAAGTAGGCACCTATCGCCATCTCCATCTAATGCAGCCGCAATAATCTGGCCTTTGTTTGTCTTTTGTAGTGAATTGATGAGAACATGCGAATCTTTTGCGGCTTCTTCCCAAGTCCAAGTGTCTGTAGGACTAAACTCGCCAGCACCGCAGTTTAGGTTTAATGCACTTGCATGGACAGAAACCTCCTCAGCCTCAACACCTGCTTGACCAAGGAATTTAGACAACCATTCGCTTGCAGCGCCTTTGGATGAATCGATTAAAATCTGATCTATTGAAGGAGGTGCAAACATTCCTGCGAATTCGGCTAGTCTAACGATTAACAAATTTTGGTGCGCCAAGTCGGCCTCGAAAAACGAGTCAGGGTTTGCTAAACCTACGACTTCACTTTCGTCAACCTCTCTGTCTTCAGCGGCCAATTGCACTACTAATTCTGAAATTTTTCCCTCCAAAGACGGGCTGGTTTTGAATCCTGAAGAATCAAACACTTTGATTCCAGAATCAGAAACTGGATTGTGGCTCGCAGTAATCATACAACCAAGTGCGGATTTGGTTTCTAGTAGAGCGTTATGTAGCCCCGGAGTAGCGCATATGCCGCCGTGAATTACTTTGCAGTCCCCCAAATGTAACCCTACAGTTAGCGACGCGACCAATTCCGCATTCTTAGGCCGGTCATCCCAGCCGATAATCACTTGAGAACCGACCGGTACACTTCTAGAGAGTGCTTCACCAACCAACTTCATCAGTCTAGGAGAAATCTTACGTTCATCTACTAAATACGAAATTGCATCCTCATCGTTGTTTGGAGAGTCCACAACTTCGCCACGGATTCCATCGGTGCCGAATAGCATTCTATCACCTGATTGTAGAATCTGAATCATGGATTCCCGTTATCGTGGAATTAGGCATAATCATACATCTTGGCCCCAATACTACTCCTGGATTAGTTACAGCATTACACCCTAGCTGTGACGACTCACCAATTATTGCGCCAAATTTCCTTAACCCAGTAGCGATTCTTTCACCATTCAATCGAGTGTAAACTTCACCACCATCGTTTCTTAGATTTGATAGTTTAACTCCCGCTCCAAGATTTACATTTGGCCCGAGTATGGAGTCTCCAACATAGTTGAAATGAGGCGCCTTTGCACCAGGAAGTAGAACACTATGTTTGGTTTCACTAGCATGTCCTACTAACGAATTCGCACAAATCCATGAATATTCTCTGATATATGCTCCGTGTCGAATTGTTGCATTTGGTCCAATGTATGCTGGGCCAATTATGTGAATTCCCGGCTCAATAATCGCAGAATCATCGATGTGAACAATCCCTTTCGAGGAATCAATGCTAACGCCTTCGCGATGATTCGGACCAATTTCTCCTAACATGTCCTCAATCTGCCCTTTCAAAGTAGGCAAAATCGCCCATGCAGGGCCTGAAGGAAAGCAAGGTTGACGCCCTATCGATTCATCGAGTGAAGGCCAAAGTTCCTCTGCATTAGGGGCGCTCATCATAGCATCCCATTACACACATCGATTTGACCTTTTCATGCTGTGCTGTATATTCTCTTACCAGTAGAACGGTCAAGTTTGAACAAGACAATATTCTTCAGGTATCTCGGAATAAAGAATCCAACCTTTCTTGATGTCAGTCCATGATTACGCATACGTAGAGTGTTAGAGAGATGATCTACAATATCTGCAGCCGAGCAACCAGGGTTTCTAGTAACATACTCTGTAATTTCCATCTTCAAACGTTCTAGTCTTGCTGTTTTCTGAGAGCCCCTTCCATTCATGTAATGTAATACGACATGAGAATATATTGACGTAATTCGGGTAATCCCGGGGGCCCCAAGACGGTGCTGTAATTTATTCCAATGTGCATTCAGTGGTTTGAATTAGCGGAGAATAGGAAATTACATTTGGGTTAAATTATTAACATTTTACTAATTGGTATTAACATGGGCAAACCTTTGATGCCGTTGATGGTAGTTTGTATCTTGTTGGCATTTCCTCTTGCAGGCTGCACAGAAGAAATAGTCGATGAGCCAAAAATAGATGCTGAAGAGTTAGTCCAAGTGGAAACGCCCTGTTCAGCTCCTTCTGAACCAATTAACCAATCAATGACTGTGGTTTTAGTTAATGGAGAAGAGAGATATTTCCGATTAACAGCTCCTAGTTCTGATGCCGGAACAAAATTACCGGTAATCTTAGCCTTCCACGGTGGTGGCGATGCAGAAGAGGATTTCCCACAGCAGGAAGAATTTGATGATTTAGCTGAGCAAGAGAAATTCATAATGGCTTATGTTATTGCAGAAGATGATAGAACCGCTTCAGAGGGCGAATGGTTCCTAAATAGTGCTGCAACCTCAAGGGACGACAATGATTTTGCAGAAACAATTGTCGATGAATTGTCAAAGGTGTATTGTGTAGACCAAGATAAATTGTATGCAATTGGATATTCATTAGGTTCTATGTTCACTTACGAAGTAGCATGCCAATTGAATAGCAGATTTGCAGCGGTTGCATCATTTGCTGGAACTATGCCAGTAAGCCCTGCTACTTGTGATTTGTACGGAAGTATGGCGGTTATGCACATACATGGTAAATTGGATTTAATTATCGATTATGATGAAGATTGGGATTGGAAAGATGGTGAGCATGAAGGCGTTGGAACCATGAGTAATATTCCCGGCATGATCGATTATTGGGCTGATAAATCAAACTGTCAGGATGAAAATTCACACTATCATTTAGACATTGAACACATTGTACATAGTGACTGTTCTAACGGCGTCCTTATCGAGCATTATGGATTAGAATTTGGCGGCCATACTTGGCCCGGAGAAATATCTGGAACTGAAACATATCAGCTTATTTGGCAGTTTTTAACCCAATTCTCAAATTAAAAGATGTTGAATTTCACAAATAATTCAACATCTGGTTCCACTTGAATGAAGAACCTCTTCTGAACAGTGTTTCATGGAATTCTGTCTGTGGATAGTGTGCACAGCGAATCACTCTTCCACGACTATTGTAACACCCAGAGCGGGTATTAATTGGCACCATTATTGTCGACAAATCAAGAGTAGGGCCATTAGGTGCGGGAACATCGACTTCAACCCTTTCTTCTATCCCGTCCCATGAAATTTCTTCAAATTTCGGGGGCATTATATCCATGTCATTTTCTAGTCGAATAACTCCTTCAGCTAGTCTTTTCGGAGCCCATGTCATAGAGTTTGGACCATCTAGCCAAGAGACCAATTTCTTCATGTCAGGTAACTCAAGTAAAGTGATGAAAGAACGCTCCCACCAGCCAGGAGATCTTGCCAGAGTTACATGATGAATCCCCGGTTGAATATCTCTAGCATCTAGATTATCAGCCCAAGTTCTGCAGATTCCTTCCAATCTTACAGGAATGATTGGCATATCCGGCGCCATTAGGTCACACAATCGATATGGATTTGCCAATTCGCCGACAATAAGTAAAGGTCTACGATTATCTAAATTGATTACATCCTTTACCATCTTACCATTCTCAAGGATGAATTCTCCTACATATTCTTTGAAACCAGATAGATCTATGCTTTCAGCTTCAGGCATAATTGGAAATGACATTTCACTCAATTCTGATGCCGAGAAAAACATTGGCTTAGAGGGCAATGGTAGCGGCGAATTTCCAGGAGGATTTGCCCACAAACGAGGAGAGTTCGCCATAATACTCCTACCGGTGAGTTGTTGTTGAAATTTCCTCACAGAATGAATCTGTATTTTTGGATGCACTCAAAACGAACCTTCAATGGGAATGAGGGTGCCAGACCTTTCATGGCGCTTCCGCATGAAGTACTGGCTCGACTTGCAAGTCTTACTGGCTATGACCAAATGCTAGAGATGGATACTGTAAGTAGAACCCACGGGGTTGGGTTAGCCGAAATAGAATCTCAACTTGCCGCTTTCAAAGCAGGTGCTGCACAAACTGAAGAAACAAATCAACCAGCCGACTTTTCCCCAGTTGCAAGTAAAGAATTAGTTGATTTGGAAACNGCTCAACCNGTGAATTCAGCACCAAATTTCATTGATAATCCAGACCAATATCGAATGAAATACGACCCNTCGNCTCAAGGCCAATCNAATCAATCAAGAGTTAATCAAGCGATAATCTGTCCNGAATGCTCCGCTCCGCTTGGAATACCTGANATCAGACCAATCAANGTGACATGCCCACAGTGCATGCANGAAGCGGTATTCTATTCNTGATTAGATNCCCCAGTATCTTTCAGATTGNGCTTGTCTTGCTTGTACAGCNCGAACNATTGTGGTAGTAACCCANAGTACTGCAATCCACATTAGAGGCTCAAGCATATCGTTCCATATTTCTTGAACACTGAATTCATAACCTGCTCCAGTCAAGACCTCCATTGCAATTGTCAAGCCTTGGTCCAAGAAGGAATAGACAACCATGCCGAATACTGCTAGAATAATCAATCTTCCAGAGAACGAACCTTTCTTCAAACGTAGTAACATGAATCCGGCAGTAGAGGTAAGGAATGCAATGACAATCCATGCAAGTGCAGACTGAACAACGCCAATCCACACTACGGAGGTGTTCGTAGTTGCCTCCAATTCGATATATCTGTCATAGCCCATTGCTACGGCAAATATTGCACTGAAAACCGTAGTAGTCCAAAGTAGTGAAGAGAACATAGCAGCATCTGCGTTTTCTCGCATTTCTTGAGCAATTCTTCCAACCGTCGCTTCTAGTCCAAGTCCCTTAGAAAGAATAAACAGGCCAAATACAAGAGGTAGCGAACCAATTACAATTCCACCTAAGGTGTCTGGAAGCATTACTCCGAGGCCGAAGATTGCCATAATCGCACCCAGTGGTACTAGCATTTTCGCACGCCATTTTGGGTCTTCAAGGGCCTTGACGATGTAGTAGTATGTACCTTCGATACCCTTAGATTGCTTCACAATAATTTTCTGCACATGGTCGATTCTGACCTGGCTCTGAATAATTGGTAAAACCGATTCATCTTCTGCACCATCTGTGACTAATATCGCCTGGTCAGGTTGAAATTCAGTAACTACTTCTTCCAATTGTGCAGCAATGGCTCTATCGGAGCGAACTCCCACTTTTTCGTCACCGGTTAAAATTGCAATTTCAACCTCATCACTTTCGCCATTGGTTTCGTCAATCTTGTCGTGTTGATGTAGGGCACCAAGAATCGCATTTGTATCGCTTTCTTCTGGGTCAGCGATACCTAATTTAAGCGCAGCAGTTAGAACCTGTTTTCGTCCAACGACAGGTCCACGGATTGCTGTTTTTTGACCAAGATCATTATCTCGGTCTACAGTTAACACTAGCGTCCTTGTCACAGAATCCAACCTCGGCTACGATTGCCCTGACGCGCTTCCTGTTCATCAACCATCGCCCGGTTTGGGTACCTCGGCATTAACTTCCAGACTTTCCTGACGCTTTCGTCGTCTCTGTTTAGCGCGTATGTATTTTAGCGGGTGGTCCATCCATGGTTGGTCACACAATTTGTCATCACCTGTTCGAACAGCGCAATTGTGGTTCACCTTCAATTTTGAACATCCGGATGGTGTATATTCTCTTTCATAGAGATGATTCACTTGGTAAGCAGTAGTGCTTTCACTGAAGTCTGGTGCTCCTCTGAAAAAATCGACCGTTGTTTCTTGAGGCAGACCGATACATCTAGACATTGAGCCGAGGAAAACTCTTCCGAAGTGATTCACATTCACTCCCTCTGAAAGTTCTCCCACAATCTTTCTCATACATGGTGGCCAGTCTTCTTCACCAGCTCCAATCAATGCAATTGTTTCTGCTGTTTTCGAAGCCACCAATCCTCGGATCATCCCAACAGGCTCAGAAAGTCTAATCAGTAGACTTTCATCCATCTTTACCATTTTATCAAGAGCATCAATCTTGATGTCATCTTTCATTCTTTCACGTAGTAATCTAGCGACCTTGGCTCGAGAAGAATAGCGGTCTCCTTCATCGTGTAGAGTTACCCAACCGTCATTAATTTCACAATTAGGTAGTCTCCATCTAGAGCCGGTAATCCCTGTACATAATTCAATAAAATCAGAGAGGCCGATTTTCCAAATTCCCCTTTCATCACATGAGATTTCAGAAAGGTAGGTGTTAGCAATTATATCGATCGAATCATCTCTTTCAAGAATACGTTGCGCCCGTTCTGCTTCGGCTTGAGCCCATCTTGAAATTAACCTCTCATCTTCACTTGCTCCAACAACTAGTCTCGCATAATAGAATGAGAAAGCTTCGAGCAATCGACCTTCTTCAGTATGTATATCTCCAATCGAAGCAACCTCTACTCCATCTTTGCTATCAACCGAATCGACTAACCTCGACCTTGCTCTAATTCGAGATCTATCCATCATTCCCCCGTCTAGCAACTCGTCAATGTCGATTCCATGCTTAACAGCCATACTAGCAATCCAAGATTTCGCTTGTGGCAAGAAAGGATATCTTGCAAGCGTGACCTCGTCAGAGAGGTCTGGAATAGTAAGTGGCTTTGGCACGATTGAGAATTCTGAGAGGAGGCATTTGAACCCTCTCATTCATGTGGGGTATCGATGTGGGCAGAGCGATGAAGCCGGTGGCTGAAGATTTGATTCTCATTCAAGATGAGATTAGAGAATCTTTTGACTGGGACCTCAAATCAGATTATGAAAGTGCTAAATCATTAGTTATGGAATGTAAAAACCCCACCTCCTCAATATGCTTTAATTCCAAAGTAACTGTAGTAGGCGCAGCAGCATCTCCAGGGATTGCCCCGCAGTATCCTGCAATAGTTGCCGATGGGGCTATAGGAGCCATTACAGACCTTTCCAAAGTAGCGCTAATCGTTACTGATGGAGATGGCACACCTCATTTAGAAAAGGCGCTGAATAAAGGAATTCCAATCTGTTTGCACGCACATGGGGATAACCAGGAATCATGGACCCGTATTCTCTCTCTGATTGATGAAAACCAAGAAGTCATCTTGACTCACCAAACTCCATATCATATCGATGGAATGCATAACCCCGGAGGATTTACCGATGGTGACCGCGCGGTATGTATTGCACTAGCATTGGGTGCAACTGATGTAGAATTAGTTGGATTCTCGATTAATGATGTAGGGCAATGGTCTGGAGTTACAGATGAAAAACGAAAACTAATCAAGTTGAAGTGGATGAATAAAGTGTTGCAAATTCTTTCTTTGAGGGTTAATAATGAAGAATAGTTACTGGTTGTGGATAATCGCTTTGATTGTGGTAAACGCCGGTTGGTATACGGTTAGTCAACAGGGCGCGACCCAAGAAATAAACAGACCTGGGGCCGACTTTTCTGATTCTCGTGATGCAGAACTTTCGAGCCTTGTCGGCTCTGAAGTAGAATATGAAATAGAACACTGCTTTGACTCAACCAATGGAGGAGTATACAACGCCAGTATTACTGTTAATCAGGGCTCGAAGACACTTTATTCATGGAATGGTACTACCGACGAAGGTTGTGTGATGTATTCCTCTACAGCCGAAGAAGGAGATATCGTGGTAATCACCTACATCGAAGAAGGTGTAGAAGCAACAACGACTTTGACAACCTGGCCACTGAAGAACGCCTTTACTATTGGATTGATTATATTCTCAATCGGTACTGTTGTGATTGCTTTTGGTGAAACTTTTGTGCGTGCAATAATCAAGAAGAAAATTGACCAGGAGCCCTCAGAAACTACAGTTCAAACCTCATCTTTTACAGAGCCGAGCGGTATTTGGCAAGACCCACTAAGACCGAATTAATCATAGGAAATCAGCCAAGCTCAATTGTTTGGCATTATCGTTATTGAATAGGCTTTCAACGCTTTCTGCAAGCCATTCAACATTCTGCCGAGTGTATTGATCTACACCATAAGTTTCCATAACGTGTTTTGTGACTTTGATATATTTTCTAACGGCACCTTCAGTAACTGTTAGTGCAAGGTTTCCGTTACACATTTCACCTTCGGATTTGCGCACACCGAAAGCGCTCATTCCTCTCCCAGTTTGTTTCGGAGGTTGAATGCACTTAGCAGCGAGAGGCATTCTACGATAGGAATGGCCACACTTCAAGCAACGAACTTTTTGTCTAGTGAATGCAACAAGATTTCCTCTTAGGTCTGGCAAGAAGTGTGAGCGAATTACACTTGATGCAACAGTGCGAACATTCACCCCTCGAAGTCTATGACCTAGAGATAGTTGTCCATTCATCTTGTCAATCATGGTTTCTAGAGTCTTGTAAGCTGAAAGAGATGGGCCTTCTGCCATACTCTTTGTTGAGTGAGTGAACCCTAGTCCTCGCACAGCACCAATAGTGCCTAGCCTTCTTTCGATGAAATCCATTTTTTCGGCAAGAGCCTTCGGATGAGGTTGGTCAAGAGTTGCTTCGTAAAACCATCTTTCATAGTGCCATGCAGAATCAACATTCAGTGCTTCTTTGTCTACTTCAGTGGGGTTCAGCCTAGTAGTTAGCACCAGAGGGGCATCCATTTTCCCACCTCTATTTGATGGCAAAATCTCTCTACTGAAATTTAGCAATCCATCCATTAGTAACATGATTGCATCTTCATCACCGTCACAATTCCTTCTCTTTGCAGCATGGAATAATGGATGAGCATAACCTCCTGAACTATTCGAGAAACCAATCAACCTTGAAAGAACACCTCCGGAGGTGTGAGGTGCTAAGGCACAGATTAAATGGCCCACCAAATCTTCAGGTTTGTCAACATGATAGTAGGGTTCCATTCCATAAAATCGTACTAGCAATTCATCGATATACTGGGCAGCGCGGACAAAATAATCTGCACCATTTTTTGCTAGGATAAAATCTTGAGGGAATAGTTCTAGCATCTGTGTATCATTTTTTAATTCATTTCCGAAGCAATCATGCGTGTAACCAAGATGTTTCAATTGGCTCCATCCAACTCCTATCTCTTCAGGCGTGAAATGAGTCACTGGGACGTCACTCATATCGAACCTAATCGTCCCATCTCTGAAGACTGGTAGCCCATGTCTTGCTCTGAGAATACCCTTTTCTACGGGCTCGGGAGTCTGATTTTTACTCATCAATTTCTTTACTCCCTTCATTTTCTTAGGAACTCTATCAATTCCTAAAGATATTCTGGCATCTTCAAGCAAGTTGTCTATTCGAATAGTTTGTAATTCACCCTTTCGTCTAGCATTTTGCTTTTCTTTAGAAACTCTCAACTCGGTTCTTCCTCCACAAACATCGCCAGGTTTCTCTTCTCCAAAATCATCTAATTTCCTATGGTGGCACGTTATCATTGGAGACTTTTTTGCGCAAACAGTACAGAATCTAGCGCCCATCTCTACACGCAAATCCTGTTGTTCTGCAGAATTAGCAATTAGCCTTTGATTCCCTCCAGAAAGGGCAATAGGGAACAGTGAGTGAACAGTTGGCTTCTCCCTAGGGGCACTCTTTTCCGGCCTCCCCATTCTACAACCGACTCTTACAGGCGCCGAATGCTCCCAACGAAGGCGTGAGATTTGCCGGATCTGAGTCAGAATACCGTCTACATCATGGTCGTCTTCTAAAATTTGAGCGCGCAGATATTCATCAGGGTTTTTTGGACCAGGGTCTGGCAATTTACTCGCCGCCTCTTTACCGATTTTATCGGTTTCAGCAATTCCTAGCCCCCTCTGCCTAGCATCGGTTTCAGCAGCGATTTTTACTGATGATCGTTCCTGCTCTAATTCACTTTTACGTGATCGTTCTTTTGCAAGAATATTTTCAGCATTTCGCAACTCTTCGATTCTATTTTTGAACACCTGCTCTGCATCTTCTATTCGCATTGGAGCCTTACCTTTAATCGCGAAGCCCAGCCCATCCAACATTGCTTGCCAGCCACTTGTAATTACCAGGTCATCACCGTCGTGGTGGTGAGCCAACCCAAGCATTAGGGCACTGCCTTTCACCAACCCATGAATTCTTAGAACCCAACTATGAGGCACAGAATCAGAAAAAATTCCGTTTTCAACAGGTATACTAGGCCCTGGAATTGAAGCATGATCCAAGGTGTTTTCTTTCTCAGGACGTAATTCATCCATCTCATCAGCATTCCAGCCCTTTACCCCGTCAATAAAGTGTAAATTTCCATCTCTAACAGTTGCAGATTCAATTGCTTGTAATAATGCAGGAACCCATTCAATCGGTAAATCGAGCCACCAAGGATTGTGGTCTCCCACTAAAGATGTTGAAAATCTTACAGCGATTTCCTTAGCAGATTCCCAAGAAGGATTTAGCGAGATGAGAGTATCTCTCCATTTCCTGCGTATGTGAAAACGTTCATCCAAATCTATTGATTGATTTATTGGCAAGCCCGGAGTGCCTTCGGGCATGTCTTTACGCTCGGTTCCAATAATTCTACAGAATTCTTCTACAGCTTGATCACTATCCAAAGCATCGATTAAATCAGCAGCCCACCAATCATGAGAATAGGCTGCTGGAACCAAATTTTTGTTATTCTCCATGAACTCTCCATATCCTAAGACTAACTCACCATTGTCCCAAATCGAGGAGATTATGGGCCTGTCTTTCCGAAATGAATCGAGATCATTGTATTGTTTGAAATCTCCATTTCTTAGAATCGCCCAAGGGCCTTCAGCAATGTCACAAGGGGTGATGGCACAAGCCTTCCCAGGCCTTTCAATTTTCATTTGAGTACCAACAGCAATGAAATCATCCATAGCTGCCATTGATGCAGCATTGCAAGACCCTGCTGCAAGTCCTGAAGGCCTAGCTCGCCCATATCTTAGACGGAAACCTCCCGGCTCTAGCGGGGCTCCAAAAACAGGCCGACCGGCAATGATGTCTTTCATGAATTTCGAAATTTCGGGAACTTTGCGAGAAACAAACCCAGCACCTTCTCCTACCCTTTCTTCATCTTTGTTTTTATTTGCGAAAGTAGAAATGAAATCCCACCCGGGTACATTTAATCGTTCAGTATGCCGTTGGATTTTTGGGGCCTTCAGACACAAACCTTCTCCGATGACTAGCAAAACTCCACCACGGATTCGCGCCTCGTCAATATTTCTAACGCGACCATATCCAGCGCACTCAATATCTTCAGTGGACTCGCCGTTAACCATTACCGGGCAGGCTCTAACAATCGTATCAACTTCTTCTGGAGGGGGGCGATACTGTAAGTTTCCGCGATACAATCCGAACTCTTCCTTTACCCTCTCAACTTCATCATCAGTTGGTTTGTATGCATCAACATTCAACTCTCTACGAATCATGTCTCCGATTAGAACTGCGAGAGCCTGTGCAGTACCTCCTGCAGCACGAATCGGCCCTGCAAAATGAATTGAAAGAAATTGACTACCATCAAGATTGGGCAGCAATCTAACTTCGCTAATTCCTTCAAGCGGAGCTACTAGTACTGCCTCGGTAAGGATAGCTAGGCCTACTCTGAGGCCGACATCGATGCTTTTTTGTAAATCATGACCATTATCTCGAAACCTCTTTGCAACTAATGTAGCCATTTTGATCGATGTGGTTTCACGGTCGAATTCAGTCAACAATTTCCTGATATCATCAGCAACTTCTGCACCTTCAAGATGTTCTACTAAGAGTTTTTCAGTACGACTGGCCAAATCGGAGGCTCGAGGAATTTCGACTTCGAGAGAATGATCCAAGCCCTTTGCTCTAGCCTTTTCAGCGATTTTATACGCTTCATCAGTTCTTTCATCGAGCCATTCTTCATATGATTTTACTTCTCTTTCTAGGCGCTCGATATCAAGACCCAACAGAGGGTCGTGAACATCTCTTGCGCCCTGTTGACTCATTGCTATCCATTTACGCTCCTTGTCGGTGGCTCATAAGGGCTACCACACAATGCAATATCTCCTAGGGAAGGTTCATTCCCCTCAAACTGATGGCCTAGCACATGTCGGTTCCTCAACAACTACGCGACGACCCTCGATGGACCCGCCTTGTAGATTTAGTTAGAGAACTAGCATTTCTCGACGGCGGCAGCGATGAAGCATTCACTCTAGCCAGTGGGAGAACTTCACGTTGGTTTTTTGATATGAAGCCAGTAATGATGCATCCTGAAGCAGGACGCCTAGTGGGGCAGTTAATGAACGCTAGATGTGATGAAATTGGCGCGGATTTTGTAGGAGGATTGGAACTGGGAGCAGTTCCATTAGCTGCGCTGGTTGTCGCAACAGACTTCACTTCTGACAGGTTAGGATTCATGGTAAGAAAGCAAGCAAAGGGCAGAGGGGGAAGAAAAACAAACAATCCACCTGGAATTGAAGGAGCATCCATCTCGAAAGGAGGTAGAGTGATCATCTTGGAGGATGTTACTACCACCGGAGGTTCTGCAATTCAAGCCGTGAAGAGAATTGAGGATGAGACTTCTTGTAAAGTAGTTGCAGTAATCAGTATTTTAGACAGACAGGAAGGCGGAAAAGAAGCGTTTGCAGATGCAGGCATAAAATTCGAAAGCCTATTGGTACGTTCTGATATTTCTGGGTGAATAAGTTGGATTTGAATCCCAATGAAGCGGACCTCAGTGGTTCGACAGTGATAGATTCTACTGCGCCCGAAGGTTTGCTCTTTCATTACGCAGATGAGGCTAAACCTTTGGCAACTCCTTGGCAAGTTGCAATCGAGCGAGCGAAGCTGGTTCGAAAATGCAATTTGCCTGCTGGCATGATACTAGACCCGGCTTGTGGCAGTGGGATTCAACTAGCCGCATATTGCGCTATGCTAAGCCGTGAAGGGTTAGGTATTGAGATGGATAAATCCACAGCAATGGCTGCAAATTCTAATCTCAAAAGGGTGGCAGAGCAGGGATTTGGACAATCGTTGCTAGATTCAACCATCAGAATTGGAGATGGAACGCTTGGCGAAATACAGCAAAAATTTGCTATGCTCCATTTAGACCCAGCCAGGCCTAGAAATTCTCGAACGCACGGCTTAGATGAAATGGCACCTACATTGCCAGAAATTTTTGAAGCATGGAAAGACAAACTGAATCATGGCGAAAGAGGCCCTGCAATTTTGTTAGATTTATCACCAAGATTGGACTCTAGCCAGCGCTCTGAAGTAGAAGAAATCGTTAATTCATTCTGGCCCAATATTGGGAAAACATGGGTCTGGACTAGTAGAGGCCGAGGAAGAGTTGATCGTCTATCATTGTGGATTGGTCAGTTATCTAGCCCAGTTGCCTCTCGTAGATTCATTCGCATACCTCCCGATATCAAGGATAAACCTCTAGTTATCGAAGGTGATTTTGAAGAGGCATCAGAGCACCGCAGACCTCCGAGAAAAGGGGAACATGTCAGCATTTTAGATGCTGCATTGGTGGAATCAGGACTAGCCCCGCATTTTTTGCGGACAGTACTTCCTGACCAAGAAATCATTTGGAGCATTACTGAGGGCAGAAGACCTCAAATTCACCACTCTGGGTCAATTATTTTTGAGAATAAGCAACAACGAATGCTCGTACAGGCCACTGGGCGTATTGTAAAATTGGTTCATTCTAACTTGTCAATGGATACAATTTCTCATATTGTAGAAGCCTCCAGAGAATATGGATTTGGGAAATTGACCCTACGGGTCGCACTCGAACCACAACTTCAACCACGACTTCAAGGAAGCCTAGATCGGCAACTTTCTTCGAAGGGGGGAGCGCACGTTGGATTTGTTGCAAAACAACCCCACGATTCGATGCTACTTTTGTGCCTTGAAACACAATAGGCTTTTAGCACCACGAACAGAGGGTGAGAAAATAGCGAATCTGTGGCGCAGTCTCGCGAATGATGAATCGCGGTCTTGATATAGGGGAGGTTTGTCGCAAAGTCGCTCGACATCATGTTGTACGCGTTTATCAGGTGAACTGTAATGGCTAATGAACAAGAATTGGGAGACGACTTCTCCTATATGCTTCGAATGGCAGATACCGATATTGACGGTCTTAAGCCACTGGGAACAGCTCTAACTGCTGTCCGCGGTGTTGGAGACCGCACTGCAGCAAATATCTGCAGAACAACAGGATTCGACCCTGGTATGAAGGCTGGACACCTTGATGTCGCTCAGCAGGACACCCTGCGTGAAGCGATTGAGAACTATGCTCAAAACGTCCCACTTTGGATGCTGAACCGTCAGCGTGACCTAGAATCTGGAGATGAACTACATCTTTCTGGTCAAGATCTCAAACTCACCCACGAAGACGACATCTCTCGTCTTCGTTCAATCAAGTGCTACCGTGGAGTACGCCATGCCGGTGGACAAAAGGTACGTGGACAGCGTGGACGTTCAAACGGCCGTTTCGGTCTAACTCTTGGAGTACAGCGCAAGAAGTGATAGGAGGAATCAGACATGGGACATCCAAAATTTGCTCGACCTAAGTACGATACTCCTCCTCATCCTTGGAAGGCTGACAGAATCGAAGAAGAACACGCAATCAAGGCTAATCACGGTCTAAAGAACATGACCGAGATTTGGAAATCAAAGTCTGCTCTACGCCGTATTCGTGGACAAGCGATGAAGTTGATTGGTCGTGTTGATACATCTGAAGGGCATTATTCCCGAGAAAAGGATGCATTACTTGCATCTCTAAACCGCAAGGGATTAATCGCTAGCGATGCAATTCTGGACGACATCTTGTCGCTTACTGCTGAAGACATTCTCAACCGTCGTCTGCAGGCTCAAGTCTACTACAAGGGTCTAGCATGCTCCATGAAGCAAGCAAGACAACTCGTAACCCATGGACAAATTTGCATTGGAGACCAGAAGGTCACTATCCCATCTTATCCAGTCACTAGAGACGAAGAAGAACTAATTCGCTACCACCCACGTTCTAACCTAAACGACGAGAACCACGTAATTCGTCAAACAATCTTAGGAGTTCGTGAATCTGCAGAGTATGCAGAAGAAGAAGTAGATCCTGAATTCTCACAATCCGAAGCATCCGATGTTAATGAATCAGCAGAAGAAGCTCCGAAGGCAGAAGACACAGTTGACGGAGGCGGTGAATGATGCGCAAGGCAATCATCAACATTTTTTCCAGTTACAACAACGTGCTCCTTACAGCTACTGACTTGACTGGTGCAGAAACCATAGCAACATGCTCAGGTGGACAAGTTGTCAAGTCCTCCAAGGATTCTGGCGGCCAATTCGCTGCAACTCGTGCAGCCGAGAGAATGGCTGACCAACTGAAGGAGAAGGAATTCACTCAGGTTATTGTCAAGTACCGTGGCCCTGGTGGAAACAAGTCAAACAATACAGGTCCAGGAGCACAGGCAGCAATCCGTGCTCTAACTCGTGCTGGAGTAACAGTCACTCGTATCGAGGACGTAACTCCAATCGCTCACGATGGTACGAAGAAGAAGGGTGGCCGCCGTGGCCGCCGTGTCTGATATTTGAGGTGTTGAAAATGAAGGCGGAAGTTGTAGATGGTTGGCCAAAAGACAACAAGATTAGAATCATTCTTTCTAAAACAAATGCTGCACAGGTGAACAGTCTTCGCCGTGCAATTCTAGCAGATGTTCCGAAGATGGCTATCACCAAGGTCCGCTTCGAGCAAGGTGTTACTCAAGACGACCAAGGAGAAATTATCGAATCAGTCAATGTTTTGCCTGATGAGGTTCTTGCTCACCGCCTTGCTATGGTTCCAGTTCCAACATTCCTAGAGGAATTTGTATTCCCTGAAGATGATCCAAACAATGAGAACCTACCTGAAGACCAGTGGGGTTCTCCTTTGTCACAAATCATCTACCATCTTTCAATCAGAGGGCCTCCTGCAGATTCAGAAGATGAAGTCAAGACAGTTTATGCTGGCGACCTAAATGTACTTGGTGAAACCAAGTTACAAATCAAGGATGAACACAAGCGTATTCCATTGACCATCCTTTCCAAGGGTCAATATCTAGAGTTGTACGCTTACGCAACACTAGGCCGTGGAAAAGATCACGCAAAGTGGTGCCCTGCATCAGCAGTAACTTTCCAACCAAGACAGAAAGCAACACTTGCAAAACCAAAGAAGGCAAATGTACTATTCAATCTTGACCTAACATCAAAATCAGGTCGTAAGATCAATTCAAAGATGTTCACAAACAAGGAATGCACAGATGTTGATGCAGTTCTTGATTTAGAGAGAGCACTCCATCAGGTTGGTTATGGAACAGGACGTGATGAGGCATTCGATAATGCGATTGTCATGGAAGATATTGAAGGAGAATATGTATTCTCATTCGAATCCGATGGTTCACTGCCTTCTGAAGAAATATTCAACAGAGCTTGCGCAGAACTAGTCTCTCGCTTCGAGAAGATTACCGGCGAAGTCGATACAGCACTTGCTTGAATCGATTACGAGTAATGCCATTTTGGCGAATTATCATGACCTATGTAGTGTAGCGTAAGCCCGATGAGTGAGGTCACTGTTCAAGTCGGAGGTCATGTGACACTTCTATTTTCCATTCACTCTAAACCACTTCTCGCTAGAAATCAAGGGTCTAAAGGAGCGGGACTTTGTCTAGAAGACGGTGTTTTATCAACAGTCAAAATTCTACCCAAAGGCCCTGATAAAATTACAGTAACCTCAATGCAAGGAAGTCCGATTGAAGAAGGAGAACAATTGTACCTTGAAATCTTGAATTCATTTCGAGAAGTGTTCAATATTGAATCATCAGTAAGTATCGATGTGCAATTAGAACTCCCAGTTTCACAAGGATTTGGTATGTCAGCAGCAGGATTGCTGGCCACTAGTCTTGCCCTTGGAGAAGTGTTTGATTGCGGAGATGAAGGCCAACTTGCTAGACTAGCACACAGAATTGAAAGAAAGTTTTCTGGAGGACTTGGAGATATTCTTGGGCTCTGGGCAGGGGGGTGTGAATTACGAGTAACCCCCGGTAGCCCTCCATTCCCAGGCAAAGCATACGGTTTCGATGTAGGGTGCCCAGCAATTTTGGTTTGGGACCCAGAAGGAGAAAAGCACACATCGAATTACATCGATGATCCAGACTGGGAAAGAAAAATTACGACTGCAGGAGAAGCTGCAGTTGAACGATTGAAGAGACACGATTGGAATCCCGATGTTTGGAATATTTTGCTTGAAGAGGCGGATAGTTTTGCATTAGAATCTGGCTTATTAGATGAAAGCGCGAGGGCTAATTTATTCAGCACCATCCTCGACAACTCAGATGAAACAATGAGTTGTCATTTGTGCATGTTGGGGACATCATTAATCGTAGTACCAAGGGATTTGGAAGTACAATTCGATACTAGTACCTTTGCCCAAAGACTTCGAGCGCTCGGTTTAGGAGTAAGAGAAACTACTCTTCAGTAGGCTGATTCAGTGGCTCCAAGTCTAGAGGCCCACAGTCCAGTAAGACTGTTCCTGGAATGTATACATTATCACAGAAACCATGCCTGAATACCAATGCACCTTGGCCCCATGAATCAACATAACGGCCCGCTTGCTTGACGGTTTTCTTTCTTTGAAAATTCACATCAGCACCATAGAAATGCTTAGCATCTATCCACGCAACCGGCTCTCCATTGATTTCTACATGGTCTAAGAACAACAGGTCGGGCGTGTTTACAGGTCTTCCATGTTCTTTCATTTGTTCTTTGACCATTTCTCCCTGTCTTCTCACTCTTACACCCTGCTCTTCAAACCAATCAGCAAGAATATCTTCGAACAGATCTGCTCGAACGTGAGTCTCTGATTGGTCGACATTGCTTACTCTATCGGCGGCTTCAGCAGCTTTGAACTCATTTCTTTCTCTTTCTTTGAACTTTGAAGGAGCGCGCAACGTCTCCTTAATCCTAGATTTCGACCATCCCATCTCTTTGAGGACAACTCGAAATACATTCATTGGGGGGAAATCGAATTTTTTGGACAAGTCTACGATACTAACTCCTTCCCTATATAATCTCATAATCGCTTTACCTCTCGCCTGAAGTCGCCCGTGAGAGTAGACGGTTTTTTGCTGCAGTAATGCACTTCTTAGTGACAAGGCTTGGTCTAAGGTCATGTCCAAGTCATCTACCATCTTTCCAATTTCTGCAACTCTTTCATCGGGAAGCCATCCGAATTCACCTCTACGGACTACCTTTGCAGCTAGCGTGGATTCTGTTTTTAGAGCAACAGGATTATTTTCCCAATCAAATGAAAAATGCCTAGGTTCCTCAAAGTCTTCTGGTATTCCAATGGGTAATGGTGTTTGGGAGAATCGATTATTTGCAGCATTCTTTGCAGCAGAATCGAATTCTATATGCCTTTCAACAAGCAAATGTTTGGCAGTACCGCCGTGTTGTTTTGGCTTCTTTGGTTTCTTACCTCGGCGGTTATTTTTCTTTGAGCCGCCCCCTGCCATATTACCCTCTGGGTGCCCCCGTTCCATAGATACACCGGTCATTTGATGTTAGATAAATCTGAGATAAATTGCTCACCTTGTTTTTTCATAAACGCATTGATTTGCTTAGAGAACATTGCTAGAATAATTGAAACTTCGCAACTGGCATGCACTTCAATCCCTCCATCTTCTTGATACAGGAAGGTTATACAAATTTGTAAATTTTTCAATCCTTTTGCTATGGGGCGCTCGTTTCGACTTTGACCTTCTCCCAACAATTCAATTTCACAGAAACCATCACCTTCGCGGATCGAATTAACTAGCCATTTAGTTTCTATTAAACTGCCTTTGATTACTTGGAAAATCGCAAGATGGTCACCCTCATCTATTGTTTCTGGCTTTGTTGCCAACATACTTTTGGCATTACTATTCCAATCTGGCCATTTGCTGGGGTTCCTAAACGCATCCAATCCTTTCTTGACTTGTTCAGAAGGCATCTGCTCTCTTACTGTGTGAGAGAAAACTCTGCCCATGCATAGCCCAAGTTGTAATGCAGCATTGATGTTGTGGGCAACTATGCCATCAATTCAAGTGAGAGGAGTAGATGGGGGTATATGCGTCGACTGTTGGCACTTGCCGTTGTTTTAGTGTTGGTCCTACCTCTTGTTTCAGTAGCAGATGAAACCCAAGGCCCTCTAGGGTGGGCTCTATCTGGAGGGGGTTTTGAGGATGAAATTCTTGCAGGTCATGTTGTACTAGATGATGAGAGCATTGTAGTTGCAGGCTCTTACACATCAGCAACCATGTTTGGAGACATAGGTCTTGGAGCAGAGGGAATGTCCGGCGATACAGACATGTTTGTTGCAGTAATGAACTCAACAGGAAATTGGACAGCCGCATACAGTTACGGTAGTGATGGCGCCGATGGGATTGACGCAATCGCTCTACACACATCTGGCGATTTGATTCTGGTAGGTCATTTCTGTCTAGGTACTGCGGGTGAATATTGCGCAATGAATATGTCATCTTTCACTCTAAACAAAAGTCAAGATAATGAAGAGGGAGATGCCTTTGTAGGCCGATTTGCAATAACTGGAAATTCTCTCACTCCAATTTGGATAAGGACTATTTCTAATCAGGATGACTTAAGTGGATTTGATGTCGAAATTGGTCCGAACGGAGGGATTTCAGTAGGAATCTTCCACAAAGGCTTCTTGTCCGTAGATGGCGAATTTTTACCTGGAGCCCAAGGAACTAGTCTTGCTTTGCTTCATTATGATGAGAACGGACAAATTCAGTGGGTCAACGGTATTACTAGTCAAGATGGGATTGAGTCCTTTGGAGGAATGTGTTATTCTTATGATGGTTATCTCCATGTAGTTGGCACATATGTGGGCTCAATTATGTTCGTAGAGCGAACAGATTCACAAGGCGAGGCAGATATTTTCACAGCACAAATTGATGGTAACGGCAATTTCACTTGGACATCATTCGCAGGTGGCACTGGAGAAGAATGGGCTAATGATTGCGCAGTAGACAGTTCAGGAACAGTGCATGTTGTTGGACAATTGGAAGGAACGGCACAATTTGGCGTTATCAATGCTACTTCAAATGGCTGGAGAGACATGTTCCATGCAACCATTTCTTCAAACGGAATTTGGACCAATGTCAATAATGCTGGCGGAGGCGGCTGGGAAATAATCGAAACACTAATCATCGATTCCAAGGACAATATCATAGTTACAGGAACTTACACCTCAACCTTTACTCTAGGTGTAGACCAACTGACGGACAAAGACTCTAACGGAGAGAAGAGGGATGTATTCGTAGCACAAATCGATCCATCAAATGAATGGGTTTGGGCAGTTTCTGCTGGAGGAACCGGAGACGATATAGCCAGCTCAATCCAATTCGGATTTGATGAATCACCAATCATTGGAATGACAATACAAAATACAGCCACATTGGGCAACTTCACAGTTTCATCTGCAGGATATAGCGATGTAGCATTTTGGAATTATGCTAGAGATCACGATTCCGATGGACTTACTGATGGTTCAGATAACTGTCCAAGAGTTGCCAACCCCGAACAAACCGATACTGATGGCGACTTGTATGGCGATGCTTGTGACGATGATGATGACGGAGATGCGATCGGAGACGATTGGGACGATTGCTCACCTGGAGAAACTGGATGGGTTTCTGCGCCAAACACCGACCATGATAGCGATGGCTGCAGAGATGCCACAGAAGATTTCGATGATGATGAAGATGGGATTTTAGACCATTATGACCAATGCCCAGAAGGGCCGGTAGGTTGGACTTCCACCATTGAGAACGACGAGGATCAAAATGGATGTGAGGATGTCGATAGTGATGGAGATGGCTATGTCGATCAATTAGACAAGTGCCCGGAAATTTATGATGACCAAGCAGATTTAGACGGTGATGGAATCGGAGATGCTTGTGAAAATGACACAGACGGAGACGGAATCATCGATCAATTCGATAATTGCCCATACGATTCATTCAGTTGGGTTAGCGAGCATGATATTGACCATGACCAAGATGGTTGCAGAGATGCTGACAGGGATGCAGATGATGATGGAGATGGCGTATTAGATCTTTCAGACGATTGTCCTACTGGCGAAATAAATTGGAATGCATCATTTGACCATGATGGCGATGGTTGTCACGACGATTACGAAGATTCTGATGATGACGCTGATGGAGTTTTAGATTCTCAAGACTCTTGTCCACGTGGATATGTTGGACAGGCTGGCGTTGGAATGGACTTAGATCAAGACGGATGTGTTGATTCAATGGAAGATGATGACGACGACAATGACGGAGTTGCCGATACTGAGGACCAGTGCCGATTTACGCCTCAGGGAATGGAAGTAGATTCAGAAGGCTGCTCCGGTGTTCAACTAGACGATGATGGAGATGGCGTGCATAATCTGAACGATCTTTGCCCTTCAACTCCAGCTGGTGAAATAGTATCTTCAACAGGTTGTACTGTAGAAATTCAGGAAGAAAGCAAAAGTAATTCTGAAGAAGACGAAGAATCCTCTTCATTGATTACTATTTTATTCATTGTTGCAGGCATATTGGTTGCTGTAGCAGCTTATGTTACATTCAAACCTCAGCCACCGCTACCGCCTAAACCAGTGCCAAAAGTTGGCGAAGAAGCAACATCAACTGTAAACGATGGAAGGGGCCAAGGGGATGGCGGAACTGCTTCTGCCGACATCGGTCATACCGGCCTCGACATCGATGCTAGTAAGTCCGAGGTCGCTGCAGATGAAGTCTGATGCAGCAGTTAGTATCGCTGCTTCATCCAACGCTCCACTAATCATTGCCTTTTCATTATCAGACCACTTGAAGATTTGAGGAAGCATTCTCTTACCCCAGAATCCCATTATTTCGCCACGCATCTCGTCCTGAACGAATGGCAAAGTAGCCAAAACTCCTGAGAAGGTTTTGACATTTTCACCAGACTTTAGATGTTCAATTGCCGCTTGAGCAAGTTCTCTCTTCCATGGCCGAGAAATGTGTACAGTAGCATGACTTGGGTCTCCTCCAATGTGTTTGACAGCAATTTTAGCTACCTTTCTTGCTTGTTCGAGGAATGCTCGAAGATACGCCTCAGATTCTAGTGAAGCCAACTCTTCTTCACTTAACGAACCGGGCAAATCGAATGTTCTGCCAGCCATCAAATCACTGTAGCCTTGCATTTTCCACCAATCTTCTGCCATGTGAGGTGTTGCAATCGAAATCATATGGCTCCAGGTTTCGAGAATTTGGCGCCCGACTTCTGGATTACCTCCTCCTCGGCGACGATACCAATTCAAATCTTTAACCAAATCAAAGTGGCTTGCATCCACTGCTCCACGCAGATCATATCTATCCATTGCGTCTTGCCATTGCAAGCATCTTTGCTTAAGCCGAGCCTTCATCCACAGGTCAATTTCACTCGCTTTTCCGTCCCATGCCAAGATGTTGGAAGGTATGCCGAACAACTGAACCATTTGTCGATAATTTGCTTCTAATGCCGTGTCAGACCAATCCATACCTGCAGTTGGATTTGCGGCGAACAGAATAAACAGCCTCACGGTATCTGCGCCATATTTCTCAATCATTTCTTCTGGCGAAACGGTGTTTCCTAGACTCTTACTCATCTTTGCACTCCTTTCAGTTAAGATGAAACTACATTGAGGGCACTTTTGACCGGCATGAGCAACAGACAAAGTAATTCCACAAGGCTCACACCATGGGGCTGCTTTATTCACCATACCTTGGCACAACAGTTCTTCAAATGGCTCGTCAATCTTGTGTAATCCAATGTCTCGTAGTGCTTTTGTCCAAAATCTAGCATAAATCAGATGCATTTGAGCATGCTCAATTCCACCGCAATAGAAATCTACATTCATCCAATGAT
>PAZU01000004.1 GCA_002715725.1 Methanobacteriota archaeon | reverse complement strand
AAGGTCAAGGACAGGGTCAAGGACAAGGTCAAGGACAAGGTCAAGGACAGGGTCAAGGACAGGGTCAAGGACAAGGTCAAGGACAGGGTCAAGGACAGGGTCAAGGACAAGGTCAAGGACAAGGCCAATCTGGACAGCAAGGACAGCAAGGACAAGGTGGCCAACAAGGTCAGCAAGGACAGCAAGGACAAGGCTCCCAGCAAGGACAGCAATCTGGACAACAAGGCCAACAAGGCCAGTCTGGACAGCAAGGCCAAGGTCAGCAAGGTCAGCAAGGTCAACAAGGCCAGCAGCAGGATAACGGACAAGGACAGCAACAGCAAGGCGGCCAACAAGGCGGCCAGCAAGGCGACCAGTCCCAACAAGACCAAGGAGGCCAAAACGGCCAAAATGGTCAGAACCAGCAGCAGCAGGGCCAGACCCAGAACGGTCAGCAAGGTCAACAAGGTCAGCAAAATGACCAGCAACAAGGCCAGCAACTGGACAACCAGGACCAAAACGGCGAAAACGACAACGATGGTGACGGAATCCCAGATGATCTTGACAATGACGACGATAACGACGGAATTGCAGATGATCTAGACCAGAATCCTAACGATCACGACAACGATGGCATCGACGACGCTGAAGACAACGACGACGATGGTGACGGAATCGATGACCGTGAAGAGACTCAGGACGGCGATGACACAACCAACATCTACGACCATGACAATGACGGAATCAACGACGCAGTTGACCTTGACATCGATAACGATGGCATCGACAACCGCAACGACTTCGACGACGTTAACAACAACGGTGTAAGGGACGCTGGTGAAGACCGAATGCGTGACCATGACAACGATGGAATGGACGACATAGATGATACCGACGATGACAATGATAACATCCTAGACGTGGATGAAATCGGTGGCGCTACTGGCGCATACCGCTACGACCACGACAACGATGGAATCTGGGACAGCACAGACACAGACGACGATAACGACGGCTTGTCTGACTGGTTCGAAGCTAACGACGGTAACGACCTAACTGGTCAATTTGACCATGACAACGACGGTATTGAAGACCACGTCGACGACGATGACGACAATGATGGAATCATCGATATCTTCGAAGTTTGAAACTACTGAAATTGTTTAGGCAGTTGTTGTATACCCGTTCGATTAGGTTCGGGTCAGCTGATTTCATCGGGGGTTCGCCCCCGGTGAAATCCCCCCACTTTCCTTTCTCTGCAAAAATTTTGAGAGTTGATACTCAAACCTTCACGTGATACCATTGCGCACATACGCGTAGCGCGCTTGATATAGTCGGCGTCAGTCACGAAATGATTCCGGAGAAGTAGTTATGCTCTCAAAAAGACAATTTGCACAGAAGTTTGAGAATAGACGCAAATCCACAGTATCTGTGGGGCTTGTGTTCTTGATGATCACAAGTACTTGGTTAGGATTGATTTCTACACTCAATCAAGACTACGAAACTGAGACCAGATTGGTTGAGGCAGATCCACTTTTACTAAGTGATGCACAATCAACCGAACAAGGTGGCCAAGGTGAATGGAATGGAGGAATGCCGCCACAGTATGGTCTGCAAATGCACGATGCTCTGTGGGATATGACATGGGCCGACCCAGGTGCTATGTACGGGCAAATTGACGATGTTTCTTCACTTTCCTTGAATCCGAATTACGGATTAATGCTCGAAGAATCTGGTGCAGATGATCACGATAACGATGGAATTGATGACTTAAACGATCTCGATGATGATAATGACGGAATCTATGATTTACTCGAGAGATTCGATGGTTGCTATGGAACAGACCCATACGACCACGATAACGATGGAATTCAAGACCACTTAGATTGGGATGATGACAATGACGGGATTCTTGAAGGGCCAATCGATTACGATGCACTTGAAGCGCAAGGGCTAGATCCAAGAAATGTTTCAATGCACAGATTCGTAGACCCTACTACAATTCACCCTCTAACCGGCCAACCTGTTGGAATCGCATACCGTGCAGACCAACAGCCGTTTGACCACGATAACGACGGAGTTACTGATGAAGATACAGACGGCTCTGGCGCTGGTAGATATGACGAAGACGATGACAACGATGGCCGAATTGACCAATTCCGCTGGCCTTGCGACTTCGATAACGATGGCGCCCAAGACTACTTCGACAACGATGATGATGAAGATGGCACTCTAGACTGGAACGATGCAAATCCGTATGATGCTAGCATAACAGCAGCTATGGATGGCAGCGGCGCAATGTTCGATGCTCCAGTTACATGGAATTTCAATCAATACAGAATGTACTCTGCCGGTATCAATTTCGTAGATTTAGAAGCAGCAAAGGTTGACGCTAACGACGATTTTGATTATGCAGGCGGAGAAAACGGAGACGGTGCTGCAGGTACTCCTGCATTCACCACAATATTTGATGGCGACCTAGATGGCGATGGAATTCCAAATTTCATCGATCCTGATAATGATGATGACAATGTTCCAGATAGTTCTGATACCGATGATGACAACGATGGACTCCTCGATATGTACGACCCAGATGATGACAATGATGGAATCCCTGATGTTTGTTGGAATATCGATACCAACGGCGATGGACTAAACGATTATACCGGATTAAACTCAACTCCTTACCAAACCCCGGGAGCTGATACTGACAACACTCCTGGTCACGATTGCGAAATAGACTATGACGCAGATTTGGATGATGATAGATTCCGACCATTCGACCAGAATTACAACGGAATTTGGGATTGGCTCGACCCTGACATGGGAGGAACTCCAACCCCTGACGATGCTGTACAGACACAGTTTACAGCAACAGATTTCGCTTACGATATGGACAATGACCAAATCGAAAATGAGAACGACACTTACCCACTGTCTATGAACTCTGAAGCATGGATTGCAACCTGTATGTCTCCTGCTAACCCTAATCCTCCTAGCCCTGACCCGAGATGTTTGACTGAAAGAGCATCCTACTCCCAATTCAACGACTGGGATGGCGATGGAATTTCTAACTGGGATGACATTGACGATGACGGTGATGGAATTATCGACATCATCGATATCGATTGGGATTGTGACTTTGATAACGATGCTGTATTCCACCAAATCAACGGTAGCTTGTATCGTGATGATGGGCCTAACGATGTCGACTCTGATATCGATGGCGATGGATTACCAAACGACATTGATTGGGATGATGACAACGATGGACTGAATGATTTGTACGACCCGGATGACGGAAACTGTGGAATTGTTGATTTCGACGCAACAGATGCTTTCGCAACTCCTTACTATCCTGTGGGTGATGGCGGCGACCTTGATGGTAGTGCTGACAACCAAGATTACACAGACAACACCGACAACTATTGGGCACTAGTTTGGAATGCAAACCCATTCGCAGACGTTGTTCTAAACTACAACGGGTTTGATGAAACTACTAACCCACCTACTGGCGGAAATGTTCCTGAATTCTATTGGTTCATGTTTACTCGTTGGTCATCATACAATGGTGGTAACGAGTGGGATATCGATGCGGACGGCGACTCTCTAATCAATGGATTAGATACTGACCAAGATGCAGACGGTATGCCAGATTGGTGGGACCAAGACGAAGGCAACGACGGACTACTGGATGTTAACGACCTCAAGATGGGAGGTACAATGGATCTAACACAATGTGGTATGACAGTTGGCCAATTAGGCTCAGGCTTCACTTGTGGATACACATATGCAGTAGCATATCACATGCCATTAACTGGAACCAATGCTAACTTCGGGTCTCCTTACTCAACAAGACCTGATGCTGCCTTTGACCAAGGCGCAGGTGGAAAGAACACATGGGCTTGTACTCCAGGCGCTCAAGGTGGATGCTGGCACTATGATTTCGGAGGAGATGGCGATGTTGAAAGCGCAATTTCATTCACTCAGATTCAAGATAACAGAGATGCATTCATCACATGGATGGGTCTTCTAACAGGAGTTTGGCAGTGGAACTTTGACGATACTGCAAATGCAGCAACTGTTGGATTCCCCGATGAATTGGGTGCCGACTTACTGAAGAATGCCGAAGACGGAGACGTTGATGGTGATTTCACCAATAATACAGTCGACCTTGACGAAGATTACGATGCAATCTATGATTGGAATGACGTAGATGATGACAACGATGGCGTATGGGACTTCTTTGAAGTCGATACAAACGATGATTTGGACGATGACGCCAATCAAGATTATGGAACCGATTTCTTCACTGGTTTGAATTGTGATGACCTAGATGATGATGGAAATGACCAGGATGTTGATGGCGATGGCTGGTTCCAAGCTGTATGGGATAAGGGTGTAATGAGCCAAGGTTTGAAATCTCCAAAATTCTATGACGTAGACAACGATAATGATGGTGTACCAGATTCAGAAGACCCTGACGACGACAACAACGGCGTCCTAGATTCTGTACAGGAACTGCAGCCAGGCTGCTTCTCTGGTGAAGAACAACATCCGTTTGACCACGACAATGATGGAATCGTTGATTGGGCTGATGATGACTTTGATGGTGACGGAATCTCCAATCTAGTCGAGGCTCAAATTTCTATTACCGCTCCATTCGACCATGATAATGATGGTACTCGTGACGATATCGATGTTGATGATGACGAAGACGGAATGCACGACGAAGACGAAGTACTACTATGGCCACTAAGATTCGATGCCGAATCTACTAATCCGTGGGATCACGATGACTTCGGCGGAGGATTAGGTATTGCTAATCCAAACGACCCTTCTACTGGCCCAGATGCTATTGACAACGATGATGACAACGATTCGAGAGAAGATAATGATTGGGACCACCTGGAAGAGAATTATATTTCAGACCCATGTTATGCAGGCTCTGAATCGAGCGATTGGGACAGCGACAATGATTGTATTCTAGATGCTGATGATAAGGCTCCAACTTACATTACTTTGGACATTCCAGACACACTTTGGCTAGATGCGCAAAGCCCATCGATTTTCAGAGGGCATGTCGACTGGTTGAATCCGATAACTTCTGCCTATGAGTCAGCACCAGGATTGCCTGTTCAAGTTCACATCGAATGGACTGGAAACAATACTACTGCTATTGAAACGATCGATGTAATTACCAATATGTGGGGCAACTTCACAGTTGGTCAATTCTTGTATCCAGAAGATTTGGTAGTGGGTGATAACACCACATACCGAGTATATGCTGAAGTTACCGAAATGTTCGCTTTCAATGGCAATCAGTCTCAATCATACTATGTTGGTGCTGAAGCCAACATGACTGTGGACTATTCTGCTTGGACTTACTTCCGCAGTGATGAACAGCCATTCTGGATGGATTTCAAGGCTCACTACGCCGCAGATTGGACTCGTGGATTGTACGATAACAGAATCATACATTCACCAATTAGTTTCGAAATTACAGGCGGATTGTTTGGTAATAGAACAACCCCGTCTAACTTCTCTGGATTCAATAACGATGGATACAGAACCGATAGTGACGGATGGGCATCTTTGACATTCGTACAGAACCTAGGGGCTAATGGTACTTGGAAGCAAGTTCAGTGGAATTCTACTATGGATAACGGACAAGGACAGATACCTGGTGGTTACGAGGAAATCGTATGGAACGATTTGACTAAGACTCACGATGTTCTAATCGATAGTAGCACCGGAATGCCACTACGCTATGATTACACGAATACTAGCCTGCCTGCAGGAGATATCGAAATCAAAGCATCAGTAATTCCAGAATTAGCTGACGAATGGCCATTCCCGTATCTGCATGGCGATTCTTCAGACCCATTCTCTGTACGTGTCATGCACCGCATGAACATCGAAGGAGAACTGACTGTTAGCGGACTATCCGCAGTATACTACTGGGATGGAACAATCAATAACGGCGATGGAACCTTCGGAAATTGGGCTACACTATTCCACCAGCAGGCATTGAATGCTGCAGGAGTTAGCTTCGAAGAAGCCAAGGTCTTGCGACCATATCCAAGCCTTTGGGACGGTATTCCAGATAATCTGCCAGGCGAGGCAATCAATCTACGCGGTTTCTTATCAGTGAACACAACTCATTGGTTCATATCTTTGGTCAATGGCGGAGATGGAGACTTACCTCCTTGTGGGCAAGTTAACCCTACAGATCCTTCAAGCCCAATTAGATGTGAGATTGTTCCAGAAATGAATACTGGAGAATCCTTCGGTGTTAGTGGAACTGTAACAAATCGTACAGATGAACCTTGGGACCAAGACCCAATTGCATTGCAGGTCGATATTGACGGCAACGGGCAATTCATGGGAAGCCAAGAGACGGCTTACACACAGCGCCCAATAATGAAAGATGGAGAGGCTACTTTCGAGTACAATTGGACTTGGTATAGCCAGTACACTGCAGGGACTTACGGTATACGTGTGGACTTTACTAACAATGCTTACTACTTCACTGGTAACTCAACTAACCTTGCAGCTACAGGTGCTTACATCAACGTGACAGTAGTCGGAACAACTCAGTTCCAGATGACAAGCGTTCCAAGACTGTATCGTAACACTACGACAGTTATTGAGGCAAGATTGCTAGATAACTCATTGCAACCTCTACGCAACGCTCCAGTAACTTGGACATGGTCTTATGATGGTAGAAGTGGTGTAAATTACACCGATGACCTAGGGACTTTCTCGATACCATTCCAAATCAACCCAGAGGATTCTCTTGGGAACTATTCTCTACAATTCGATTACGAAGGCAACCGGTTGATGAAAGGTAATATCGACAGCCAAAGCGTATGGGTAGTTTCTCGTACCTATGTAAATGTGATTTCTTCAGATGAAAACATCCGACAATCGGGTGACAGATGGGACTTCACTGCACAGGTTACGGATGATAACAAGACTGTAACGATAAGAGACTCTGGTGGTCGAGAATTGAGCGGCGCAACAACGCCAAACGGCGGCCTAGTCGACGTTATCTATGAAGGACTGGACTTCGAAGGAGTCATGCATAGGCAAGTTGTAGCAACCTTGGCACCTAACGCTGGTCTAATTTCTCTACCTGAACCTCAGGCTGATGGAAGCCATCTCTGTTTCTATGATGGCAATGGCGATGGAATCCCTGACCGCGACTCCAATGGTAATGGGCAACTCGATGACTCAGAATCAGTTGGATGTTTGAAGGCGAATGTATCCCCACTCTCCCCACAGATTCTACGTGAAGACCCAGACAGTTTCCTACCTGATGGATTTGGACCTGTATCTGTTTACCTAAGATTCCGTGAGACTCTACCGAATGAAGGCTGTGAAGTCTTAGAGGTAGAATACTTGACAATGCAAGGAAAGTGGGACCCATGTGTAGATGTTGTTGGAAATGATCACTTCAGAGTACAAATGGCATACAATGCAAATGGATTCTCCTTGATTGGTAGAACTTCAATGGATGTAGATGACCAGATTGTTTACACTAGCGAAATCGACCCATTGACCGGAGAGGTTGTTCCTAAGCCAATGGTGGTAACAGGACAATTAACCGACGAATTAGGAACCAACTTAACGTTCAGAAANGTCCGTGTCAACTACGAGATGGTCAACAGTCCTGCTGGCCCGGTTGCATGTTTCAATGGAATCACCGACATTAACGGTAGATTCGCAATAACATGTCCACTGTCTGACGTATTAGCAGGTAAAGCTAGAGTTACTGTAACCTATTCTGCATGGGATAACAATGATGCTTACCGGTACCAAAACAAGACCGTACAAACTGAGTTTGATGTATTCAGCAATTCAACATTACAGATTGCTGAAGTTGGACCGTTCAAGTCTAGCGTCGAAACATTCGTTGCACCAAATAATGGAAGCGCATTCCCTGTTCTTTACTTGAAGGAAAGTTTCCATATCGATGCAATCCTAACACAATCCAATGGACAATATGTTGGAGGCAAGTGTCTGAATATTTATCTCGACCCTCAGAAGAACGTACGCCCTCTATCGAGCATCTACACAAGAGAATCCGATGGAATGGTTGAATGGTTCAGTGGAGATCCGAGTCAAAACCCTGGTTTGAAGGGAGTTGAAACAACTGGCGGAGAACTTGAAGGATTCAGATTGCTAAGAGTTGCGTTTGAGCCAGACATCAACGTTCCAGGCGGATGTGATAAGGATACTAGCAATGTATTGAATGGTTCACACATGGATATTGTAGTTCTTGTAAGGAGCAGAGTCGATCTACAGGTGAAGACCTCTTGGTCATATGTCAACAACAATGGTTTGGATACCAATGACAATGTTTACGGAGAAATCGCACTATTGCGCGATAGGCTAGACCTGGCGGTTGAGAACGAAGAGATATTCTTCATCAGAGAATACTGGGACTCCGATTCGATGGAATGGGTTGTAGAAGGCCGTAATGAATCATATACCAACGAACAAGGTGTTGCATCATTCGATTGGGCTTTCTCCGGTAGAACTTGTGAAGGAGAACCATGTTCGGGAGATTGGAGAATCAAGGCTTACTACCCTGGTTCCACATTCTTCGCAGAGTCTAGTGACAACATTACTCACGAAGTACATTACATGAAGGCAAAGGTCAGTGACCAAAGTGACGGGATCTTTACTCCGACCACAATTATGGCGCTGGTTATTGTTCTACTAGGAGCATTGGTCGCTGGAGTCATGTACTATCAACGAGTTGTAGCAAGACGCCAAGTTGAAGCATTGCGCGGTATACTAACCGATACAATGCTACAGTTACAAGCTGCAAACGAATACATCGCAATCATCTTCGATTGTTACAAGCAGTTAGTCAAGCACTTCCGCCGACATGGATTCATGAAGAAGGTTTACGAAACCACACGTGAATTCGAGAGCGCAGTTCGTGGAGCATTCCACATGGTCCCTGCAGACCAGTTGGATGCATTCATCGCAATCTTCGAAGAAGCACGTTATTCAGACCACGAGATTGGCCCAAGCCACCGTGATCGAGCAATTGCAACTCTGAACGAGATTACGAAGAGCCTTGCACTTGCTCTTGGCGATGGCGGAATGATTACTCGTACAGAGGAACATGATGCTAAATTGTATGGCGGCCTTACCAAGGCTGGAGAATTCGTAGCAGCAGATGGTACTGTCAAGCAGGCAGGTATCGACGAAAACGAAGACAATTCAAATTTCAAGATTTGAATAATCGGCTTTAGGGCAAAGTCGGGGGTTATCCCGACTTTGCCCATTCGTCGGCGTAGGGTTGATGAGTCTAGTCCTCTGTGGGTGCACTATGAGCGATTGGAAGACTCTCATCGACCAAGCGATGATGCAAGAAGGAATGAATACGATTGAAGCGCACAGAATCTATGGTTCTGCGGTGCGAGCGGCGTTGTCGAATGCCCAGTTATTGCTTACGGATTTAGAGGCGGCACAAATCATCGAATCGATTTATGGCGCATTGGTTGCTTATTCACAACAGGTAATGTTGCGAATGAAAGCTGAAGACCCCGAGATTGGCGGAGTAGATCATGCGTTTAGAGCAGGTCAAGCGTATGGGGTCTCTTGTGTGCTAAACCATTTGATAGACCAACTCACCGATGTCGCATCGATTACCTCTTTGCAGGCACTTGATGACTTTTCAGATACTCTTCACAACGACATTCTTGTCCAGGCTAGAGCAGCAGGATTAACCGTTGAACTGCTAGATGCTAAAGGCGATATTTTACTCGATTAAAATCTCGCAAAAGCGGTCAACTACGGCGCGAAGAGGAGATTGGCCGCGTCGGTGCCTTCATAACAGGGTGGTTGGTCGGCGACTTGCTTCTAAAGCATCGAGTGAGTCATATGAGTAAACCCGTAAGCAAGACAAACCCAAATCTAGTCGATTTAATCGGCGATTTGAAGGCACAGTCTCGCGAGACCGGCGCACCTCTGTGGCGAGATGTCGCGCTACGCCTTTCTAAGAGCCGTAGTAATTGGGCGCAACCTAACCTAAGCCGTTTGAGCCGCCATTGCCCCGAGGGCGTAACAGTCCTCGTTCCAGGCAAGTTGCTCGGCAGTGGTGAAGTTTCAGCCAAGCACGACGTCGCCGCATACAGTGTCAGCGCAGGAGCCCGTGAGAAAATTGAGGCAGCAGGAGGCAGAGTCCTTTCGCTTGCTGAACTAATGAACGAAAACCCAAACGGATCGGGGGTGTACATCCTTGGTTGATAGCAAGACATTCGTCTATGATGCCGATGGACTTGTCCTAGGCCGTTTGGCTAGTACAGTTGCAGATATTCTTCTGAAGAGCACTCGTGCTGGTAACAGTGACCAAGTGGTTATTGTAAATGCTGAGAAGGCTGTCGTTTCAGGCAAACCAACTTCAGTATTCGCTACTTATCACGATAAGTATGCGCTAAACCATGCTCGCAAGGGACCATATTTCCCTAGAATGCCTGATATGATTCTTAAGAGAACAGTCAGAGGCATGTTGCCTTACCAAGCAAAGAGTAGCGGACGTCGTGCACTTCGCAATCTTCGTGTCGAAATCGGCTGCCCTAGCCACTTGTCAGGAGACCTTCCAGAAGGTCACGAAGCAGGTGATGACAGCAAGATTCGACGCCCTCTTCCTCAGCGATTTGTTCGCTTGGGAGAGATTAGCGCTAACCTAGGCGCACCAGCACACCGATGGAACGGAGGTGAGCAGTGATGGCTCGCAAAGGTAAGAAAGTCGTACACACATCAGGTAAGCGTAAGACCGCAGTTGCTCGTGCAACTGTCAAGGTTGGAAAGGGAAGAGTTCGAGTTAACAGCGAACCTATTGAAATCATGCAACCTGCTCTATCTCGCCGTAAGGCAATGGAGCCGCTGATTATTGCTGATGCAATGAACCGTTTATCCAAGGTAGACATTAATATTCTAACACATGGTGGTGGAGTTATGGGTCAGACCGATGCAATTCGAACTGCAATTGCTCGTGGCCTAGTCCATTACAATGGTGGTGCAGAAGGACTCGATGAGGAACTACGTGACGAGTACCTGCGATTTGATCGCAGTCTACTGGTTAACGACCCTCGTCGAAAGGAACCAAAACACCAGCTCGGTCGTGGTGCTCGCCGAAAGAAGCAGAAGTCTTACAGGTGATTTAGATGATTATTCCAGTACGTTGTTTTAGTTGTGGCAGTCTTATCGCACATAAGTGGGAAGAATTCAATGAAAAGAAAGAAGCGGGTACCGATATAATGACGGCCCTTGATGAACTTGGATTTGACCTCTATTGTTGCCGCCGAATGTTTGTTTCACACATCGACTTGATCAGTGAAGTTGCACCTTTCAGTGCACCTCGCGAGCGAGCTTAGTCGAATCAGATTCCCCAGGCAAGGGCTTGTGGGTTAGCTTGGCCTATACTTGGCGGCTGGGGGCCGTCAGACCCCAGTTCAAATCTGGGCAGGCCCACTGCCTGGGATTATTCTAAGTGTATTGAAAAAAGAGTCTCCGTAGGAGACTCGGAAGCAATGTATTGATGGTAGATGAGGCTTTACATGCCAATATGAGAATCCGTTCTTTGTTGCTAGCAGCCTTAATCACCCTCTCTTCTTTGTCGGTGGTAATCGCAAATGATACGGTAACAACACAAGATGTTGACCTATCAGGAAACCATACGATGACTGGGAATTATACGGTTTCACACGGTACCACTCTAACAATCAAACCAGGTACAACAATTGACATGCAGAACTATTGGATGGAAGTAGAGGGAACTTTAATTGCAAACAATGCAACAATTATGTCTTCAATCCAAACAACAGGCCCAGGCTCTCACAATGCGGGAGTGTGGGATGCACTGACCATAACCTCAATTGGCAGTGCAACTCTTGATAATGTAACAATCTCAAACGCAAAATCTTGTATGATTATTGATGGTACATTAACAGCAAAATCTCTAGCAATCGAGGATTGCTTGATAGGAATCGAAGTTGATGGTTCTGCAACTATCGATGGTGTAACCATTAGCCATGTTGATCACGACGGGATTCGCTCAACAGGTAATTTAGACATCACAGCAGCAACTATCGATGATGTTTCAGGAGGAATTCATTCTAGTGGTGATATGGTGTTATCAGATGCTTCATTCAGTAATGCTGGCGTTGGTATTGCATTGACTGGAGGTACTGCTGATGTAGAACAATTAGAGTTCACAACAGGGGTTGGAAATGCCCTCACAATATCTTCTGGAGTTACTGGTGACGTAGACGGAATGGAGGGAGAATCCGCCAATGCAGTCGTATCTGTCGACTCGACAGGATTCACTGTATCAAACATAGATATGTCTGGTGAGAGATTGGTTAACTCATGGTCTGCTGGCGATTTGACAATTTCAGATGCCGCCTTCTTCGCAAATAGCCCTGAGACGCCCATCGATTTGAGGACATCAGGAACTGTAACTCTATCGAATATTTCTTTGACAGGACAGTTTTCTTCGGGCATGAATTCCTATGATGCTCCGTGGATTGGTATGGCACTTGCTGGTAGCGGGGATTACATCGTAACTTCAACGCAAATAGAAGCATCAGATTCTGCACTCAAGGCCTCTGGTACTGGGACTCTATCGATTACAGATTCGCTGTTTGAATCCGATAGACTTGGATTATCCTTTTCTGGAATTTCAGCAACAACTCTGGACTCTGTTGTAGTTAACATTTCGACGGGCGGAGAAAAAGGAATTGACATTCTTCAAGGAGCACACACATTCTCCGACTTACACATAAACATGCCATTCAATCAATTTGAATCCGGTAGCACGGGAATCGAATCCTGGTGGTGCAATATCGATGCTGAAGAAATTTCAGTAAGCGGGTTTGCAAATAGCATGCTGGTACACGAATCGGTTTTACAATCCGACGATTTGACGTTGTTGGATTCTAGTGAACAGGGATTGTATAGTAGCTCTTCATCAATCCATGTTTCAGATTCCTTGGAAACACGAGTATCCGATAATGGACTGGTAATGGTTTCATCTAGTGCAGTATTGAGAACTTGGTCGTCAAGTTTCCACGAGGAAGCCGGAGTCATAGATTCGGAATCCGAAGTTACAGTCTGGTCTTGGACATCCGCAAGCAATCTAAACTCAGATTCAACCGGGGATGGAATTCTAAATTATGGAACTAGCCAAACTCTCAATTTGGCTACAACTACCAACAACCGTCTTTGGGAGATGACAATCAATTTTGAAGATTTAACAGGAAACCCAGTCGATGCAGATTGGCAAGTTCTAGGATTTAGCGGAACAGCAAACAGCGGAAGTGCAGTACTGCCTGTTAGTGAAAGTGGCTCACAAATTACTGCAACATATGCAGGAGTTGGCGCATTATCCTCTCCAACGGGTATTCAAGGCGGTTCTCACACAATGCAAGTTCCAATAATGCCACAAGGAGATTGGGTTCTTGGTGCTGGCTCTGTAGTAGTTCTGGGCCCAACTGAAGATGGCTCCCCGCACACTGCTGGAGGAAACATTACAATTGCATCCAATGCTCAATTGATTCTCCAGCATACTAGTTTAGAGATCCCTGAAACTGCATCCTTAACAGTGAACACATTAGGGGATTTCGAGGGAATAGATTCACAATTCTACGGAGATGTGGTTTCCCATTCAGGCCTGTTTAGCGATTCAATGAGTTCTAATCTAACAATAAATGGAGACGTTCTGTGGACTTCCTGTCAAAGCGACATCACGTTGTATCATTTGCATATCGTTGGCGATGTTCAATTAGATAATTCCTGCAAAGTTACAATCAACTCGGGTAGTGTTTCAAACGTAAGCGTAGGAGGGGGGGCATCACTGGAAATAGTAAACACCCTACATGTCTCAGTTGTTGACAAAGGAGATGCTGTTCAAGGCGCAACAGTAACAATCGATGGACAAAGCGTATCTACGGATTCTAACGGCGAGGCTAGCAAATCAACTACTGCTTTGCGCGTAGATTCTAGTGGAACAATTACGACGGGGCTAATGCAAGTAGAAATGCAATGGGGGCAGATTACCGATTTGATGGCATGGGACACATCGAGTTCTATGGAGCACACATTCATTGCATCTACAATTGATGGCGGCACTCTAGACGAGTGGCTAATTCTTGAAAAATTGTGGAGCCCATATCATCTGTCAAGCGATTTGGTTGTACCACAAGGCGAAACAATGACAGTCAACGATGGTGCACATTTACGCATCGCTGATCAAGTAACAATTACTGTTGAAGGCACCTTCAACTCTGGCTTCTCAACAATCTCATCAATGGGAGGAGGAGCGAGATGGGGAGGATTATTAGTCGGTGATAATGCTGAAACTTCAGTACAGATTTTGGGAACTAGTTTGGTAGAAGGCTCACCATTAATGACAATTAACGGAGATGCTGATGTAGTATTCAGTCATTCATCTCTAGCGCGCTCGAGTAGTGCGGAGCCACTATTGCGTACAACTAATTCGGCTCAAGGAACCTTGCACATAGCATCGACAACCTTCACCGATTCAGCATCACACTGCTTCGAGTCTCAAGGTTCGATTTCAATAGTTATGGAAAATGTGGATATGCAAAATTGCCATTCAGATGCAATTTGGGCACAGGGAGTTGGTATGGAGATTGATGGATTGACTGTAACGGACACGGTTAGTTTAGGTGCTGTGGAAGGCCACTTATCGAACCTTGATGGAGCAGACTTAGTTGTAAATAATCTAGATGGATTCGAAATGAATGAACTAAACCTGACTTCTTTGAATGGCACTGATAACCGGGAGATTATCATCGACACTGTCAGTATCAATGGCGCCCCTGCTATTGATTTGGATAATTCTGCAGGTAGTTTGTCGAACTTGAATATTGATTGTGGAGGAAGTGGAACTGGTATTACTGCACATCATGGCAGAGCTTCAGCATCTCTAGTCGTTTCCGATTCTACAATCTCTTCCTGTACAAAGGGAGTAGATTTGCACACTGATGGAGAATCGGCGCCGATGATTCTAATGGATGTTGATATCGAATCATTAGTTGCTATATCTAGCGATGGGGCCTCAATTATGGTTTATGATGGAACGCTAAATGGCTCAGTTGACGTAGACTCTGCTACAGCCAACTTGTATGATGTTTCACCAACATCGGAATCTACATCATTTGGAGAAATCAGAACATGGTCTACGCACATCTTCGACGTAAGACTTGATGGAAATTCTCAAGAAGCAAACCTGTTCCTTGAAGTGGAAGATTATTGGACCGGAACTGCACAAGGAAGCAGTATACAAATAGCGTTACCAACAAAGGTTGTAGATGATACAGGAGAGCGAGATTTCTCATCGGTTAGAGTCATTGCTTCAGCACAAAATTTGCCAGATACAGATTCTAACTTTTTCTTTGGGATTAGCGAAGGCGATGTCATTCAAGTTGACATGATTGGCAATCAAGCACCCGAAGTAGAGATTATTATTCCAGATGATGGATTTAGAATTATGGAAAGTTTACCTATTGAGATTAGAGCGGTAATTAGTGATGACCTAGATGCCAATGCAGATTTAGATATTGTATGGAGTGTAGTAGTTGGTCAAACCGAAATGATGCAACTTTCGGGCGAGTGGAATAACATTACAGATCTTCCTGCGGGATTCTATGTTCTGTCGCTAGATGTCACCGATACACAAGGTAAAACCTCTAGCGATTCACTTAGCTTCGAAATTACTCTTTTAGATTCAGATGAAGATTGGACTTTAACTTGCAATTCCGAAACCTGGTTTGATAAGGAAGAAAACTTGTATTGCGGGCCAGATATCTATGATACCGATGATGACAATGATGGCTCATTGGACGTTCGAGATGCTTGGCCTTACGACGCATGCGCTAGTATTGACACAGATAATGACGGACAGCCCGATGACTTACACTGCCCATTAGGAGTAACAACCTGGCTTACCGTAGACCCGGATGATGATGGAGACGGGATTCCAGACATCTCGGAAGGAACCAGTTCAGGTGAAGACTCAGAGAGTAGTTCTATTGGAACTGTGTTATTTGTTCTTATTTTCCTTGGAGCAGCAGCGTTCATGCTGATGCGTAGGAAGCAGGACGTGCAGTGATGGCGGAATTTACCAGCGCATTACCAGATCCAGAAACAATGGCTCAGTTTTGTGTTGCAGTTCTAGCAATAATCGTTGCATGGGATGCTTGGTGGTTAGGCCGCCAAAGGATGGACATACCTGAACTTGGAGAGTTACCTAATGGTGGCTTTGCTTGGGAATCTAATCAATCACAAGAAGTGTCACGCCAATGGGCAAATTTGCTGACCATGGGGGCAATGATGGTACTTCCATGGATGCTAGCTGAGTTATCTGATACGCCGATAATTTGGGTATGGATATGGGATATATTGCTAGCAATTCACTTGATATCGCTGTTGATACCTAAGCGATATGCGATTACTAACACACATCTTTTTGCGGATGGTCAGAGATATGAATGGAATCGATTGAAACTGGCTAGGAAACAGCCGAGAAAGAGAATAATGTTGTTGCGCAAGGGGTGGGGCCCTTTCGGACCCCTACCCCTTGGCGGCGACAGAAATGCACTCGATAGAGCAGCAAGTCTGATAGTCACAATCCTTCAAGAAGAAGAATGATCATTCCTCGGATGAGGAAGCTTTGGTGTCCATGGTTGCTGCATACCATACCATCATTCCAAATGCGGTCTTGTTGACTACATCGGCGATGTTGTACAATATGTTCAATCCATCAGTATTGTCATACTGCTGACCGAGGACGAAACCAATTGGGTAGATTGCCCAGCCAACTGTTAGAATCAATGCCATTGCTTTGAAAGCAAATTGTGTACCATCGCTAGCTTTGCTGACACTTTCCTTAGCTTCTCCCTTCCAGATCTCATACATGATGTAGACCCATGCTGCAACTCCTAGAACGAACAATGGCCAAACCATATCTTTGCTTATCCAGCCGATGTGTGCTTCAGATTCTGCAAGGAATCCAGATACTAACATGACAATTGAAGCTGCGAACAATCTCCAGAACAGTGCTGCTGTTGCTACACCTACTGCTGCTAAAATCAGATAAAACTCTGAAACTTGTAGAGGAACGGTAATCAACCAATCTACATACCTCAATACCAGAGGCGATTCTGTAGTTACAGACCAGTGTTCACGCATGTAAGTGTAATGGTACCATGCGACACCTGTAACAAGTGCAGCAACGGTCATGGATGTTTTCCACTTTGCGTCTACGTTATTTCTCTCAAGAACGAAGAACACTGTAGATGCAAGCATCATAGCGGTTGCAAGCCAGAAAGATACAGCGACCATATCGGTCGTATCTAATGCCGCATCCGCATCTTCTGCGGACACTGTCTTTATGGTTAGCAGTGCAAGTGTTCCCAATATCAAAAGGCTCGATGTTCTAGTTAGGTTAGAAGATTTCATCAGTTTAATGCCATGTTGGTTTCCATATAATAAGATGTATTTTTTCTAGAAACAAAATCTCACATTTTCATTCCGGTTTGTACTGCCCACATGCGAGCGTAAGTGCCCCGTTTTTCGACTAAGTCTTCATGCGTGCCGTCTTCAATAACGTTGCCATTTTCAAGTACAATTATTCTCTCAGCATTTCGGATTGTTGATAATCTGTGAGCGATAATTATTGCAGTCCTATCGCTAGAAATTTTACTAATTGAGCGCTGTAAAGCCGCTTCGGTTTCATTATCAACAGCAGAGGTTGCTTCGTCCAGGATTAGAACAGGGGCATCTTTTAGCACTGCTCTTGCAATTGCTAGACGTTGTCTTTGTCCGCCGGATAATCGATGCCCACCTTCACCCACTAGAGTGGCCCAATTATCTGGTAACTCTTCGATGAAGGTAGATGCTTCCGCAACTAGACCAGCAGCCTTGACTTCTTCATCCGAAGCATCTGGTTTACCGTATCGTATATTTTCCATAATAGTGGTTGGAAATAGTGTAATGTGCTGGTCTACCAACGACATCGATGAGCGTAATTTTTCTAGGTCCCAATCAGGAAGAGATTTTCCTGCCCATTCGATACTTCCTTCACTGGGTTCTGCGAATCTTAGTAGCAGTCTAATCAGAGTAGTTTTTCCAGACCCTGTCGCCCCAACAATTCCAGTTATGTCTCCAGATTTGATATTCAAATCGAGTTTATCGAATACTTTTTCCCGACCAGTATATGCAAAACTTACATTTTTCAATTTGATATCTGAACTTGCAATATCCTCATGATTTGGTTTGAAATCACCCTGCATGATTTCAGTTGGCGAAGAAAGAACATCCAACACCCTTGTCGATGAAGCCATAGCCCTTTGATAGAGATCAAACGTTTCTCCCAAGCGGGTTAGCGGCCATAGTAATCTCTGAGTCATGAAAACAAGGACAGAGTATGCCCCAATAGCCAACACTCCTTCAAGAGTCAACCATCCTCCGAGTAACAGCGTTGCAGTAAAGCCACAAAGAATCGCCATTCGAATCATTGGTACGAAAGCCACAGATAATCTGATAGCTTTCTTGTTGGCATTTCTGTATTCATTACTCAAGTCTTCAACACGCTTCAATTCTCTTTCTTCCGCAGTGAACGATTGAATAGTTGACATGCCGGATAAATCATTTTCTAGCAAGGCGTTTAATCTGCCAGCAGTGTTACGAACTTCGGCATATCTTGGCTCTAAACTTCTCTGATAGAGGAAAGACCCCCAAATGATAACAGGGATCGGAAGTACTGCGAATAGTGCAACTTTCCATGAGATTGCAAGGAATACAGCACCTACTACAATCACAGTTGTAGTTACCTGTAACAGGTCATTAGCACCCTTGTCTAAGAATCGTTCTAACTGATTGATATCATCATTTAGGATAGCCAGAATATCTCCCTTTTGTCTCTCATCGAACCACCCCATTCCTTGTTTTTGCACATGACTGAAGGTTTCTAATCGCAACTCATGTTGAACAGTTTGGGCCAAATTCCTCCACAATATACCGTAAAAGTACTCGAACAGAGACTCCAATCCCCATATGATGAAAGTCAAAACAGACAGTAGAATCAGTTGGTGCCAGGCATCCACAACTCCAAATCCAGCGAGAAAAGATTCCTCTCTTTGTACGACTACATCTACTGCCAAACCGATTAGTAAAGGAGGTGCTAAATCCCATATCTTGTTTAGCACAGAACATAGTGTTGCGAGGCGTATCGTTCCTTTATGCGGAGACATGTATCGTAACAATCTCCTGAACGGTCCCCCCTCACTCATGCTTGGGCTAGGGGCATGAAGTATGAGAATGCTCGTCTCCAAACCGTGCTTAAAATATGAGATAACCATAATTGAGTCCCAACCAATCGCTACGGTCATGGAATGGACTCGTAGCGGCGAAGACCTGTTTGTCAGAATCGACTCAGGTGACGAAATCCACGCATCTCTACAAAGACTTGCAGACGAAGTAGAATTTGATGCTGCAGCGATTACTAGCGGTATTGGGAGAACTAGGGATACATTGTACGGCTACATGAATGAAGACGGCGTGTACATACGTAGGCAACTAACCTCTCCTTCTGAGTTGGTGAGTTTATCGGGCAATATAGCTAGGACACAAGATGGTAAAGCGTTCACACATATTCATTGCTGCTGGTCTGATGATGACAATAATGTCCACGCTGGTCACATGTTTCAGAGTGTAGTCCATGTAGTTGCAGAAATCCATATTCGTATTCTAACACATGCAATTATGACGCGTTGTCCATTGCCGGATGTCGAACTTTTAGGATTAGAATTTTCGTGACATTGATAGCCCTTGGCATAGGTGTATATTCATGGCCGGAGGAGAGCGAATCAAGTATCTGGCCGATGCGGTGAGATATCATCGAGAATTGTACTACAATCACTCCGCTCCTGAAATCTCGGATATTGAGTTTGACGCTCTTTGGGATGAATTGAAAGAGTTGGATCCCAACAATGCAGTATTACACGAAGTGGGCCCCGAACCACTTCCTGGTACTGAAAAAGTCGAGCACATGTTCCCGATGCGTTCATTGGATAAGGGGACTTCAGATGATGACATAATCCACTTTGTAACCCAATCTACTTTCGGTGGCAAAAGATATCTCGCACAACCTAAACTGGATGGGTCTGCACTATCTTTGGAATATGTCGCAGGCAACCTCTACAGGGCAGCCACAAGGGGCAGTGGCGAGAGAGGAGAAGATGTTACACTGAATGCCAAACTGGTAGCCAATGTTCCAACTAGATTGAATTCACCTGTTGATTGTCATGTGCGTGGAGAAGTGGTTATGCCACTAGCTGTATTTGAAGAAAAATACAGAGAAGTTTCACCAAATCCTCGTAATCTGTGCTCTGGGGCATTGAGGCAAAAACACGGGGATGGAAAGGCCGATGCTTCAGATTTGGTTTTTTGTGCATACGATGTCAAATTCCCAAATGAAAGTCCAGATACGGTAAACGATAGCGAATTACTTTCATGGCTACAAGAAGTTGGAATTGAACCTGCTCCATGGGAGATTTTTTCTTCCGACACTCCGCAAAAAGAGATGATTGAATACACTGCGAAATGGGGCGCTAAACGAGCGACTTACGAATATGAAATAGACGGAATTGTATTCAAATTAGATAATTTAGAACAGCGAGAAAATCTCGGAATGACCGCCCACCATCCTCGTTGGGCCCTTGCATGGAAATTTCCTTCGCAAGAAGCACACTCCGTATTATTAGGAGTAGATTGGCAGACCGGAAGAACCGGTGCTGTGACTCCAGTAGCAAGAATAGCCCCACAAATGGTTGGCGGAGTAACGGTAGAAAACGTGACTTTGCATAATGTTGGTGAAGTGGAACGGCTAGGTATCAAGATAGGCGACAAGGTGAAAATCACTAGAAGAGGTGATGTGATCCCTAAAATCATTGAAAATTTGGGTGAAGCGTCATTAAGTGATATGCAGAACCGAAATCATGCTGATGGGAGGATATTCAGCGCAGAGTTATCCATCCAGAGCATTCAGATTCCGAAAGATTGTCCTGCATGCGGCAGAGACTTGGTAATGGAAGGTGCCTTTTTGCGGTGCATGTCGTTAGAATGCGATGCAAGAACCGCACGAGCGTTGACCTATTGGTGCAGAACCCTAGAAATGGATGGAATTGGAGAGAAGTTAATCGAAGCATTGCTGGATAATGGTTTGGTCAAAACAATCGCAGATTTGTATAGATTGAGTCATTCACAAATTTCCAATTTGGAAAGAATGGGTGATAAAAGTGCGTACAATGTACTTGAGGAACTTGATAAAACAAGGAATTTGAATCTAGCAAGATTCCTTCATGCGCTAGGGATAGAAAGAATCGGGCCAGAGGTGGCTACGACAATTTCTCAACATTTCACTTCAATGGAAAAAATGCTTCTTTGGGTTGATGAAGGAGAGATTGATGAACTTACATTAATAGAGGGAATTGGTGAAAAAGTCGCTGCGATTTTTAGAGATGGAATCAAGAAACGCAGAAGTTTGATTGACGATTTGTCTGAAATCATTACAATAACCGATGAAGCGGAATCTGCAACAGGAGTATTCGATGGCAAATCATTCTGCATTACAGGTTCACTCTCTCGCCCTCGCAAGGAAATAGCACTTGCAATCAAGAATTCAGGTGGAAAGGTAGTTGGAAGCGTGAGCGGCAACCTCGATATTTTGGTAGCAGGGGAGAAAGCAGGAAGTAAATTAGCAAAGGCAGAATCTCTGAATGTTGAGGTTTGGAGCGAAGAAAAATTGTTCAACAAGATTTCAGAACCGAAAAAAGGACCCAAGACACTGTTTGAATTCTGACGATTAACACATGATACTAAAAACACATCCAAACATAGTAGGGGTACATGCGTCTGAAGTTGGCATCACTTCTGTTAGTGTCTATTTTGCTGGCATCAACTGTTCCAACATCATTTGGATATAGTAATGGAGTATACAACCGCGGTAGTAGCGGATGCAACTGTCATGGTTACAATGTAGTAACTGTGTCAATGAGCGGCCAACCAGCGTCATATAATCCTGGGACTACATACACTTTACAGATTTCAGTTAGTGGTGGTGGATCTGGTAATGGCGGATTTAGTTTAGATGCCAACAAAGGTACATTATCAACAGGTGGTGTTGGAATTATGGCCGTGAAGGTGAACTCTGCGGCAGACAGCGCAACACACACCACGAACAGTTACCGCAGTTGGAGCGTAGATTGGACAGCACCTTCCGCAGGTTCAGGCTCTGTACAGTTCGACCTCTCAGCGGTTGAAGCAAATGGCAATGGAGGTACTGGAGGAGATACTTGGGGCGATACGACAATCACAGTACCCGAAGGCGGTACGCCGCCGTCTAACAATCCTCCATCAGCATCTTCGGTGCTTTTGAGCCCAGCGAATCCAGTAACTACGGATACGCTAAATTTGACATATACTTTCCAAGATTCTGATGGAGATTCAGAATCTGGAACCATGATTAGATGGTACAAAGATGGAATGTTAGAATCATCTAGAAATGATCAGACTACTGTTCCGTCATCCTTGACTTCTAAAGGAGAGTCTTGGAATGTTACAGTCACTCCAAGCGATGGAACAGACGATGGTAATCCTGTACATTCATCGAGCCTAGTTGTTGTGAACTCGATTCCTTTCGTTAATTCGGCAGAAATCACTCCAACAGATGCTTTGGAATCAGATGATTTAACGCTAATTCACTTATCTTCAGATGCGGATAATGATATCGTAACAGTCAGCGGTACAGAATGGTATGTAGACGGTTCCAAGGTTTCAGCTTTTGATGGTGATACGACAATACCTTCCGTTGCAATTCGAGATGGAGATGTTTGGTATGCTAAGATCAGAGTCAACGATGGGGAGATAGACAGCGAGTGGTTTACAACGCAAGACGTCACAATTGGTAGCGATAATACCCCTCCAACAATGGTAAGCGTATCCATCTCCGGAGGTCCGTTCACGACAATAGATGATTTACAAGCAACAGCGCAAGCTACTGATGCTGATAATGATGCTTTGACCTACGAATGGGATTGGCCTGCAACAAACGGCGCAATTTTATCATCAACATTATCTTCATTTTACACAGAAAAGGGAGAATCCTGGACAGTGAGGTGCAGAGTTACTGATGGAGTTGTATATTCAGATTGGATGGAAAGTAGCGCTGTAATTATTCAAAACACAGCCCCAGTATTGAATGAATTGAACATCGATCAAGAAACCGTATTCTTCGATACTGAAGCAACTTATTCCTATGAAGCATCTGATGTAGACGGAGACACGCTTTCCACCTCAGAGACCTGGGACCTAACTGGAGATATTTTGACTCTGACCCTATCTGTATATGATGATGAAATGGCTTATTCCAACACATTGAGCGATACTGTGCAAATTGCCAATTCATTACCAACCCTCTCCTATGAAGGGCCATTATCTCAGAGTGCTCTGGTGCCTCTGAGCCCTCAAATTCAATCTGATGATGCTAATGGAGATACTGTCGTAGTTTCATGGCAGTGGATGAGAAACGGATTCATGACCGATGAAAACGGAAGCACAATTTCTGAAAGTAAATTGGGCGCAGGAGATGTATGGACCGCAATGATTACTCCAAACGATGGTCAGGACGATGGGCCTGTTTTGACAATTGATTTCACGATTTCAAACACAGCCCCAACTGCGAGCATCACCGCTCCAGAATCCCTAATCAGTGGAGTAAATGCTACTTTTTCCGCAATGGATTCTACAGATATTGATGGTTCGGTAGTAAATGCAATTTGGAGTATTGATGGTACAGTGATGCATAATGGAATGACTTTCACAACTCCAATGTCAGAATATTTGAATCTGCAAGTGAAAGTGATTGATGATTTAGGTGCGCACGATGTTTATTCGGAAACTTTTGAAGGAGTAGAACCTCCGTTTGCAGAGGATGTAGAAGCTAAATTGGAAGGCAGTGATGTAATTATTACATGGAAACAAGATACTGATGGTACAACTGCAGATGGGTGGGCGGTATTCCACAATGAACAACTCCTAGGTACCACCTCCAATCTAGAATACCGTCATTCTCCTACGTTGGAAGGCGAGCATTCCTATATTGTAGTGGCAGTTGTTGAGGGCCAGATTCCTCCGCCGCTGACGGGTTTGGCAACTTCATCAGATTCAGTCGAAGTCAGTTCAAATGTAGTTCCCGAATCCCCTGGGCCTAGCGATACTGCAGGATTAATTTTCAGCATAATTTTGTTGCTGGTCGGATTAACTGGTGTGATATTTTCATTCATTCCGAGGAGGGATTGAATGCGATTCAAAGTGGCATTAGTACTGTTATTGATGATTCTGTCAACTACAATTTCTACTGCAAACCCTGGTGGTAAAGGAGATGACATACGCTCTAGAGATTGCGCAGGATCTTGTCACGCATCATCTTCATCGAACGGTATATCGGATGCAGAATTAGATATTCAATATCCTGAACAAGTCTATGCTGGTTTACTGATGGAAATTGAAACATGGGTTAGTTTCGTTGAAGTCAGTTCGAATAATATGGTCGGGCTAGCATTATTGGTAAATGAAGAAGGCGCAAAAGATCTGCCTGGAAATGATGGATGGGAAGTCGTTACAGACCCAAATGGTGGGACTAACAATTATGTAGAAATTGTCGACTCATTTTCTTTGCAAAATGAAGTCAGAAAAACTTGGACACTACGTGCTCCTGCTAGTCCGGGAACTTACGAATTATACCTTGCAGTACAACATGGTACTCCAAATGGTGGGGTAGCAATGACTGGAATTTCTGATGCTAAGCAAGTTGTTGTTAGCGAAGTCCCAGAAAATCTTCCTCGCCTGTCTCCGGAATGGGAACCAGTCAATACTAGGTCGATTGGAGAAGAGACTGAGATTACATTGCAATTGTTAAGCACCGATTCTGCATTTGTGGAGCTGAAAGGTAGCAATCAAGGGCCTATACTAGTTGTCGACAATAAATTCACAATTCCTGCAGCGGTAAATCCTGGTACAGTAGAATGGAGAGTAGTTATGATGGGTGAAGGCCCAACACAACAATCTCCATGGTTCAGAATTACTGCTCAAGAACCTGGTTGGGAAGTAGACGAATTTGCACTATATCTTCAAGGATTTGCACTCTTAATTCTCTGCATTGGATTAGTTGTTTTGCAGAGGCCGAAGGGCGAAGAAATAGGATCAAGCAAGTATGACAACACAGAAGATGTGACCTCACAATTTGGTAGAATTCAGGGCTCTTCTCCTGCAATGGTCGACCTGCCTACCACCGGTCCTCCGATTCCAGAGGGCGGACTTCCAGAGGGCTGGACGATGGAACAATGGGAATATTATGGTCAAGAACACCTAGATAGTTTAGCAGGAGGCGGCCAACAATGATTTCTGCAGGAACCTTTCACGTGATTTCTACCGAACTTACCATTGGAATGTTTGCTCTTGCTGGAGTTGCATTCTTACTTTGTGCAATTAAAAAGGGCCCAATCTCGAGAGAGCCTGTTGCCCATTGGGCTTTACTCGGCGGTCTGATAGCAACCCCGTTCGCAATAATTAGTGGGGTAAATGCAGTTCCAAGCGGAGGAATTGACAACCCGATTTTGGCTAACAAACTGTTGCTATCTATGGCTTCCGCAGGACTCGCAGTAGGCATTCTACTACGAAGAAAGTGGGGAGGGGAAGTGGACTTCCGACACTCTTGTATCGGTATGGTTTCAGTTGGATTAATGTTAATCACGGCCGGTATGGGAGGAGAATATTCTCGCAGTGAAACTTTGTTACTGTTCATTCCAAAGGAAACAGTCCTGCTATTCCCAATTTGGGCTAGCATAGCATTACTCATTATCGGAATTGCAATAGTTGGCAAATCAGCCGTAGAGCATAGAAGTTGAAGATGGGGAAGGCTCGGAATCAGCTCCTTCCATCATGTTCCTAATCTGGTCTTCTAACTGCTGTGCTTCGGCTAATAGCGGCTCATGATCTAAATCAACAACAGGCAGCATCTTGTTTAGGTGCTCGATAATTACAGCAGCAGCCCTGGCATCAGGGAATCTAGGATCTGCTTCAACCATTATACTCATCAGATTTCTTCCACGGCTGGAACCTTCACTTAGCATAGCCCCTGTCATTCCTTTGATGACTCCCTGTTCTAACATTTTGATATCCATTTCTTTAAGAATTTCAGCCATCTTTGGTGTTGCAGCAACTCCTAGAACATCGACCTCTTCAGTGTCCTCATATTCGACTAAAGGCTCATTCCCATTTAGTCCACCCTTCATGCCTTTCCTGGCGAAAGCATCGATTAGAATTCCCATTGCAGCATTCTGTTCTTTCGACCATGTGAATAGAGAACTTACAATTTCGTGGACTAGAGGGTCGGGAACAATCAATTCACTCATCAAAAGAAGTACTTTGTCGCAGACTCCTTCCAGTTTACAGATTGGCTCACCAGCATATGCTCTTATTGCGGGTAACGGAACACCATCTTGAACAAGGCAAATCGCTGGAAGTTTAGGATGTGCAACTCCGCCGACAAATTCTAAATTCAAATGATCAATCAAAAAATGCGCTACTACGCTGGAAACCATCCCAACGCTAGGAAAACAGCACACTACGAGTGCATCTTCAATGTCGATACTCTTGTCGAGCCATACCTTTGCTCCTTCCATGAATTGATGACATACCTCCTTGTGTATAATCTCGCCCCCTATTTTGCTCAAACTAACCCCAAGCAATTTGAAGTCGAAGCATGCAAGGTAGCATATGGCCGGGGCAAGGGTGCACACACTGTCCCCTTCTGCGTGGAATAGATACGAAACATGTCCGCGCATGTATTGGTTAAGCCGCCAAAAATTACCAAGAAAAGCCGGAATGGCTGCAAGCCTTGGTACTGCAGTTCACGCTTCGGTCGAAGACCTGTTGCAGGTAGATTTAACCGGGCGAAAATCTGATGAAACGCATTGGCTGCCAGAATTGGCTGAGAAATTTTTGAAACAAAGGTGGGAGGAGGAAAAAGAGGTTTTCTTCGCAACACCAAGAAGGCCAATGTGGAAAGAAAAAGAGTGGGACAAAGCGAAGAAAATGCAGAGAGGTGCAATCAAAATGCTCCTTGAATTTATTGGAGTTATTGGAGTAACTCCTCTCAAAACCACTATAGGGATGTGGACAAATCTACTCTCGAGAGTTATTGCTGTAGAAGGCGAATTAAGAACGAGCGATAATCGACTGATGGGCAGACTCGACATGCTATTTGCAGATGTTGATTCGAACGGAGAATTACAAGGCTGGGTTGTAGCAGATCTCAAAACAGGCCGGGCGCCAAGTGAAAATTTGAAACCAGAAGTTCAGCGACAACTATTGCTTTACAGAGATATCCTTCTATCCAACAATCCGAATGCACCTCAGGTCAAAACCGAGGGCTGGTATACCGAAAATGCAACTAGATATACCGCAACAGGCAATTCGGTTTTGGAGGATGCGCTCAAAGCATGGGAGAAAACTCAACCTACGGAAGTGCCTCTGGAAGCAACGCCGGGACAATCGTCTTGCGGTGGTTTCTGTGATTGGAAAGCATGGTGTCCATATTGGTGGAATTGGCGATTAGAAAATGGTACATTGGGAACACAAGACTTCTCTGATTCGGTAATATTGTTACATCATTTTGATGATTTGAACGGCTCTGGTGTTGCTGAAATATGCGAGCCTGCAAACGCTGAAGGAAGAGCTATGCCGACTGGTATCCAAGTGCCAATAAATTTCGACGGGCGTGGAAAAGAGGCATTGCAAGAATTGCTTGCAACCGGACATCAAGGACCAATTTTTATTGGTGGTGCAATGACTAATCGAGACACATGGAGAGTTGGTCATTGGTGCGATGTTTTGGCCTGGTCACCCATTCCTGATGCTTGATACCAATTGGCGCAAAATTTCTCTTGCGGCTTCATCTTCAATACCATTTGCTGAGATTAACCAGTCAACATATCTCGGGTCCTCTCGTTCAATACTTTGCAAATCCTTGCCTCTGTGTCTACCGAATGCAACGATATATGCTCCCTCGTCGATTCTAATTCGCCCATTATTATCTAAGGATTCTAAGTCAGTAAGGGCTCTACCTAATTCGCTCTCATCCTTGCGAACTTCACCACTAATTAACCACTCTTCAATCTCTTGTAGAGAGCGCCTGAAACTTGAGGGGTGATCTCTCATTACTTTCCACAACAGTAGCAAACAAGCAGCAGCATCAGCAGCAGCATCGTGAGCATTAGACAAGTCAATGCCATGTCTTGCACATTGTGCTCCGAGATTATGGGGTCTCGGAATTTTAAGCCTCCTGACCGCTTCTAAGGTGTCCAAAACGACCAACGGTTTTGGTGGCGAAATACCACACCTGTAGAATTCATTTTGAAGAAGTGGCATGTCGAATCTTCTAGCATTATGCCCGACGATAACTGCACCGTTCATCAATTCTGATAATTCGTTAGCACATTCTTTGAAAATAGGTTTGCCCCGCACATCCGAATCATGTACTCCGTGAATTCGAGAAGCATCACGAGGAATTGGCCTTTGCGGATTAACTAGAATATCGTGGTGTATTGGGGCCCCGTCTGCATCTGCTCCAATTAATGCGACTTGGACAATCCTGTCATTATTGGTTGAAATCCCGGTCGTTTCGAGGTCAAATGCTAGAACTCTATGCCCCTCGAGAACATCGACCATGACATAGCCTGGAGGCCGAGTCAAATGAACATCACTACACAATTTCTATTTTGATGATGCTCCGTAAGGTGTACATGGGCATCAGAGATTGGTTCAAGAAAAAGGTCGAAGAGCCTGAAGAAATTGTCCAACAACCAATTGAATTACCCGAATTGGATAAGGAAGAATTACTCGAAGAAACTCTTGCAGCCCTTGAATCTGCAGAAGTTGAGTTAACTGAATTAGAGCCCATAGATGCAACTCCTGAATATGATTCTGGCGATGTGGAAGTAAACGCTTTACTCGATGACGAAATGGAATCAAATTATCAGTTGAATACGGTAAATGAGACCGAATTTGAGGATTTATTACAAGGCGCTGAGGTAATCGGCGACATACCTTCCGAAGTTGATTTTGAATCAAATTAATTTTGTCCGCCGAAGGGACACAATTAGATATTAAGGACTCAAGCGAAAGCCATGAACAGCAAGCGGCCGTTATTTATCGGGGCCCTATTGTTAGTTCAATTATTTACAGGATGCACAGGAGTTTTGGAATCTACTGTTGAGCCGAGAGCAGCCCTGACAGCCACTCCTACTGAAATCCAACAAGGCGAAGAGGTAACTTTTGATGCTAGGGCATCAGATGCTATTGAAGGTGTAATTACTGATTATAGCTGGGATTTTGGAGACGGAGTTGAAACAACCACAATCACAGGATTTACGTCCCATCAGTTCATGGAATCAGGCCAGTTCAATGTCCGATTAACAGTGACTAATGACCAAGGAGGAACCGACTCGACCACAGTCCTAGTCAGAGTGAATGGGGCTCCGCAAATCAATCTATCAATACCTGATGTTGTTCGCAGTGGAGACATAATACTCCTAGATGCATCAAATACAGTAGACCCTGAAGGAGGCCCAATGGAATTCATGTGGGATTTGAATTTCTTGGAAGATAGTGATGGTGATGGCGACACAAGAAATGACATCGATTCTACAGAAGATATGGTGTATTTGCCTACTGAAAGCAGTGGGTCAATAATGGGTTCTTTAACCGTGGATGATAGAGTAGGAGGAGTCGTCTCTGAGCAATTCACTATCGTTATTCAACCTCGCCGATTCAAAGTATCTTGGATTCAGAATACTTTGGAGTGGGATTATGACGAATATCTAGCACAAGGCGACTCTTGGAGCGATAACATGACTCCTGGATTAGATGTTAGAATCATGGCATATGACGCAGTTCTTGAACTGGATCAGGATTTGGTTTTACCTCCAGATAACTTCACATTGTCACTAAACATTCTCGATGATGGACACCGGCGCAGCGCTCAGACTAGCCCAGGAAATATCACTAGAAACGAATCCACCATGGCCGAATTGAATGATAGTAACTTGAATCCAGTAGGGGAAGAAGGAGTCTATGATGCTGACAGCGAAGAAGAACTCTTGATGAGTCTGCTCAATGAACCCGGAGCGAGGTTCGGCCAAGGTGAATGGGTATGGACTGTTGTAGCACAAAATGCAGACCCTGATTCGATAATTCCAGGTGCGCCAGACCCAGACGGAGGTAACGATTGGACACTAACAATTGTGATTACAGTCTTAACTCCGATTTTGACTGAAGTAGCGTACGAATGATTCAGTTAAATTGGATTGGCTGAACCGTTTTCCAATTTGCATTTGCAAGTTTCTTCGCTTTACCATCTGCGATAATTGGGTGAATATGAGTTAACTTACCATGCATACCATGAACTCCAAATTTGACTCTTAACTCGACTTGGCGATCTCTTTCAGCAGCCTCCATTTGCTCATCATCTAATTCGACGCTAGCCATCTCTCTTCCATTGGTCGCAGATGAAATCGAAAATCGATTTCCAGCGAGGTGAGTGCGAGGTTTGAAATCCATATCATCGGGATTATTCATCCATACTTCAATGTCGATAGAAAGGTAATCGCGAATACCTACTCTCTTGATTTGAACGGAATCTACCATGTTGACCATTACCTGCGAGAGGTCGGTGATTCAAAATCTCTCGCATTGGCCGGGACTCATGGGTTTTCAACCTAGTCTTTGATATGGGTTGACTGTGATTTCGCACTTATGTCACCACCGACAATTGGTAAAGGCACTCAAAAAAAGGCACGACTGCAGCGACTTAAAGATGAAATCAAGCGGTTTGTTTTTGCAAATCCCGGTTGTAGTGCACAAACAATTGTTGCTCACTTAACCCACGATAAAAAATTGAAAAATCACGGTCTTACACCGAGGAAAGTAGGCTTTTTCATTCCTAGATACTTGAAATCACAACTCACCTGGTGGCAGGACCATGTGGCGGGACGTCGAGTATATGGTCCAGAGGATAGTGATTAAGCGACAATGTGAAGGGTAACCGTCTCCGCCATGTAACCATGAGTGGTGTTACGGCCTACTTTGATCTGGACGGCACATTATTGGATGCTTCCAGCGAAAAGAGCCTGACTGCAATGCTATCTCGCAGGCGCCCATGGAGGATTCCTTTAGGCGCAACCATGTGGAGTCTTGGGTTCATTGGTAACTTATTGCGAGGAAGATCTGTATATGACGCAGCTAGGAATCGAGGCCATCTGGCATTGTGCAATTGGGAAACATTGCGGAGATATTCTGCTGAGTTAGTAGAGACCAAGCTTTCGAAAAAGGTTAGTGCTGAAGCACTTCAAAGATTGGAATGGCACCGGGAATTAGGGCATCGCTTGGTACTTGTCACGGCGACTGTAATGCCTATGGCACAAGCGATGTCTGATCACCTTGGAATGGATGCAGTATATGGCTGTGGCCCAGAACAAATGACGGGAATTATGAGTGGTTCTGAGAGGGGATGGAGTGTTCCTAGACGCAAAGGAAAAGTCCCAGTTGTACAAGCGGATGCTGAAAGTTTAGGTCACGACCTTTCAGATTGCTGGGGTTATGGAAATACTCATGCCGATTCGTTTTTTATGGCAATTACTGGCAATCCTGTTGCAGTAAATGCAGAGGGCGGGCTCAAGACGATTGCTAAAGAACGCAATTGGCTTCAATTCGAGTGGCGTGTTTGATGCGCCCGTCGCGCTTAAATGGAGAAGGTAGGTCGCCGAGTTACAAGGCCCCATAGTGTAGCCTGGATATCACAGTGGCTTGCGGAGCCACGAACCCGTGTTCGAATCGCGGTGGGGCCGCCATCACTCTTCTTCATTCACAAGAGTAACGTTTTGATTCAACGCAGCCCTAGCAGAAGCATTGAGTAAAGGTAGAGCTGCGAGAGCGACACACATTAACATGCAAACACCACATAAGTAAGACATTAGTTCAGTAATTGTTGTAACCTCTTCAGGAAGCATTTTCTCAGAAACTTGCACCATCATCCAAGTACCGCCAAACCCGCCAAGAAGTCCAATTATTGAGCCTGCGAGAGATAGCTTCACTCCAAGCATATCCAATCTGAACAGAAGGAACCCTCCTGATAATACCAACGCGCCGCCAATCATCAAAGAGTATCCGCGAACAGAGTAAGCACCATCATCTCGAACATCGTCATGATATTCTTGATATTCTTCTTCTGTGATATTGATGTCCTGATTCTGATAATTTCCTAAAATTGCATCTAAGTCGGCATCAGGAAAATCCTCAGCCATTGAATTTTGGAAATCCCCCCACCCTACTAGGAGCATCAATATTGAGCCCATTATCAACAAAATTGAGATGGTCTTTGGGCCCTTTTTATCTGGCCTTGGAGCGAATAGAGAGGCAGGCGGCGCCAGACTATCTTCGTTATTCATTCGAATTGAAACATCATCATTCATTTGTACATGCCTCCAAACCAGTGCGCAATTCAGCGGGAATTGGTAATGATTCCATATTTGTCATACTGACACAAACAGTAACCTGTTCACTAGACCACAACAACTCATCATTTTGATTATGGAATCTGTATTGCCAAGTGCAGGATTTCACTCCAACCTTCGAAATCCAAATCGTCGCGTTAACCGTATCTCCATATCTAAATGGAGAATGAAATTCTGATTTTATGTCAACGACTGGAAATCCAATCTTCATTTCTTGAAGTATATGGGGATAGTCAAATCCACACATCACTTCCCACGATTCTTCAAAGAATCGATGAGCTAAATCGTAAATCCTCGGATAGAAGGCAATGCCCGCCATGTCAAGCATTGGAAAGTCCACACGTCGAGATAGACGAACAGCCATGAACTTCCGTGGAGGCTATACTTCTTCAAGCATCCTCGGGCTTGGGCCATTTTTTTGCTAAAACTTTAGCAAGGTCATCATCTAATTTAGCGTTCCACCAATCGGTTCCCTGCCAAATAGCATAACGGCCTCGAATTCCTCTAATGTCTGCTCCTTCGAAGGAACAATTTCTGAAATTGGAAAGGTTCAGACGGGCCTTGCGTAAATCTGCTCCGCTGAAATCGCAATTATCAAATGCAGATTTCATCAGATCGGCTTCAACCATTGAAGCGCGTTTAAAATTTGAATCAACGAAATTACCCTCGGTTAAATCAGCATTATCAAGAATAGATCGTCTAAAGTTCGAGCGAGGGTGATTTCCTCTTCTTAGTAATTCACCAGCGTGGTTTTGAAATGACCAATCCAGAGGTAACTCTTCGTTGTCGGTACTACTGCCCGACATTACCATATTAGCACCTCAATATCGGCTGCGCTTATCCAAATGCGCTCTTCCTTCAGGAGTCAGAATTGCATAACGATTCTTCTCTTTAGCAGAGGGCGGAGTCACCAAGAAACCTCGTTCGCGTAATCTGTTTAGATACAGTGAGAGGTTACCAGGAGGTTCTAATCCCGCATCTTCGAATAATTGGTCTATGACTCTAGGGGGACTGTCATTCACACCTTCTACATCTCGCAGATATTGAATTGCGCCGAGTACTTGGTCCGGTTTACGAATCAGGCTACAGTTTTCTATCAGCGCACGGAATGCGGAGCCTCGCTCTGGAAGGCCGGCTTCTCTCGCAGCTTCTACGGCTGCTTCAATAGCACGCTCTCGAGCATTACGGATTCTGGAAAGAGCGATTGACCAAGTGTCATCTTCTCTTACTTTAGTCAGGCGTTCGTCAACGCTTGTTTGTGCTCCTGAAAGATCGATTTCAACATTTCCGGCTCTAATCAATACTCTTGCTTCATCATCCATTTTTGACCCTCCATTTTCGGCGACTTTGCATTCATTGATAACTATTACATTAGTTCGTTTTTGCGATTTGAATGCAACTATAGCCAAGTGAATGTTTGTATTAAAGGCCTGTTTAGGCCAATAATCAGTGATATTTAAACCACTCAAATAAATAACACGACGGAAATCAAACTCTTTCACGGAAATCGCTATTGAAAATCCGCAATTTAGGATAAGACACTTGAAGGGGCGACAGGTTCATTCAAACCCCCCGGGTGGTATTATGCGTCGCTATTCCCCTGTTTTGGTTATGCTTTTGTTGGTTGGCTCATGTATCCCAATTGGACTTGTCACTGCGTCTGGCGAATCTACTACTATCAATACATTTAGCGGCGGCTTGGCAACCGTGGATGTTGCACTGCAAGGCGGCGTTACGAACTCATCTGCATCGATAGACGCTCCCAGAAATGTGACATTTACAACAGCTAGTTTCGAGATTGGCGTCGATGAAAGTTATACCAGTCCGGGGCAGGTGTGGATTGATTTTGATGAAGATGGAGTCTTTGAATGGGAATTTGCAAGCCCAGGTTACGGAGATATCGGTCATCAAAATCAATTCTATGATGGTAATGATTGGTATGTTTCTAGTGTTAACTCAGGAACATCTTCTGCACCCGGGATAATGCTACCTTCTTCAGCGGTTCTTCAATCCTCTAATCTGAACGTTAGTTTCTCTCCGCAAGCCGGAGGCGGATTTTATGCGATAGGTGAATATCAGGAAGTCATCGAGTCAGACCATGATAACGATGGAAATCTGGAACCGGTATTCCTGTCAAACATTCAGTCGAATTTTTCGACATCAATAATTTGGGCAGATTGGAATCCAAGTAGTGGAATAACCACCTCAACTCCAATTCAAACTTGTGATAACGCCTCATCAATTTCTGTTGGCGATATTAATGGAGATGGAGATGATGATATTGTTGCATTTGCACATAATTCTGGAATGGCATGTGTCCACATGGCTAACGGTTCTTCGTACGATCCGATACAGAATTCATCAGTTACTAATGGCTTGATTAGCGCAGAATTAGGAGACATAAATTCCGATGGAGTGGCGGAAATAATATCGATAAATTCTGGAGGAATGCTCTCATATCAATCATGGAATAACTCCACTGGATTGAATTATGTTTCCAACCAGTCTGTTTCTATGAATGGCTCAGCAGGTATGCCTGCGGGCTTGTCAACACTATATGTTGACGACTTCTTTGGCACGGGGAATATTTCTGCTCTAATAATGGACCAAACAGGCCATTGGACTCTTTGGCAAGATTTCAATGGTATGTGGGGGGGGCCAATAACAAAGTTCGATGATATTAGACAGGGTGAGATACTTTCTGATTTAGATGGTGACGGCGATATCGATATGGTTGGACTTAACGACCAAGGATACGCATTCAGAATTAATGATGGAAGCAAATGGGACCTAACCTCATTCCAAGGGCAAATCGATTTACTCAATTCAACAATTGCTGATTTTGATAATGATGGAGACTTAGATTTAATGAGTCCAAATTCCGGAGTCTCAGATGGCGTTGCTTCTACAATTGAAGGCAATATTACATTGAGAACAATTAACGCAACTAATGTAAGCGCAGTATCGACACTCGAATTAGAACCTTGGTCTGTTCCTAAATCGATAATTACGATGGATCTGGATGGTGATGGTGTACTTGAGCATGTAGTAGCGGCTGGGGAATCTTCTCGAGGAGTGTTCATCGGCGGTTGGCATAGCATTGAGTTAGATGCCGATGGAGATAGCAACATAGAGATGAGTAGGAATGGTTATGCAGGTGACTCTTCTAATGGACTGGATCCATTAACAATGATTGACGATATGAATGGAATCAAGGACGACCTATCTGTTTTGATTTCTAATCAACCTACAACAGTCGATGGTTTTGGAATTTCTATGGTAAATTATTCGATGAATATGAAAACAACCGGGGACGGAGATTTTAATTTCACCAATATGGATATTGGATATGATTGTACTTTTTATGTGAACCCTAACCCTCATGTTTCAGGCAATTTGACAAATGTTCTCAATCAAGGAATGACTGCAGGTACTGGAAATTATACCATAAGTATACCAGTTAACTCATCAAAAGCCGGAGTCATATCGCTGACTAACATAGCAGCAAACCATGTCCCAGGCGCTCCAAACTTGTCCTTACCGATTACCCCTACTTTGACTTTGGAATCAGCGACATCGGAACTGATTTCAATCGCTTGGAATGACCCGGTTGAATTTGGATTAGATTTTGTTGAGTTTGAAATTTTTAGATTAGAATCTGCAAATGCAACTGTTGACTTGATCAATGTATACAATTCAACCAGAGATAACCAAAGTACAGATTCAAACATTACTGTTGGGTCTACATATTGGTATCTAGTTCGTTCAGTTCACACCTTTGGAATTGCTTCAAACCTATCCAATGTATTACAGGTAACAGTCCCATACCCTTCTCCTCCGAGCGCTATATCGGGCTTGAAACTTGAAGATGTGGAGTCAGACCAAGGAGGAGAATTGGTGTTCTCTTGGAATCATACTCAAGATGAATTTACCAATTATGAAGTATATCTCGAAACTTCAGAATTCACAAGTATTTCTGGACTGAATCCTATAATGAATGTTTCAGCATCTCTTAATTCAACATTGATTTCTAATCTGACTGACGGTGAAGAATATTGGGCATCAGTTGTCGCCGTTGATCAATATGGAAACAAAACCACTGCAGTCACTTCAGTAGGGCCTGCTTACCCTCGAAACGACGACCCTTCAGCCGTCAATCTTCAACTTGATGTTAGTTCCGAGACTTCACTCGGAGCTCCTTTCAATTTGGGCGTTACAGCCGAAGTTGAAGGCGTCCCGACAACTCCTCCAGGAGCCATAACAATCTCGATGGAAACCAGTACAGGCTCCTATCTTATAGCGAACGATTGGAATTCAATCAACTTGTCTGACTTCTCAGAATTAGTGTCCTTTGCTGGTGACATTGGCGGTGAAGTGACATTCTGGGCTAATTACAGTGGAGATGCTGGTGACGAACAAAACAGACCTATTGCAGCAGCATCTACTTCTGCAACCACTACGGTAACTGTTGGTGCAAACTTTGACGCATCTGAATCTGTGTATGAACTAGATTGGGAGAATGAAACTAGTGTAAGGGTGGATTTAGTTGCTCTTTATCAAGACCAACAACCGATGCTTGAAGGAGCATCATTTACGTGGACTGCTTACAATAATACAACCGGCACATCGAATTCTGGTAGTGAGGTAATTAGTAACGGCTTCAAGCAATTCATAGTTACATTCTCCGAACCAGGTACATTGTTTGTCAATCTTACAAGTCCGACATGGATAGACGCGGGTACGAATTCATTAGAGATACCCTTGGTTTTGTATGGTAGTTTAACTGAAGAAAATGACACAGAAGATAATCAAACAGTCGTTACTCCTTGGACTCCAGAAACTATGTTGGATGTAACTTTGGATTGTGGACAAATAGTTATTGATCCATCCATCGACCAAGAATTCGATTGTGTAATCTCGAATCCGAACAACTACACAATCGATGTTTCATTGGAAGCTGATGGTTGGTCACAGTGGGATGATTTCATTCTGTTTGAACCAACTGCAGGACAGAGCGAGTTTACATTGGCTGATTCTGAAGCAAATTCTATCGAAATTCGAGTTGAAATACTTCAAAACTTATCTGAAAACGGTTTGTTAAGCGGTTTGATACAAATCGATTTGAGACAAGGACCAACCGATTATACCAGTCCCGGAGACAAGCCTCTTACTTTCGATGTTCAATGGACATTGAAGGGAGAAGACCCAGTGGTCGTACCTCCATCAGATGATAATAATACAAACCAAACCAAAAACACTCCAACCGACTCATCATCTGGAAACACTATGATGATTGTAGCAGGTCTTGGCGGAGTCGCAGTATTAGGATTAGTGATTTTCATTGTCTTGAGAATTAGGAATAGCGATATGGATGATTGGGAAGAAGACGACTTGGATTTCGAGCCCGAGGTTGAAGATTCTGGAAGGGTGTCGAAACCACTTCCTGTAGGTGTTGCATTAGATGAGTTCGAAGACAAGACAATCGTTGACGACTCCCCAGATAGGCCGGATATCATCTCCGATTTCGATGAAGAAGATGAATACGAGGAATACGAAGAAGAGCAACCGGAAGAAGATGCAGAAACTCATTATGAGGACGACTCAGAGGACGACTCTGGAATTACAGTTGATGAGCATGGCACAGAATGGTACGAGGATGAAATTGGAGTTTGGTGGTTCAGAGATCCTGGCGATGAAGACTGGTCCGAATTCGTAGAATGATTTCGTAATACCTTTGAATGAGGCAATAGGAGGCGCAAATATGGCGGGCCAAGCAACTTACGACTTAGTGCTGCACAAGGATGCAGATCCTACGACTAGTGGGGTCGCAATTTGTGGATTTTCTACGGTAGGAATGGTTGGAGTGATTGCTGCATCTCATGTGATTAGTCAACTGAAACTCAATCAACTAGGGACTGTTTTGAATTCTGAATTCCCTGCTATGGCTTTAGTCCATCACGAAGTCCCTAAGCATCCTGTTAGGGTTTACCAAGGAGGCGGAGTAGGAGTTTTCACGGCCGAAGTTAGATTCGGCCCTGAACGCGATGTGTTATTCGCTAACACAGTACTAGAATGGTTTACCAAGGGCGGTTTTGATCAACTGATTATTATCGATGGAGTCGCTAGAGAAAATATGGATGACAGGGATGACTCCCTGTATGGTGTGAGTTCATCTCCTGCCGGGCGTGACAAATTGAAGAAGTCCGGAATCGAACCGGTTAGACAAGGTATTGTTGCCGGAATTGCAGGATATTTGATTGCAGAAGGCGACCGCCTTGGATTAGATGTAACCGCAATATTAGCAGATTGTAATCCTATGTACCCAGATGCCAGAGCTGCAGCATTGGCTGTGGAAGCAGTTTCAGATTTGACAGGTATTGATATTCCATTATCATCACTTCTTGAGGATGCAAGAAAAATCGAGGATAGCGTGCGCGAAGTTTTCGAGAATTCACAAACAATGTTGCCAGCACCGGATGATGAAATTGACCCATCATTCGGCTAATCTTGTGACTTCGAGGATTGTTTCCCAATCAGCATCAGTAGCAAACATTGGTTCGGGCATCTGACATCTTGCCATTCTAAATCCTCTACCTTCTAGTCCAGATTTTAGTTTCTTCATCGAAGGAATCTGTCCAACTCCAGCGGCAATTCCTAATGCATCAATCGCTACCAATAGGTGCTCTCCAGAAAGTAAATCTGCAGATTCAGAGATATGTCTAACGCTTCTTTCAATTTCTCTTTGAGAGTGTTCTATGTCGAGTTCTGTCCAGTCGTCAGGGTAATCTTCTTCTCGACCTGCGCACAATTCAATCGCTCTTTCAACAGTCATCCTTCCAGCGATATCAGCATCGAATATTGGGCCAGTCCACATTGGTCCCGAGAATTCACCCGATGGGTGAGATGCGAAATGGTACGGTTCAGACCTGATTCGATATCCTATTTGTTCACTCCAGTTAGAGGCAACTTCCTTGGAACGTTTCAATAGAACACTAACTCGCACGTGATGTCCATCAAATAGTGAGAGAATAGGATACATCGCCTTGTCGTGCATGGCTGCAGTCCTTGCGATTACACCTAGTAAAATTCGAGTAGCATCATCATGCATGTATGCATCCGTAATTCCGATTGAACCATATCGCCTTGCAGCACTAGTTTTTGCTGAACCGCAAAGAGCGGCGGTATCGGTAGCTGTCACCTCAAGCACTCCGATTCTTGAGATAGATTGGACGGCTGAATCTAGGAAAGATACAGGAGAGCCGAAAGGATCCAAATCAATCCATTGGAATGGTGCTTCGACCATCATTTTCTTCGCATCTCCATTTATCCATTGAATTCCATCTTCAACAGTTTCTTCAGGCTTCGCCTCAAATCTACTCGGCTCAGGAATCCATGTTACGCCGTCTTTAATCGGGTGGGTCTCATGAGATTTCATGCCCCATGCTAATGCATCAGAATCAAGGTCGTTAGCAGTAATTCGTAACCTTGCTTGTTCAGGGACTTCTTTTCTCCATCTTCTCGGTCTTACTCCAGTAGCACATAATGCATCTAAGACCCTGACGTCTTTACCTTCGGGAACTAACCATTCATTTTCCAAAGCATCTGCGAGAAGCATCACTGAGCGAGTTCTTGCGGGAGCCATTGCAGGATTGAGAAAACCTTCCCCAGTTTTTGCGGCTGGGCCCCGAGGCATGTGTGAAGGGCGAGTTTGATGATTCTTCAAATGGACAGAAGTTCTACCCTCTAACCAGATATGACCGGGCCAGCCTTCTGGTTGCATATTTGTCCCTCAATAGTGTTCAAAGACAACTTCAGGATTCGAATGAGTCACCTTACGTCCATTATCAACTACGGAACCGATTATCGAACATCCATCCATTCTTTCCGCGAGCCAATCACAAACCGTATGTGCGACACTAGAATCTACAGCTAGAATCATTCCACAACCCATGTTGAAGGTTCGATACATTTCTCTATCATCGATATTGCCGTTTTCTTGAATCCAATCAAACTCTGGTAGGACGGGTAGTGGATTACTAATGTGCCATCCTAAGGAGTCATGTAAACGAAGCAGATTTGACAACCCTCCCCCTGTTACATGACATATTGCATGAATAGCACTGGAAGCACATGGCCCGTCTTGGATCAAATCCACAACAGGATCGCAGTATATTCTAGTCGGGTTAAGGAAGACTTCACCCAGAGTCACATCACCTTCAGCAAATCTCTCAATTCTGTTTTCATTAACAGAAAAAGGAGCAGAGTCATTCCAATCTGCGTTACAATGCGAAACAACATTTCTGACAAGGGAGTATCCGTTTGAATGCACACCAGAAGATGGAAGGCCAATCAGAATGTCACCTTCTTTGAGATTAGCGCCAGTAATTTCTGCACCTTTCTCTAGCCAACCTAGTGCGGTACCGGATAGATCCAATTCAGTAACAATACCGGGGAGACTAGCAGTTTCTCCACCTGCTAGTGTAACTCTAGCCCTTCTACAGGCCTCGGCTAGGCTGGCTCCTAGAGCGGCGTGAATCTCAGGGTCCGGTTTAGGGACTGCAATGTAATCAACGAATGCAATTGGCTCTGCTCCCACGCACAATAAATCATTAACATTCATCGCCATGCAATCAATTCCAACACCAGACCACTGTCCTAATTTGGTTGCGATTGACAATTTTGAGCCAACTCCATCAGTAGCCAATGCAAGATAATTGTCGCCGAATTCGACAAGGCCGCCAAAACCCCCTGGCAAATCGACCGGAGCGCCCGGTGTTCCTGGCTTTCTTACAGAGAGAGACAGTGCGCCAACCAAGGCGCCAACCGCACTCCCTTCAAGATCAATATCTACGCCGCTTCCAGCATAGTCTAGACCTTCTGCCATGGCACGTCCACCCCTGCTAAACTCATTAACTCAATCGTTGCAAATTTGAGAAGCAATCCACGGTAATGACAGATCTAATCTGTGGTCAATTCCACTATGGGTTCCCGGAAATTCCTCCCATTCATGCTTAATTTCTAATTCAGCCATTCTCTTGTGGAGTTGTCTCAATCCGTATTGGATATTGTATTGGTCGCTATCACCGACATCTATCCAGCAAGGAGGTAGATTTTGATGAATCTCAATCATTGTTAGCGGGTCCCATGATTTCCATTCTGCCCATTTGTCATCAATGAATTTGCAATTTTCATTAACCGGGAGGGTACCATCGCTATATGTTGCTGCCATGGCTAACATCATCAAAGTGTGGAAGTCATCACCTTTCAAAGAAGGAGATTTCCTGACGTACTGTAAGAATTGTTCTACTCCTCCATGAGGCATAATTTCAGTAAGAGTAGTCGCCATTTCGATTCCAAATAACAATTCAAATCCACAATCACCTGAGTGGCAAGCAACCGCACTCCAACAATCATCGAGCATGCCTCTAACTAGAGCGCCATAACCTCCACTAGATTTCCCTACCAGGCCAAATCCACTGATGTCATAACGAGAATCAAGTTCAGAACGCAAGTCATCTTTCAACCAACTGCCCCACTTACCCATGATCTCTGAATCAATGAATTGATTTCCACCTAGGCTGGTGAATGTATCTGGCATTACAAGAATACTAGGGGGCATCTTCCCATCCTTTACCAGCCTCTCATGACGTTGAGGGAGTGTTTCAGCAAATGCTTTCCAATTGGCTCTAGCAAAACCAGTTCCTGTAAAAGGAGCAAGATAAATGATGCAAGGCATTGGACCTTCAGTATTCGGAGGAATATGTACAACAACTTCTCTCTCAATGGGGTCTCCAAGCTGGTTTTCAAGATTTGTTGAAGAAAATGAAAATCTGTCGAAAAATCCTCTGATGGGTTCAAAAGAGTGCTCGGGCATGATACCGGCGATGGGCTTCAAGGAAATGTGCTTGGCGGTATTCCAATGGAAGCCAATGGAGGTTGAATGATGCGTTTTAATTCCAGTGGAAATGAAGGGGAAGAAGTGAACTATCTCAATGATTATATGCGGTCGACAATGGCTGAATATGTCCGGTTGGAGGATTTGGTATGACGATTCAAGAATTTGACCTGCCAGCAAGATGGAGAACACTGCTTCTTGAGAACTATAGTGAAGCGATTCATAATCTCGAGGTAACTTGGCCTGATGTACAATCTTTAGAGGTCTCTTATCGTGACATAGAATCCTTTGATCCAGATTTTGCATTATCGATTATCGAAGAGCCGGAAAATAATACTCAAGCGGCAAACCAAGCTCTTGGTTTGTTATTGTCTGAATTAGGTGCACCCCGAATAGTAGCCTTTGTCAGAATAATCGAATTACCACCTGACTCACATAGAACAGTTCGCCAATTGCGTAGTGAGGATTTGGGCTCTATGATTTCAGTAGATGCTATTGCTACAAAAATTGGTAAAGTTCTACCAAGAACATACGAGGGCGTTTTCGTTTGTGCAGCATGTGGGCATTCTAGTCATATCAATCAACCCAACGAGCAAGAATTGGTTGAACCAATAGAGTGTTTTGAAATCGATGGCGGGTGTGGTAGAAAGAAGAACCAAACTAAATTCGTACAAAGAGTAGAGGAATCGATTCTAATCGATACACAATTCATCGAGTTACAGGAACCTCCCGAAAACCTTCGGGGAGGCGTCCAGCCGGAGCGAATCTTGTGCATAGCAGAACACGATATTGCAGGTCAATTGAATCCAGGAGACAGGGTTACTGCCAACGGAATGCTATTCGTTCGTTCTCAGAGAAAATCAGGAAAAGACACTCCAATTTTCGATATCTTCATGAGAATCCACAGTATTCAGAGAGAAAATATTCCTCTGGAAGAAATTCAGATTTCTGAAGAAGAAGAAAGAGAAATCAAAGAACTAGCCCGAAGAGACGACATCCATGATTTACTAACCAAATCGATAGCACCATCTATCTTTGGAATGCCTAGGCAAAAGGAGTCATTGATGCTTCAACTATTTGGTGGAGTGGCATCCAAAGCCAAGGACGGAACAAGACTCCGCGGCGACATACACATTTTGCTAATGGGGGACCCCGGTGTTGCTAAATCACAATTATTGTCATACATGTCTCAGATTTCACCTCGAGGTAGATTCACCTCTGGAATGTCAGCTTCAGCCGCTGGTTTGACAGCAGCAGCAGTTCAAGATTCTGCTGCAGATGGACGTTGGACTCTGGAAGCAGGTGCGCTTGCTTTAGCCGATTTAGGATTGGCTGCAATTGACGAATTCGATAAGATGAACGAAAATGATAGGTCCTCGATGCACGAAGCGATGGAACAGCAACGAATTTCTGTTTCAAAGGCTGGGATAAATGCTACACTATCCACAAGGTGTGCAATTTTAGCAGCGGCTAACCCAAAGGCAGGACGCTTCCAATCCGTTTCAGAGGTACCATTTACCCAACAAATCAATCTCAAACCCGCATTAATTTCCCGATTCGATGTAATCTGGTTGATGACAGACCAACCTGCAGCGGAACATGACAAATTAATTGCAGAGCATATTATGAGTAATCGAGCCGAATCTACTCCAGAAATTTTGATTGAGCAAGGCAGCGAAGTAGACCCTTCAAAGGCCGCGAAGTACGAAGGGGTTGACACATCCCAAGGCATCGTTAATCGTGATTTAATCAGAAAGTATGTGGCTTATGCAAAGAGATCTATTCATCCTAGGCTCACAGATGAAGCACGAGAAGCTCTTAGGGAATTCTATGTTGAAACGAGAAGAAAGGGTGGAGAATATCACGACTCGATTTCAATCTCTGCAAGAGCAATAGAAGGATTGTATAGGCTAGCCCAAGCATCTGCTAGAGTCAGATTATCGAATGTTGCATCTATTGAGGACGCTGAGAGGTCTATACGACTTACACGATTTTGGAGGCATGAATTGATGGGTGAAAACTTTGACGAAACAACTCTTCAATCTGGAAAGAAAGCAACTACTCGAAATAGAGAGAGAACACTTCTTGAAATCGTTAGGAGGATTTTCGCTGAAACAGGCGAAACGGTCAATCTAGCAGATGTATTAACCGAGGCGGGAAGGTTGGAAATTAATCGTGATACAGCAGAAGATATCATCGAAGCATTGTGTAGAGATGGAAGATTGATGCGGCCTGGCGGATATGATACTCTACAGCCTGTATGAAACGATGCGCTCATATCAAGGAAATCTTTCAGGTGAGAACATGGAACCAGAAGGCGATGTGGCAAACCCAGCATTGCTTGACCCAGAAGGTCTTGGATTCATGTGTGGAATAGAAGTTCACCAACAGTTGGCAACAGGTAAATTACATTCCCGCCAACCGGGCGAACTTCACGACATCACAATTGATACATTACCTGAAGATTGGCCGAAGTACCATCGGAAGTTGAGGTCTTCAAGTGGCGAAGGAGGAGCAGTAGATGTCGCTGCTAGGTTCGAAGAAAGGAGAAATCGCTCCTTCGTGTATTGCCAATCTCCTAATGCCGGACTCATTGAATTGGATGAACAGCCACCTTTACCCCATGATATTGATGCACTAGATATTTCTCTGACCGTTTCAGGAATGTTGGATGCACACCCAGTTCCTCTGTTACAGACGATGAGGAAAACTGTGGTTGACGGTTCAAACACAAGTGGCTTCCAACGGACTACATTGGTTGCTACATCAGGAGTTCTAGAGACTGAGAGTGGACCAGTTGGAATTGATGTACTCTGTTTAGAAGAGGACTCTGCACGTAAATTGACTAGCGAGTTAACATCCAATGGAGAGGTCGTAACTTGGAATCTAGACCGTTTAGGAATCCCTCTCATCGAAATTGCAACGGCACCAGATATCAAAACACCAGATCATGCTAAACAAACATCGATTGCATTGGGCAGAACACTAAGAGATACCCGAAGAGTCAAAAGAGGCCTAGGGAGCATTAGACAAGACCTCAATGTTTCAATAATGTGTGGCGACAGAGTAGAAATCAAAGGTTGTCAAGACCTGGAATGGATTCCTAAAATCATACGTTGTGAAATGGCTCGCCAGTTACATTTCTACCGATTGGCTAATCGTCTTAGGGAATTGCATGATTTACCTATATTGCCTAACGACAGAAGAAAAGAATCTGCTTCTGTTCAAGACGATGTTGCTAAGATTTTACATCTCAATTTAGTTGACGTTTCATCTCACTTTGCAGAATGTGGTTCTAAGAGAGTGAAAGAGGGGCTGGATGGTAATTCTGTTATGCTGGCTTTACCCTTACCCGGATTTAGCGGAATGATTGGAACTAAGGAATTTGATTCTGACGGAGCACAATTACCTAGGCTTGGTAGGGAACTTGCTGGTGCTGCAAAACTTGCGGGAGTAGCAGGAGTTTACCATTCTGATGAACTGCCTGCATACGGAATCGAACAAGAATTCGTTGATGCAACTAGGCAAGCGCTGAATGGGGTCGATGCCTTTGTACTATGTCTAGCGCCTCAATGGCAAGCAGAATTAGCATTGGAAAGCGTGCTAAACCGCGCTAGACTAGCTTTCGAAAGAATACCCCAAGAAGTACGAAATGTGGTGATTCGTAAAGGTTCTCCTGAAGATGGCACCACTACCCCGATGCGGCCTTTACCTGGCGGTGCTAGGATGTATCCTGAGACCGACATACCGCCATTATCTATCTCGTCAGAACGCTGGAAAAATGTTCTGAACAATTTGCCAATGACACAAGCAGAGAGGCGAGAGAGATTGGAAAATTTCGATATTAGTGCAGACCAAAGCAAACAGCTACTCTCTCGAGAATTGGATGATCATTTCGTTTCACATTCCGGAGGCCTCCCGCAAAAAGCGTGGGCAACAATGTTGCTAGAGAATGAAGGGGATGTCGGGTTGATGGCTCTTGTTTTAGCATCCAAAGAAGAAGGACATGTTACTAGGGAAGGAATGTCCACACTAATTCATGAATTCGCTGGACAAAACCCGAGTATGGCTCAGTTATCTGCTAAGGCTGAAGAATTAGGATTGAAACCTGCAGACACTGGAGACTTGGCTGAAATTGTCGAGAAAGTTATTGCAGATCGCCTTGATTTCGTCAAGGAAAGAGGTATGGGTGCAATGGGCCCACTCATGGGAGTTGTGATGAAAGAATGCGGTGGTGCTGCTGATGGAAAACAAGTCAGTGCGTTATTGCGCGAAGCGATAATGAGGCATGTTTAATGAAGCGAATTCTCGTTGCATTATGCCTTTTATCTTGCATATTACTACCGACCTCTGTCGCTGATGAACAAAGCACAGATTATTGGGAAGTCGATTTGGATAATGGCTATATTTCAACAAAACCACTCATTGTTGACAGTCAAGTCATAGTTCGAACATCAGGATTTTGGACGGGCGAAGACCGGCCTCATGTATACGCTTTTGACCTGTATTCAGGCCAAGAGAATTGGCGATTCAAGAACGCAGCCTCGACCAATCACGACATGAGTCCATTAATGCATGTAGAAGCCGGAAATGGAACATGCGGGAATTGGAGTGAGATGATTGTTATCGGTTGGACTGATGGAAAGGTTACAGCTTTAGATATCGAAGATGGTAGTTTAATTTGGTCAGCACAAACCGAAGTAGTTACCTGGGGAATAACCGGAGCAATGGCATTAGACGGTGACGATATTGTCGTCCCTACTAGACAGGGATTATCCCGATATTGTTTGAGCGATGGCACTGAAAACCTTCGCATAGATTTGCCACAGTTGGGTTGGAGAAACGGAGTTACTGTAACTGGTGATAGTTATTTGATCGGTAATGAAGAAGGCGTAGTAAACATTGTTTCAAAATCAGGAGACGTCACCAATATTTCCATTGGCGACGGAATGATTCGCCACGCTCCGATTCAAACTGATGCAGGGATAATTACTCATTTGCAAAAAGACACCGGCTCAGAAATTTATCTCAATGAGCAGTTACTATCAGAGGAAGGATATTCGCCAGCGATTCCCTACAAACTCGACAATGACATTTTCTTCGCAACCAGCGAACATGTAATCTGGTGGAAATGTGATTCTAATTGCACATTCCAAGGAAAAACCGATTTCCATGCTAATGGAGAAATTACAATTCAACCGAATCAAAACTCCACTTCAATTTGGTATCCAAGAAATACTCCTGAGGGCGGATGGGCAACAGGTTTACCAGGCCAAGAGCTTGAGATGTATACGACCTCACATGACACATACACTACTGCCGGTGCTGGGTTTGGAGAAAGTGGCGAGATGGCCTTTGGAAACGATGCCGGCGTGTTGATGGTGGTTCTCGATTCAACTGATCACGCCTTAATAATTGATGGAAAGGAAGAGTTTGAATCAGATTCTGAAGAATCTTCATTTCAAGTTGGGCCTGAACATATCGTACTTGTTGCATTGGTTATCGGCATGGTTGTTTTCCGGTCGCGTAAAGATTCCGCAATGGTAGCAAAATTGGGTGTTTTGCTAGTTCTTGTCATTTCGATAATAGCACTACCTTCGATTTCTGAAGTTTGGTCAAAAGAAGTCAATGAGTTGAGCGACTCTCCAGGTGACTGGGATGATGATTGGCCAGAAGAATGGAAAGACACACAGGTTGTAGTGTTCGAACTTCCTAGTGGAGAAGTAGTAATCGGCGGACTCGAGGGGCACGAAAATGTCGAGCAGTTAACCGATAGTGCTGCAATTCAACTCGGCATAACTATCGAGAAACAAACATACAGTATTGGGGATATGATTGTATCATTTAATGGAGAAGAATTAGATGGTTGGGAGTTCACAATTGATGGGGAAAGATCCCAACTCGGAATTTCTGCATCAGAGGTTAGCGAAGCATCGGTTGTACGCTGGTCACCAGCGTGAAGTTCAAGACTTGAAGCCCTCCACCTCTGTACATGGTAATGACCGACGGGGTGCATGGACCAGTTCTCGGCCCTGTAGAAATGCTAGTGGTCAATGTAGTTTTGATTACAATTTGTTTCTTCCTTTTGTGCCGACCAACTCACTCGGCAAAACGTGAAATTTTGATTCTAACAAGTATTACCGCGGCAGCAGCAGCAAGCCGAATATTGCTCGAACCTTTCCCGAATGTACAGCCATTAACCGTGATGTGTTTGGTGATGGGTGCATCATTAGGAGCGCGTAGAGGGATGGCATTCGCAGTCATGGCAACCATGATCTCAAATGCTGTACTATCACATGGTTGGTGGACATTATTCCAAGCCACTGGCTGGGCCGGTGTTGCATTTGCAGGTTCGAGATTGAACTTAGTTATGCAAAATGAAGTTGCTATGAAGCGCCTCATCATTACCGCAATCTTCGCATCCGTGTTGTTCGATTGGTGGGTTTCCTTGTCAATCTACACCGTAGGAATGACCATCGGCGAGTTTGGCATCTATCTACTGAATGGATTGCCATTCGATGCATTACATGCTATTGCAAGCATTGCTAGTGCGGTATGGATTGCACCATGGCTAGCAAACTTGCTGCATGAAGAAACTGCAGAACTGGCTGAGCCAATTGCAAGCGGTGAGAGTGATGTCATCACCGCTTAGTGAAGTTACAATGGTCTTAGTGACCCGTGACGACCTAAAATTGTCCAAGGGTAAACTTGCAGCGCAATGTTCGCATGCAGCAGTACATTGTGCAATGAAAGCAAAAAAGAAAGCAGCCCGTTTGTATGAGCGCTGGAACAACTTAGGCGCACGCAAGATTGTGTTGCGTGCTGATGATGAAGCCCACTTGCGCCAATTATACGCTAAAGCACTGGAAGGAGGCCTAGTCTGCGACCTTGTCAAAGACGCAGGGCACACTGAAATCCCCCCTGGTACAGTAACTGTATTGGGTGTCGGCCCAGCTCCTCGCTCAGCAGTTGACGCCATTACCGGTGACCTGAAACTGCTTTGAGTGGAAGCGGCTTGGACTGTTCATGCGAGAGTATCCGTCCGACCGCGTTGACGTGCGCAGCGATACCGTAACTCAGCCTACTGCGGCTATGCGCGCAGTGATGGAGAAAGCAGAAGTCGGAGACGATGTTCTTGGTGACGACCCAACGGTCATAGACTTACAAAATCGATTGGCAAAGATGTTCGGAAAGGAAGCCGCACTTTTCGTAGCAAGCGGCACAATGGCTAATGCTATTGCTTTGAGAACACATACAGTTCCTGGTGACGAAATCGTTTGCGATAAAACCGCTCACATCTACAAGTACGAAGGCGGAGGATATGCTGCCCTTTGTGGCACATCTATCTCATTGGTCGAAGGCAAGGGTGGATTGATGACTGCAGAACAGGTCAAGAAGGCAATTCGCAAGGCAGAAGGCTCAGGATCACACTATCCAGATGGCACTCTAGTGTGTGTTGAAAACACATCTAATTTAGGCGGTGGTGCATGTTACACCCAGGAAGCATTAGACGAAATTGCTGCAGTGGCCAAAGCAAATGATTGTGCAACTCATATTGACGGAGCAAGAATATTCAATGCATCAATTGCAACTGGAGTAGATGTTGCAAGAATGTGTAGAGATTACGATTCGGTCTCGATTTGTCTTTCAAAGGGCCTAGGCGCTCCAGTTGGTTCAGTTCTAGTGGGCTCTCAAGAATTCATCAGCAAAGCACATCGCTGGCGTAAGATGTTCGGTGGAGGATGGAGGCAAGCAGGAGTTTTAGCAGCTGCTGGATTGCATGCTTTGGACCACCATGTTGAACGTTTGACAGAAGACCACACTCGCGCAAGGAAGGTTGCTGAAGCAATTGATGCTATGGATAATTTCAGCGTAGACTTAGATGCTGTCCAATCCAATCTCGTTTACGTTAACTGCAACATTCCTGCTGCCGATGTAGTAGTTTCCTTAGCAGAACATGGAGTAGATATGTTCGATTTGCCTTACAACAGAGTAAGGGTTGCAATCCACTTGCACATTACCGATGAAGACGTCGATAGAATCATTGCTGCTTTCGCTGCACAGTGATGGCCGCAAACATAGTAATCGCTAGTACAGCAACTAGGCCAATACTAGGCAAACCACTGTCTTCATCATCTTCTGAAGAATCGTCATCTGTTGGAGGAATTGCTGGAGTTTCATCTTCCGGTTCTGGAAGAATTACTTCATGAATTAAGTGTACTTGTAAGTCATCTCCATCGTATGCAGTAGGCATTGTAACTTCCATGGATCCTGTGGTAGCGTTACCTAGTTGGATAACAGTTTTCACGCTCTTGTGATAATATTCTTCTTGGTTTCCACCGTCTGGGAAGTATGCGAGAACTTCAACAATCCAAAGAGATGATTCGATGTGACTATCCTCTGGGAAATTCGACATATCAACTGCTAGATTCCAAGTTGCAATAGGATTCGAGTCGTTGCTCACAACCCATCCTAATGAGGAGGAACCGATTCCTAGGCTCAGATAGTTCTGTAGATTTTGGTTGTAATCATCTTGTAGTGTTTCTCCATCAGGAACACTTCCAACTTGTCTAATGGTTCCATTGAATACAGCAGTCGGAGGCAACCTCTGCTCATATCTGTCAATCCACCTATCGTCTCCTTCCTGTGAGCCGAGTGGGTCTTCATTTTCACCGATGAATCGGTGGAAATGATATGTTTGCATGTGATTATCGTCAGCTATGTCATCAAGTGCGTGTTCCACATCTACGCAGTTGGTACACCATGTTGCAGTATAATCTTCTACGATTGCAGGCAAATCAGAAAGGCTGCTGGAGCTATTTCCAGAAACATTTGCATCTAGGTGAACTCCACCAAATACAGGACCGACATTATCCAGTTCTTCAGGCGAACCAGCATTAGTAGACGGAATTATTGAAAGCAATAAAACCAAAATTACACATGTTGCTCTTACTCGCATACAATTCCTAATGGCGCACATATTTTCAATGATTGCCTCACAAGTTCAAGGCGTGGGTTCAATAACCCCCGCAGCCGAGTATACCCGTCCCGTGGTGAGAATTAATGATGTCCGCTAATGAATCCGAACAACCTATTTTGTCAATGGAGGCAATAGAGGCCGGTGTTGGCGCTCCTAACTGGTTGTTAGAGGCGATTGTTTCGGGCCAACGGTTGATGGTTATCCATTCAACGGAGGCATCAAGAAAGCAAACAATTTCCGATTTGCATAACATGATTGGTGGAGGCATTGTTGATTCATCTCACCATCTTACAATTCAGAGATTAATATCGATGTTACATATCGATTTACGATTACCTGCTGTTATGGAAGACGATGGTGTTACATTCGAACTAACGCATCAGGCTCTATCATCTCATGCCGCTGATTATGGATTTCCACTACTTCAGCCAAATCCTCAAAATGTTTGGACGCGTTCAAGGTCTCACAGGATTTTATCATTACACAGAGAAATAATTTCGCTTCTTAAACCTCACAACTGGGAGGAAGACCCTGGTGCAATTTCATGCGACAAAGCGTTGAAGAAGTTAGAAAATAAAACTGGGATGACTCATCCTTCACGAAGGGCTAGAGTAGTTCTAGACGCAATAACTGAAACCGACCAAATACCTTTCAGTCTTAGAGATTTGTCCGGGATAATCATGCTTGATCATGCTAGCAGTTTGAGCGAAGTTGAGATTGCTATAATGAGTAGGATAAGTCAACTAGTAAATCTCCACCAACTTGTAAATCCCGGTTCCCATCGCCTTGGATATCATGGGGAGTACATCGAAGATATACATCCAGTAAGAAAACAATCAGACCTTCCAAATTGGGTCCCTGAGCATAAGGTATGGATACCTAAACAGCAACAAGGTTGGAAGTCACCTAATTCTAATAGCAACATATACCACCTTATGGTAGAGTCAGAAAACCAGAGTATTTCAGCCATTGGAGATTTACTTTCTCGAGTTGAAGGAGACGTAATGATAGTCGACGGAGACTCTAGTAACCTGCGAAAAAAACTTTCATCTCACCTTGAGAATCAGGGTTTTCGTCTGCGGGGAGAAAATTCTACAATATCATCAAGTCCAGCGGTCTCAAGGATACTTTCTATTATTGGAATCTCACGTGGTGAAGAAGCATGGTCATTGACTCGTTTAACCGATTTAGTTGAACAAATAGGTCTTCCAATGACTTGGGGGGTAATGAACCTCGAACACCCGACAGATCCTGCTTGGAAACCGAAATTACATCCGGAAACTTTGGTAGAGATTGCTAGAGGATTTCACATATTGGGAGGCAGAGGTTCTCTTCGCAGATGGCTCTCAACCCTTTCTCAAGCCACTCCTCGTTTTACTGGAGATGAAGACCAATCTCGGGCATTAGAAGAAAGCCAATGGTGGCTGGCTGCAATGTCGAGATGGATGGCTCCAATTCTTTCAAAACAGGACAGAGAGGTTGCGATGCAGAAATGTATTGGATGTATTTCAGGAGAGGAACTACCTCTACCTGAGCTAATAGAAAACCCGATTATTTGGTTCAACTCTTTGTTAGAACAAATTGACTGGCGATTATTAGCAGGCAGAGATTCTGTAGAGTCTAATTCAATTCCTGGACTTCAATATTTCATTGAATCTTTAACTAGATTAACTCAAGAAATGGGACTCGATTTTGAAGGGGACGACTTCTATGAAATGCTTCAACACTTGGCGAGCAACACTCAGTTACCCTCGCGAAGAGGCACAGATACGGGCATTAGGATACTTAATCCGAACCAAGCATTAGGTACGACTAGTGATACTCTCATTCTTAGCGGACTAAACTCAAACAAATGGTCAATGAAGTCACCATCAGTTCCATGGTTAGACGAAATGTCAAGAATGCGCCTTGGAATAAATCGACCAGATGACGGCTTACGAAAAGGCCGTCATCATCTTCGCCACTTACTCAATAGTTCCAAGACTGTTGTTATCCTAGATTCAAGCCTTCAAGATGGGATTGAACCAGCGGGCCCTTTGGAAGAATGGTTTAGCACAATTTCTACAGATGAAGACGAGTTGAATTTAGAAAATCCACCCTCATTCATCGATTCCAATGATTGGAAACCAGATACTCCAGACCGCTCTTGGTCATGGCAAACGATTCCGGACATCGGTTTACGTTTAGTTCACAAAGTAAGTTCTATGGAAATGTTAGCGGACGGGGTCAGGACCCATCGTAGCGGTAAACTACCAAGAGATGAGCTCCAAAGAGCGGGTCTTGCATCTATTGAAGGGCGAGAAATAACTAGCCAACCTTTGAATCAGAATTCTATTCTTGAGGCCGTCAAGAAGGATCTATTGCCTGACCAGTACAATCGCCGAAAAGGAATTTCTTCATTCGATGTAGGGGAGATTTTCCCTTTCGAGGACTCTGGAAAAATGATTAGAACCAAGGATTACAGGTTGATTCCCAATCGAAATAATATCCCAAGTGCTAGAGACTCTTCACAGTGGCCCCACCTTGGCGAAGTAACAGAAAAGAAAGCAATCCTTGGAATTGATCCTCGACCTATATTGCCTTCTTCAACAGGTATCAAAACTCTAGATGAGCGTACTGGAATTACTGGAGTTTCATTGAGGCTACCAAAGATATGGTCACAAAGCAGATTACAGGCATGGCTATTCTGTCCAAGAAAGGCTTGGATTGATCGTCATTTGAGATTAGGCCAGGAGGAAAAAGTACCAGAAGATCTCGCTGCAAATGCTCGAGGAAATATTGTCCACTTTGTCGAAGAGGCTGTTTTACGAGCACATGGCGTGGAAGATGAACAGATTGCTGAACAAGCAATCACACTTGCTGAAGGGCCTCTAAAAGATATCAATGATGCATGGCAAGTTGTGCTAAAAACGTTGATGGAAAAAGCGCCCTGGATGAAGCGAGCCGATGGAGTCGCCGCTCATCGCTGTAGAGATTTAATCGGCGTATCTCCGTCTCAATGGGTCTCTTGGTTAGAGGGAGAAGAAACCATTCCTGTAGGTGGACGTCTTGGTAGAATGATTCAAGCAGACTTCGGATTGAGAGATTGTGCTCCTATCGCTAGTGAATGGGAAGTCCGGGTAAATAGCAATAGAAATGTTACAATTGTTCTTCCATCCTCTCCTGAACAGGAAACGGAAGAAAAAAGTTTCAAGATAACTGGTTTCATCGATAAGGTAGACGAAGTTTTGGTTGATTACGAATTAGAAAAAGAAGCCGAAACGATTCCTTTGGATTTGAATTTGAAACAACATGTTCCAGTTAGCAAATTGGTAATAATCAGAGATATCAAATCCATGGATGGCCCTAAAGATGATGGAAAAGAAGCTCGTCATTTGAAAGGACTGTTCGATGAAGTCCAACTCGCCCTCTATGCAAGGGCTTGGGAAATTGGCAATCCAGGTCATAGAGTAATTGGAATTGGAGTAACTCAGGTTGGAATCGACACTCACCCTTGGGTGGAATTGGACCCTGATTTTATTGATTTGTTGAGTGAATCAAAGGTTGGTATTGTAACTCAAAGTTTGGTCAACCAATATCGGCGTCCTGGCGAGTCAACACCCGCTGAATCAAACCCATTTAGGGCTTGGATGAGAGAGAGGATAACAACAGCTAATCGTGTTATTGAGAATGCTGAAGCAGGGAAAATACCCTGTAATTGCCCGACAATTGGCTCTTGCCTAGGATCTAAGAGAGGTGGTTGGTAATGAAATTAAATCACTCTCAAAAGCTAGGTCTAGATATCGACAGACACATCGCTTTAGATGCTGGCGCCGGAACCGGTAAAACTACAGTAATGGCACATCGCTATGTCCAGCACATATTATCACACAAGCAAAGAGCAACCCGCGTCCTTCCACCTGCTGCTCGTGTTCCTCTCAAAGGCATGGGTGCGATCCGTTGCCCGGCAATTGAAAGAACTTCTCTTAAGGATTGGAGAGGTCTTCTACCAACTGAAACAGTAGCCATTACATTTACTCGAAAAGCAGCTGCTGAATTGAAAGGAAAGATTCGAAGATTGATATCTTCTCTCAGAGCAGCACCTCCCGCAGAAGGCGATTTCAATGGAGTCCATGACACTAGGATTTCAGATCAAGGAGATGTAGAAATGCTTCTTTCATTAATGGAAGACGCCCCTATTTCAACTATCGATGCGTTCTTGTCATCAATAGTTTCACCATGGATAGGATTAGTTTGCGACAATCCTGGTGGTGAGCAAGTTGACGAAGAAGGTAGTATTTTACTTCGTGAAGAAGCGATTCGTACGGCATGGCGGCTTCAGAAAGGAATAGATGCAATTGAGGTCGGAATGACCGGAGACATCGAGGAATTCCTAGAAGCAAGAGACCGTCTTTCTGTTAGATTAGGAGGCCAGAGTGCATCATCTACGGTAATCAGAGGCTTGATGAAACGCTCGTTATTCGTAGAGGAAGCAGCAAGGTCGATGGGAGATAAAGGTAGAAATATTTTGGTAGAAGATCTCGACCATTTGTTCTTAGAGCCAACTGCTGACATTCTGGATGCATGGTATCTTGATTTTCGGACTTTGATAGAAGAATGGGTCGACAATTGGTTAGATGGTGGTGCCCACTTCATTACAGGTGCAGACTGTTCAGATGGAATGACTCGCTTCAGGTATGTTCAAAATCTGTGCACGCTTAATTCCGATGAACAAATCTGGAGATTGCAGTGGATATGGCTTGTATCCCATGCTATCGCGCCAGCTGCAAAAATTAACAAAATAGATTGCAAAGCCTTGTCCAGAGCATCACCTCCTACCTCTCAAGGCTGGCCCTCTGGTATACTTTCAAAGACTGCAAATAAAGCAATGACTGCAGATGTAAAGAATTTGATAACAAGTAATGCAGAGGCACTTTCTATTCCAATTCGTTCAATGATGAGTACAGCAAATGGCTTACTTTTGAGGAGTATAGGCCGTGCATCATTCTTACTCAATCCTTGCATAGCCGAACCCGTACCGGTTGAAGGGCAATATGCCCACCCCCCGAGAATCGGTGTGGATCTACCTCAATTACCAGTGGATAGGGCAATGCGGTTGACTACTGATTTAGAGATTGAAGTAATTCAAGACCTATTCACCGTAAATAATGGAATCCAAGAGATTTTGGCTCGTTTGAAATCCCAGGAAGGAGTGACTGATCATGACGATATGCATCGCTTTGCAGAGGACTTGCTGTTAACAAGATGTCCCGCAGTATGTCGCACTTGGTATCCTACCAATGTTATTGATGCATTAGATTCGATAGGAGATAAGCCATGGTTAGACGATCATCTTTCAAGGGCAATAGTCGCCTGTAATGGTAAATCTGAAGTCCATGAAGATTTGATGAGAAGAATCACAATTTTACGAGAATTGAGGCGTGGTTATCGAGCCTTCATTATTGATGAATACCAGGATACAAATCCACAACATTTCCGTCTTTTAGCTCGTTTGTGGGGCAGGCGACATTTAGAGAGCGACGAGCTCCGGCCACCTGCTGGAGAATGGGACCCAACGGTCTGTATTGTGGGCGATATGAAACAATCCATCTATCGGTTCCGTCAGGCAGAACTTACTGTAATGCGTAGGGCTGTAGAGATAATTCGTAACATAAACATGGATGAGTCCGCTATGGAACATCGTCTTAGTGATTTAAAGAAGTCAGGAAGTTCTAGAGACCCTCGTCCAATTCCTGGAAAAGGAGGAGAAGAAACTGGTTTTATCCGTTCTAGTGAGATGATTTCTGATGACTCGAAAAGAGAAGAATGGATATTGTTTGCCAATGATGATAATCCTTCTAAAGTAGATTCTGATGTTATCAGCAAACGTTCTCAAGGCCATATTGAAATGCGTATCAATCATCGAACATTACCTGGTTTGCTGAACACAATGAATCACATTTTCCAAGATACCTTTTCAAGAAGGCATCAGGCATTACCTGGGCCTTGGCATGCTGAGGCGCAAGATCTTCTGCCGGGACGTAAGTCCGATTTCGAGTCGGCGTTCGAATGGATTTTACCTGCAAGAACTGAAGTATCGGAAATTCCTGAAGACCTTTCTGTCCCAATAAATCCCTTTGAAAACATAGATTCTACCAATAGGGATCTCTCAAACCAGTTGCTTGCAAAGCGGCTAGTTTCTCTGCTGAGTGGACAGAAAACTCGGGTTAAAGATTGTAAAAATGATTCGTGGAAGGAAGTAGACGGAGCGGCACATCAAATCTTGCCGGAAGACATCATGATTTTAGTCGCTTCAAGGAGTAGAATTCCCGATATCCTAAATGTCTTGGAAGAACATGGGATACCTGCTATTGCCGATAAGCAAGGCATACTACTCCAACGTCCCGCAATACAGCCTCTGATGTCTTTACTATGGCTTGCATGTTCACCCAATGATAGAGCTGCAGCTTTAGCGGTTGGACAATCTTGTTTAGTCGGTTTAGACGATGCAACACTCAATGACCACTTGTTAGAATCAACTGGTAACCAGATACTAGGCTTGGCAGACATTGTTCCAACCGTGGAGCTGAAAAACCTCCTAGAGAAATTCGCCTCTTTAGTGGCTCATAACGACATTCTGCGTGCCATAAATACCATGATAGACCACTCAGATTTACTCAGAACATTCCCGAGGGAGGGGGACCGGCAGGATGTCAATAATTGGCTTTCATTATTCGAGAGGATTTTGGAGAAAGAAGGCGGAGATGCAGCTTTGGCCCAATTGAGATTAAGAGAACTAGAAGATTTAGATTCTGACGGGCCAAAGAGTACATCAGATGCAACCACTGGAGCGGTTAAGGTACTTACAATACATAGTTCAAAAGGATTAGAATCTCCAGTTGTAGTTCTCTACGATTTATTCAATATTGGTGCTAGAGACTCCAGTCTTTCCTCTAGCGACAATGTTCTTGTTACGCCTGAAATGATTGCAGGCCGAATTCACCCATGGAGAGGAGTTGACAAACCCGAAAGTGGCTTATGGGCTCTAGCATCAATGATGGAGGAGGGCCAAAGAATGGCTGAGAGGCGCCGTCAATTCTACGTTGCTCTAACTAGGGCAAGAGACCGTGTCATCGTGGTTGGGACTCCAAGCGGAGGGGCCAACATTTCCTCAGATGGATATTTGGAAATGAGCAGAGGGCAGGCTCGTGAGAACATGGGATATATGCTCCTAGACGGCCTAGCCTTTTCGTCGATTAAGGCTGGAAATGAAGGCAGCACTTGGTCGGAAGGGGGCTTAGAACAAACGGGGAATGTCTTACGACTAGACCCAGGCGTTCTGATTGAAAATGGATTTTTACCAGAAGATAGCGTAGACGGAATTGCAATTTTCCACCACCCTTCTTGTTTCGATTCAATACCGTTAAAATCACCATTACAAAAATGGCAGGAGAGGATTAGCGCAATAGCTAATGCAACTGAGGTCAAGCCTTCACCTCGTCCAAGAAAAGCAATCCATGAAATTGGACTGCCTTCACATTCATTAGATGCAGCATGGAATTGTCGTAGAAGACACTGGCTCGCGGTACGGATGAATTGGCGTGCCGAACCGCTGAATTTTATCCCACTCAAAATAAAAGAGGATTTCTGGCCCTCAGCACAAGAGTTCGGGTCACTTTTCCATAGACTATTGGAAATCGGTTTAGCAAACCCTGCAACTAAACGTGAGGATCTTGATGCAACATGGACAAATTCTCAACCGAATCGACTCTTGGATGAAGATACTTTTGATGAAGTATTAGCCCAATCATCTTTCAGTGATTCCCTGATGACCAAAAGAGTCCGTTCTAGAATGTATCATCTTGCTAAATTAGTCGACGATGGAGTACTAGGGAAGTTAACTCAAGGCGAGAGCATTCATGAAATGAAAGTAGAGGGTTTGCGAACTGAATTGCCATTTAATTTCGTCAGAAAGTCAAACCACGAAATCGAAAGAAAATGCTGGTCCCCCAGAGGAGAAATACCCCTCGTGAAAATCGAGGAGGTTCATACAATCTTTGATGGAAGGGCCGACCTTGTATTGGCTTTGAGAGATAATGCTGGGCAAGGTTGGCTACAAGTGGTGGATGCCAAGACCAAGGGCTGCTTAACTGGATATAATCGAGAATCACCCGAAGATGGACATCCATTACAGGTTGTCTCAGGTACCGATTCGCCGTATGCTGAAAGTGAATCTGAAAAAGAAATATTAGATGCGCATCGCTTCCAGTTGACTCTTTACTGCCTGGCATTAGAAGAGAACGAAAGTAAGAAACCGGTTTCGCAACAACGCAAGATACTGCCGCCTGCAATCTTAGTTGCAGCATCTGGACGAATGATTCGAATGCGAGATGAAGAATACAAAAAAACCCAATCTGAGCTAAAAGGATTGATTGATTGGATGGGCTATATTTCGGCGGTTGGTGATGATTATCAGCCACCTCAATGCTCAAATCCAGAAGTGTGTAAAGCGTGTATATTCTTTTCAGGCAATATTAGTTTAGAAGACCCTAATGATTAGCCCGCCCAAGCATGACTAAGGTTCCAGGAAAACCTTCTTTAGAAGCAACTTGATGGATTTCTATTTCTCTAAATCCTGCTACTTTCATGGCTTCTTCCCATTCTGATATTTGCATGGTTTTCATGTGCACACCTACATGCTCAGGCCATGTTAGGGATTCTTCATGTTCCAAATAGTGGTCAACACCTGCTATCAATATCCCTCCATTGGTTAACCATTGGTCATGAATAATCGAAATCATTTCTGCAGGATCTTGAAGGTAGTATAGAAATTCCATTGAGTGAACTAAGTCGAACCTTCTTCCGGGGCTCCATTCCGGTAACATTCCGTGAGAATATTTGTGTTCAGAATCCTTTTCTTGAGCCTTCTTAATCATCTCGATTGCACCATCTACGCCTTCAACATGAGATGCACCCATTTTTGATAACAGACGTACAACCCAGCCATTACCGCAACCCAAATCAATTGCTGAAAATTCTGATTTTACCTTAGGCAATGCTAGTTCTAGCATTGCTTTAACCGAAGCAGCATGTCCTCTTTCCATCCCCTCATCTTTTCCGATAAGAGCCCATTGCGAGAACACTTCAGTTGCTGCCTTTTTGGCCATATTTCGCTCCAAAACGAAGCCCTCGATAACCGTATGCCTCAATCGAAAGGAACATCATCTAGGTTTCATTGCCCGCATCATGCAAATCTCCTTACAGAGTATTGACGAAGTATTGTATCCGAAAATAGAAGCCCACTCAACAGGATTTTTGCAGGTGTCCAAGTTGCATACCATAGCATGGGAGAGGAGTGGCAATTCAGACGGCATTCCAGTGATTGTGATTCATGGTGGCCCAGGCGGAGGTAGTCAGCCGTCATATCGTAGATATTTTGACCCAAATAAATTCGACATCATTCAATTTGACCAGAGAGGTTGTGGCAAATCAACCCCTTACGCCGAATTGCAAGACAATAATACGCAAGCATCAGTCTCAGATTTGGAGATGCTACGCCAACATTTAGGAATCGATGAATGGCATGTATTTGGCGGTTCTTGGGGTTCGACTCTATCACTGATTTATGCTCAAAATCATCCAGAGAGAGTATTGAGTTTGGTATTACGCGGAATTTTCATGTGTAGGAAAAGCGAACTTCACTGGTTTTACCAAGATGGCGCTAGCCATGTTTTCCCAGATGCATTTGACTCGTACAGAGACCATATTCCAGTCGATGAACAACACGATTTCATCAACGCATATTATTCTCGATTGACAAGCGATGACGTAGAGGTAAGAAGGGCTGCTGCTAGAGAGTGGACTCGATGGGAAATGGCAACTAGTAGGCTATTCCCCGATCCTGAATATTTGGACAAAGCAGAAGATTTGGATTTCGCAGTCGCTTTTGCCCGCATCGAATGCCATTATTTCATCAATGCAATTTTCGTCGAAGAAGCCTACATTCTCAACCATGTTTCAACGATTCAAGAGATTCCAACCACAATAGTTCAAGGACGATATGATATGGTTTGTCCAGCTCGTAGCGCATGGCAATTGCATAAAGCATTACCAAATAGCAAATTAGTCATGGTTGCTGATGCAGGTCATTCGATGGGAGAAACTAGTATTGCGAGAGAATTGGTTGCTGCAACCGACGCGATTGAATAATTATCAGAACGATATTTTGCGCTACGATGAAGCGTCGGCTTGATATGTAGGACCAATGTGGGTAGAGAGGAAGGCGTAGCCTTAGGTGAGAGAAATGTCTGATACCGGAACCATTACTCCAGAAACTCAAATTAAAGAACTCACAGAGAAACTTGAGGAAGAAACAGACCGTCTGCTCAAGTTGTATGCAGCTTATGAGCAGCAAGAAGCAGAATTGAGAGATACTAAAGCGGAAGTCGAAGTTCTCGAGAAAGAAATCGTAGAGCGCGAAATCGAAAAAGAGAGTCTTGAAGCCTTGCTAACCGAAAAGGATGCAAGGATTCGCGATTTAGAGATGAAAGCGGGCAAGTCCAGCAAGCAAGTCGAGCACCTAGAGCCAGAATTGCAGAAGATGGAAGAGAAGTTCTCTCGTGAAAAGGACCGTCTGGGCAAGGTATTCTCCATTGCAGAAGAATTAGATAATGATCTGCGACTTGCAGTTGTAGAATTGCAAACTAGAGATGATTGGTACATGGATCACATGTCATTATTCGAGGATTTGAACAAGGCGATCAAGCGCAGATATGAGATGATTGAAGCAGCTGCAGAAGCAGAAAGGCAATCACAGCACATGGGCAGAGCCATCAGTGAAAGAATGGAAGAAATGGTCGAGGCGCGTGCTGCTGAAATGACTCTTGAAGAAGCATCAGAAATTGAAGCCGTTGAATCAGAAAACACTCCTGAGGCTAGCGATGAAGCAACATCCGAAGACTCTGATGAAGACGAATGGAATTGGTCAGAATCAGTCCTAGTTGGAGTCATGCAGAAGAATGGAATCACTGACCGTGATGCATTCATCGAGTTCGCAAAATCCTATGATATGGACGGAAACAAATACCTCAAAGGTTCAGAGTTAGGAGCAGCAGCATCAGACTTCGCAGCAAAAGATGCGCCAGCTGAAGAAGCACCAGCTGAAGAGGAATCTACAGATGAATCCTCTGAAGATGGAGATAAGGAGCCAGAAGTCGTCTGGAGAAATTCCGGAGACTCACAGGACGATCAGTAGGTGAGCCATTTGGCTATGTTAGCCAGAGGCGGATTTCTGCCTGTAATTACACCTACATTGATGGGAGTCGGATTCATACTAGTTGGATGGTTTGTCAATCCTCTTTACGGCCTTGCTCCCAGTTTGGGAATACTAATGCTGATGTTAGCAGCATTTTTTGCTAACTTTTGGCGAGACCCCGATCGACCAATTCCTAGAGATGAAGGTGTTCTGGTTTCACCTGCAGATGGGCATGTTATGTTCGTTAAGAGGGAGAGAGCAACAGGGCGCAGACCATCCAAAGATGAGATGGATGGTGCACAGGAAGATGAACACACTGGGTCGTGGCATCCTGAACCTTGTGAAGATATTTTGTCGTTCTCTACCGAACAGCGCTTTGAAGCAGTGCCAGAAGGAGAAGAATCAGATACCGATGTGTGGAGAATCGCCGTCTTTATGTCCCCACTAGATGTACACGTTAACCGTGCTCCAATCGCTGGAAAGATTACCCGGATGGAGCACCGAACAGGCAAGGGTCTGAGAAGAGGCCCATTCCTTCCTGCATTCAGAAAAGAAAGTGAATACAACGAAAGAGTGAGAACATTGTTCCATAGAGAGGACGGCCTATTGGTTGAAGTTATGCAAATTTCAGGTGCACTGGCTCGTACAATCATTCCATGGAAATCAGAAGGAGATGATTTGCGCAGAGGTGAAAGGTATGGAATGATTCGCCTTGGTAGCAGAGTTGATGTTCGAGTGCCTGCGGCTAAATTTAATCCATGTGTAATCAGTGCTGAAGATGGTAACAAGGATTACCCTAAAGGCGAGTTTGTTAAAGCAGGGTCTACTATAATTTACAGAGGGATTTGATGAAATTAATGAGAGAATTTTTCCCATTTTTATTGATGTTAATCGTATTGCTGCCAACGGGATATTTCTTGGCGGGCTCAATTGTTTACAATGATGTGGCATCTACTAATACAGACTGTTGGGGCAATTTTGACCAAAATACTCCTGAACAATTTGCACCGTTAAGAAATGAAGTTCCTTTGAACGAATCTCAAAATCCCGAAAATATTTCTTCTGATATTATGACGGGATTATCTCAGTATTGGTGGAGCGATTATAATTCAGCGACCATTGAGGTAGAAGGCGAGGGACTCTTCCTTTCAGCCTGGTATCTAAAGCAAAACGAATCTATGCCCTGGGTTATTTTTGTTCACGGAATTAGGGGCTGTAAAGCAGATGCTGCTTTGCTACTTCCTTCTGGAATGCTGGCAAATGCAGGTTTCAATGTCATCGTCTTCGATTTGAGAGATCACGGGGAATCGTCAATTGATGATAACCGCGTTTCTGGCGGTCAGGATGAATGGGTAGACGTGATTACAGTTTTTGATTGGCTAATAGATGAGCATGATGCTAATCCCGATGAAATTGGAATATATGGGAATTCAATGGGGGCAGGAACAGCTGCAATCGCATTTACATTAGACGATAGATTACAATCAATATGGTTAGAATCAGGTTATTCTGACATGGGGGCAATAGTGGTCGAAGAATTAGAATTCCAAGGCTATCCTACTTTCTTAGGAGGTGCAGGAATTTTTGCAGGTAAGATAATTGCAGGACAGAATTTGATTGAGCACTTCCCAATAGATGCAGCAACAGAGATTGGAGACAGACACATGTTTGTCGTACATGGAAACCAAGACCAGAGAGTCAGAGTACATCATGGTGTACAGATGTGCGACGAAGCATTAGAAAATGGAGATGAAAGCAAAATCGCATGTTGGTTCAAAGATTCCATAATAAGATATGATGTTGGTGAAGGAATGGAAAGCGATGCACATCAAACTATAATGTTGACAGATACCGACGAATACGAAACTCGAATAGTTGATTTCTTCACTCAATCTTTGATGTAAGCATTCAAACACGCGAAGCCAGACGCCCAGTCATGGCGAATGGCAAATTGACCATGGTAGGAGAGTCGGACAAACGTCCTGCTCGTATCCATCACTTGGTCAAAGCTCCTGCTAATACTCCTTGGGCGCAGGAGAGAAAACATTCGTGGGATGCTAAAGATCCTGCAACTGTATATTACACTCCAGAAACGCTAGCTGATGGAACACCAACAACCGCTCTAACCGTTATTCTGAGAACCAAAGGCTGCCATTGGTGGTGGTCGAGCGGTTGTACTTTTTGCGGATACTTTAACGACACTAGAGACGATGTCACCAGTGAAGATTTACACTCACAATGGGAGAAATCATTGGCTAGATTTGACGATTTTGAATCTATGGGAATGGTGAAGGTTTACACTTCAGGAAGTTTACTTGAAGACAGAGAAATCCCATTAGATTTCCAGGAGCGAGTGTTGAGAGATTGCCATGAAATGGGTAAGGAATTAGTTGTTGAAAGTAGAACCGAACAACTCAGTAAAGAAAAGTTAGAATGGGCAACTAAAATCAATCCGAAATTTTCGGTCGCAATAGGGTTAGAGGCGTACGATGATGAAGTTTTACGATTCCATGTAAACAAAGGATTCAGTATCAAGAGTTGGGATAAGGCTGTAGAAAATTTGGCAAAATTCGGATTAAGAATCAAGACTTATCTTATGTTTAAACCTCCTTTCATGAGCGAAGGGGATGCATTAGTACATGGTGCAAAATGGATTAGGGATGTTGCAGAAAGAAGTGATGAAATCAGCGTTAATCCAATGAATATTCAGAGAGGGACTGTTATTGACAGATTGTTCAGAGCAAATGAATACCGCCCGCCATGGCTCTGGTCTCTGGTTCAATTGATTCAAGATGTGCACTACGATATTCACCCTACTAATTCTGGTAATGGAGCCGCAGATCAAATCAGCCGGCTAATCATCCATCCAACAGCAGGCGGTAAGGTCAGAGGGGCCCATAATTGCGGCTCATGCGATGGAGATGTTGTGGCTGCAATTGAACGATATTCTGTTAGTGGTGACATCCATGAACTGGATGGTCTTGATTGTGATTGTAAGAAAGTTTGGCAGAGAGAAATCGAGTTAGATAAAGCGATGCCAATCCCACTTGGTTCGGGCAAAAATCGACGAGGAAATGCACTATTGCATCTACGCTCCCCTTGATTTGTCGCTGGTCAATGTTTATCACCGTATCATAGGTGGCGTAAATGACCCCTACGGGGTCAAGGTGATTTAATGACCAACAATACGATACTACCCGATGTGTCTGAAGGAGTCGCAGAACCATCTGCATCCCGAGTAATTCTTGTTATGATGAGCATAGGATTAATCGGGCTAATCGCATTGTTCAGCAATATTTTTGGCTGGGACAATGTTCCTGTAATCGGCGAGATTATTCCATTCATGGACAATCTTGGAGGCTCAGGAATTTGGTATTACTTAATCGGTATTTTTGTTGGTTGCGGAATGATCATCGCCAATTTGGTCGGAGGAGTCCTTTCGGACTAAGGGGGAATTGAAATGTCTGCATTTACAACATCGGCAATACTATTCGTTTCCCTACTACTCTTTACTCATTACATGCAGAAAGGGTTCGGTGGAATGAGCAAACCGTTACGCCAATTCGGAATGTTTCTTTTGACAAAAGCAGCAGGCCCTGCTGCCGATCTCTTCCAAGAGAGAGAAGGTTGCGGTGCGAAGACTTGGATGCAAACCGGTGTCTTCTGGCTGATTTTAGCAGCTATAACCGGCTTCCTGTCCGCTTGGCATAATTATGACCCTGCAGCATTAGATTCACTATCCAACATAGGATGGTCTTACGATGATGGAAGTGCTCTTGCATACTTCAATGAAGTTGCAATGACCACAGCAATTTTTGCTATTCTAATCGGTGGAAGTCTAGTCGCACACACTCGTACAACTGGCTCCAAACTTGCTAGTGAAGCAAACGCTTCGATGATTGCTATGGCATGGACCGCACAGGCATTAGTAGGCCTGACTCTATGTGTTTTAGACCACTGGGATTTCCTAACATATGGAGTAAAGGAAGCAGCACTATACGGATTGGTATCTGGACTACTAGTCCTGAGTTTACTAGTCAACTCTTTGATCACAATGGGCGGACGTGGCGAATCTCCAATTTCGGTTCCATCTTGGTTCCTAATCTTGGCACTATTCACTTTGCTATTCAGTAGATTTGCAGGTGCCTTAGGTCAAACATTAGATTGGACAGGAACAGTTTGGGTTGCTGATATCATGGCTTCAGGTTGGGTTCCTTTGGCTCTAATGTTTGGTGTAGGATACCATGTATTGTCTCATGTTACTGGCCAGCCAATATGGTCTGGTAGCCTAACTAAGGCATCGATGTTCTTGCTATTCATCACCATACCTCCATTCTTCCTTACCGAGTCATCCCATGCAGACAACTTCACACAATCCATTGGTGCTATTCTAGTAACTATGGGACTAATGCCAGTAATGGCAGCATCGACTAACATGCTTTCCACTATCCGTGGTAATGCAAGTGCTGTAGTAGATAGTCCAGGAGCAACAGCAGCGGCAGGAGGAGCAATTCTGCTTCCAATCTTCGCACTACTTGGATACTTCACAGGATTGAATGTGATGGTTGGTGATGGCAGTCTAGCAAATGTTGCAGATACAGTTAACTCATCATATCTGTATGTTGTTGGAGGCCTGTTTGCACTAGCGGCTTTATTCCATTCTTATCCACTAGCTGCAGGCAAGTCACTAACCGGCTCTGCAGGTATGGCATCTTGGTTTGTAATTGGAGGCGGTTTACTGTCTACAATTCTATTCTTGATGGGAGACTGGTCTGAAAACACAATGGTTGAAGCAGGAGTAGAAGATGCATCTTCTAGCCTATCCGGATTCGCATTGACAGGTGCTTTTGCATTCTATGGAATCGTAATCGGATTCATTCTTGCAGCAAATAGTGTAGTCAAGACATTACTATTTGGAGATAACAAATCTTCTAGTGGAGGAAGCACAAGTGACATTTCCGCATACACTTTAGTCGAGGGAACAACAACAATCCGTGCATTGTTCGGACGTGGAGTTGGAATTGATACAACGCTAGTAATCGGTGAATCAGAAGAAGAATCCGCTGGCGGCTCAACTATAATCGAAGTTTCTGCTGAATTACACAACGACGAAGTTGAAGAATTCCCAGTGAGTTATGATGAGGATTTAGTCACTTTAACAAAGTGGCTTTGTGGCAGAGGAACAACTACTGCACAATTCTTCTCTTGGGCGGATGTAGATGACTCTGGTGAAATTGACATGTTTGAGTTAGCAAATGCACTACGAGTTGCAGATATTGCAGACCTACCACCATGGGATGTTGAGAACTTGGTAAAAATCATGGATATCAACTCGGATGGTAGGATCAATCTTCCAGAATTAGATCTTGCACTTCTAGAAATTAGAAACACCTTGGGAATAGAATTCATTCCTTACGTCGAAGAGTCAGAGGATGTCGAAGAGACTTCTGAAGAAGAAGTAGTCGAGGAAGAATCTGAGGAAGAACCAGAAGAAGAGTCTAATGATGCGCCAACACAAGCCGAACTCAAGAAGATGAAGAAGGCTGAATTGGTGGATGTTGCAAAATCAATGGGCCTTACTACTAGCGGTACTAAGGCTGATTTGATTGATAGAATCACTCAGGCGTGAGGCCATGCGAATTGGTTTGGTTGGTAAGCCAAACGTTGGCAAGTCGACCTATTTTAGCGCTGCAACTTTAGCGAAAGTCGACATTGCAAATTATCCGTTTTGTACTATTGAAGCGAATGTTGGTGTAGCTTTCATCGCTGCTCCTATGCCCTGTCCGTGCAAAGATTTGCGAGAGAGGCTTGAAGCAGATGGCCGCTTAGAACCTGTAAGCGACGATGACCCGAGACAAGGCAGTATTTGCGAGCCCCGCACTGGCAGTTGCGTTGGGTATGTGCGCCTTGTTCCAACATTCTTAGTCGATGTTGCAGGACTAGTTCCTGGGGCTGCAGATGGACGAGGAAGAGGAAACGCATTCCTTTCCGACTTGGCTAATTGTGATGCTTTGATTCAGGTGGTTGATGCAGCAGGTCTAACAGACATAGAAGGTAATCCAATTGCAGCAGTAGAAGATGTTGAATCAGCTTTGAAGGAAGAGACCTCATTCTTGACAGAGGAATTAGATTCGTGGATTTATGGTATACTAGATGATGGTTGGTCACGCGGATCTCGCCGAGTACAGGCTGAAGGAGACAAAGGTTTGACCACCTTCTTACATGAGAGATTTACAGGATTAGGAGCCTCTCTATCCCACGTTTTGCAGGCACTTGATGGATTCAGAAATCAGTGGGGTGACCTAGACACTCCATGGATGTGGTCCGAAGAGAAAGTCCGTTCATTGGCCTTGCACCTCAGGTGCCAATTGTTCCCAATTCACATTGCAGCAAATAAAGCAGATTCTGCGAAGGGAACTCCTTGGAATGCAATCGAAGCGAATGGGATAATTCAACCAACTATGGCTGATATGGAATTAGCATTACGTAGAGCGGATTCTGGAGGAATGATTTCTTATTCACCAGGTGGTGATTCGTTTGATATTGTAGATGAATCCAAACTAAATCCTGCTCAAATCAATGCTCTGTCATCAATGAAGGATAAACTTGCACAGTCTGGTGGAACAGGGGTTGCAGAACTACTCAGTAATGTATTATTCAATGCTCTAGACCATGTCGTAGTCTATCCTGTAGCAGACGAAAACGCATGGAAAGATAGTGAAGGCAGGATTCTGCCTGACGCATTTGTAGTTCCTAATGGAATTGAAGCTAAGGCCCTAGCGTACAAGGTCCACAGCGACCTTGGAGACGGATTCATCAAAGCAGTTGATGGAAGAAGTCGTAGAATAGTTGGTGCTGACCACGAATGTAGTGACAGCGATGTAATCAAAATCCACGCCAAATCATAGGGTAGCGACTAAAATGGCCTCCATAAAACAAAATTTTTGTTATCAGGACATTCCATCTCTTATGAAATTCAGAATCTGATTATATGTAGAGTCACTTTGGTATGGGGGGTTATGCCCTGCAGTTTGGCTGTGAACTTCCAAACATTGCGAGAACTTTGCTGCTAGTGCGGGAGCCAAGTCTTTGAATCCGTCATCATTTTCTCCTGAAAACACCATTGCAGGAATTGAGAATGGTGCAGCTTCATCAATTGTGTCAATCAATCCCTCGTGGGTTGTTGGTAGGTAACCATTGTACATCATCACTCTGTTGAATGTATTTTCTGTGTTTGCAAGATAAACTGGTATCATTGCTGCTCCTTGTGAATATCCAAGGATTGCATAGAATGGACCTTGTTCCTCAACTATCTGATCAAGATAATCTATTGATGCGTCTGCCCAATCTCGATCGGTTGTTGGCTCTCCTTTTCCACCCGGTGGATCTCTTATCCACACGTTATTACTTTCAGGTGTACTAGCAAAAACAAATTCAAATTCGCTTAATGAACTCATCAAATCCTGAATACCCTGCATATTCCTCAAACCGTTTGCAGTCTGTCCTCCACCGTGCAGTGCCAAAATCTTCAGGGGGCCCGATTGTTCTTGTGAACAGCCCACTGCGTTAACTTCTGTATTTGGTGGAGTATCGGGACATGTGTCGATATCGTTTGTGACTCCATCTCCATCATCGTCCTTTTGAGAATCAGAGCACCCTGATGAATCTACAATCTCACCTGCCGGAGTGTTTGGACAATCGTCTAGATTGTTTGTTAGTCCATCTAAATCATCATCCTTCTGACTATCTGAACATCCATAATAATCTACTGATTCACCAGATGGAGTTGAAGGACATTGGTCTCGGTCATTCATGACATTATCACCATCATCATCGGTTTCAGAGTCAGAGCATCCAGTCGAATAAACCGGCTCACCTTCAGGTGTTGATGGACACTCGTCCACATCATCAAGAACTGCATCATTATCGCCATCACCCACAGGTTCAGGAGGCATTGGTAAGATCACATATGCTGCATATTGGGAGTTCTGAAACATTCCACACTCAGTTATCAAAATTCCTTCAGTATTGTGTGTGGAGGTATCAAATGTCATGTTGTACATACCTAACTCACCCGTGAAAACTCCTTCTACGTGGTAAGCTGGACTCTGGTCCTTTGGTCTGTATTCTATTTCACATGTCTCCGGGAATTCATGAATTACATAACCACTTATTGTGCCAGTGGTTTCATTGTCTGTAGGGGCGTCCCATCTGAAATTAAAAATCGGTTCACTTTCTACAGGTTTGGTTATCTCAAGAGATACTTTCTTGGATTCGCTATTCTGACCTTGTCCATCAGTAGCAGATATATCAAGAATCCAGTAACCAGGCTCTGATAACTGTGTTTCAAATAGCCAATATCCATCAGCATTTACCGATAAATCATAAGATGCTACAGTTACGAAATTCTCATCAAGAACTACGACATTTACAGTTGACGTTTGAGGGATTTCATCGTAAACAAAACCATCTGCTGTTGCATTATTGTCATCCCACCTATGATTAAATTCAGAATCAACAAGGAGCTTTGGAGGGTAGTCTACCTCCTCAACCTCTTCTTGCTCGACTTCTTCAACTACCTCTATGTCATCATTCATCTTGTTATCAACAACCAGAACAACTGCACCTGAACTTGCCATCAGAAAAACAACAAGCAAACTCATGCCTAGCGTTTTGCTATCCATGATTATCTACAGATTATCATTTGTTATAATGATGAGTATTGCGTGATTGAAATTTTCATTTTCGAGAGGGGGCCCTTTGAAACGACGGTGTTCGGATGGGTACCGATCCAAACACCATCGTTCGCATGGGTTTCTTATGGGTCACTGCCGTTATTGGTAAGCATCCTAACGATTTTCATGGTGGCAGAAACTTTATGAAAATTGAAAGAGTTCACTCATTCTCTTAGCGATTAGCGTTCTGTTTGCGAGTCATATCAGCAATCCCTGCCTCTCTTTTGCCTTTTGGAGTCCACAGAGTTTCGTCCTCTCCCAGTCTTGCTGAAGTCCATCTTGTAAGGACAAAAATCCAATCGGAAAGGCGGTTCACATACTGTAGAGCTAACGGACGCATTTCGTCTTTGATTGCAACCATTGACCTCTCTAATCTTCGCGTAACTGTCCTTGCTAGATGCATTGCTGCAATCGGACCTGAACCCGTTGGAAGAATGAAACTCTCAAGCGGTTCCAATTCTTCATTCCAAGCATCCATTTCTTCACATAATCTGTCTGAATCTTCTTGGTCAACTAACTGCATATATTCTGGAATCTGGTCTGGAGGACAAGCAAGTTCTGCCCCCAAATCGAATAATTCGCTCTGCAATCTGCCTAAAGCAGCAGAGCAAACATCCTTGACCCTTCTTACAGTAATTCTTGCACCACCATCCGAATGTGTGTCTGGCAAGCGGTTGGTTTCCATCAAAACTAATCCAAGTAAAGCGTTGACTTCGTCACAAGTCCCAACAATTTCGATTCGAGCATCGCTCTTGTCTACTCTGCTGCCATCAACAAGTGAGGTTTCACCGGCGTCTCCGCCTCCAGTATGGACTTTCGTAATTCGGACCATGCACATCCCAGGTCATGCTTCAACAAGAGGTCTGCGGCCGTTGATGCCCGAATCAAGTGGATGCCACCACTCAATATCTTCCTCGCCTTGGCACCAAGAATAGTGTACAAGATATCCGTCTACTACTCCATGCCACTCCAAATAACCTGGGTCAAATCCTGCTATTTTAGCTCCCAATTTTTCCAGTTTGTCACCAATATCCTGCCACTCTTTGACCAAGTTACCGAGTTGTTCTGCAACCTCCACGACATGTTCGTGGTGAGGGGGTAGATTTTCGACGAGGATTTCGAGTTCTTCGGTTAGATCATGCGCCTCATCCTGTAATGATTGTAAGGTTATCAGCAATTTTTTTGCTATAGGTAATTCTTCTCTAGCTTCTTCAATTGTAACGACTCTAGAGTCGTCTGGTAGCGCCAAAAGGGCCATTTCATCCAACAATTGACTAACATCCATAGGTTGTCCTGCAAGTGGCGGGGGATTCCATTCGTTCTGCACGAACAGTGCACTCAAACTGAGGCTTCTTCAAGTCTGTGGTAAAATTTGTTCCGAAGATGTGATTTCTTGAGTTGGAACTTGGATGCGGTTGACAACTTTGCCGCCAATCACTAGAACAAGGAATCCCCAAACGACTAATTCAATTCCTATCATAATCCAAGCATAAGGCCCTGCAGATTTCAACAAGAGATTAGCATCATATGGAGATCCATTGAATGCCATGTACAATGTTTGTGAAAACAAAGACGCCCCAAACCATACGAATACAGCATACCAACATATGGTGGATAATTGCCAATCATTTCGGTGATTTGTCATGCTCATATAACTAAATCATCATCGTTCCTATTAAATGAAACCCCGTTTTGTATCAGTAAAGACATAAAACGAATAGGAAATCATTCTTCTTCATTACTTGGACGAAGTTTCAGAAGTGCTGACTCAATCGCCTCAATCCACTCTTCAGCAACTGCTTCTTCACCGCCAGATTCTGCTAATCTCTTCCTCCAATATGCTGCTTCAGATTTATTTTCCAAGAACGTGTGGATTCGTTCTAAAGCCAGCCAAGCCATTGGATTAAGATGCTCTTCTTCTAAATCCCATGACTTCTCAAAACACTCGAGGGCTCCATGCGGGCCTGAAACCTGACCTCTTTCTAAGGCAACTAGGCCTGCTTTTGACCATGCAAGCGGTAATCGGCCAATCAATAATCCACGGAAAACGAGCCAGGTTTCGCAACCGCCGATTAATACGATTGTAGCGAAAGCCGCATATTCTTCAAACACAGTCAGTGACTCCCATTGATCAGCCATTATTGCTGTAGCAGATACCGAAAATAGTATGCCGGCAAATGGTGCCACAATGACCTCGTCTCTGGTAACAAGCATATTGTGAACTCCCCTAACTAATCCTAGGGCGCCGTATGCCAGTAATACGAATAGGTGGACTTGCACACTTGTAGGGCGGGGCCCAGTTTCACCAATCAATAGCATCAGAGCAATGACCAACAGAATATTACCGTATCTTTTGGATGGGCCAGGGAATGGTTGACGGGCACTCATAAAAATTAGAGTAAGCGCTATTGCGAACTCTAACAGTAAGAACCACCAGTTCTCCATATAATGACCGGTGAGGCGGCCTCTTCTTTGTCTTTTGTCAAATCTTGTGATAAGAACTTCCGCGAGAAATCTCGTTAGCCCTATACAATTGCTCCATCAGTAAAACTGCTGCTAATTCGTGAGGAAAGGTCATCATTGACAATGAAATGCTGGAGTAATCATGCCCTTTGGGGAATCCATCTGCTGGCCCAATTGCCAAGTGAACATCATCGCTGGAAATTATCCAAGTTGCAAACATCTTAGAGAAATTGACCGATGACATCATTTCTCCTCCCTCGTCCAACAAAATCACCCCTTGTGGCAATTTTGTCATGTAATCTTCGCTCGACAATTTTGAATTATGGACCTCGATGCGCACCTTGGATTTCAATCGTGCAGAATAATCTTCGATCAAGGAGTTCATTTTCGAGTCTGACGCACGCCCATGTAAATGAACAATGATTCGGCCCATGGTCATCGCAAACAGTTCAACCCCAAGACTCTTGATGTATACCTCGACCAGAGGGCATGGGTTGGTGGCCGTTCAAGAAGAAGCCCGCGACTCGGCCAATTCCTGATGTGATTCGTAGAGACACTAGATCATGGCTTTCAGATTTACAGGAAGTTTGTGAAAGAAATTTTGATTCACCAGAGGAAGCTCGCAGACAGATTCGTCAAATGGCAGGAGAATGGAGTGATGCTAACCGAGAAGGAGTGATGGAGGATTCACTTCTTGAAGGATTAAACATGCGAGCATATAGGTTGCTAAATTGTTCAGATGACGAGTTTTCTGAATGGCTGGATGACCTAAATTTCTGGAAGCCAGGCTGGAGACCTGAAGGAACCAGAGAGACGGATGAATCATGAAGGGGTGACCTCCCCGGCGGTTCATGGCGAAGGCTGGACAATTGCACATGTTGTACACGTGCCCCTTCTGTTGGAAGGTGCGTGGTTTGCTTGAATACCTCGATATCCCTCATGAAAGAATTCAGGTAAACCCTATGCGTATAAAGAAAACATTACCTAGCGCCCCTGAATGGAAAAAAGTCCCTGTGTGGGTCGATTCTCAGCAAGAAGTGTTTGTGGATTCAACTCCAATAATGAAGCATATTGATTCTGTACATAATGATGGTGAATTGTGGTCTTCAAACGATGAAGAGCGTCGAGATAAATGGATGGAATGGGTCGACCTCCATATGTCAAAAGCCACTATTCCAATTCTTTACGGAAGCCTCGGGTCAGCTCTAAAAACAACGACCATGGTTTCTAAACTTGAAAATTTTGGATTCTTTTCTAAGCGATTATATGCATGGGCTGGATTCCCAATAATGTGGGGAATCATAGCGAAAAAGAGAGTCAAGAAGGACGGAAGAACTCCCAAAAAATTGTGGCATGATTTACTTAGTGAATTTACCGAGCAATTTGGTGACAAACCGTTCTTTGGAGGCGATAAACCGGATTTGATTGACTTGGCTGCATTTGGATATGTCCGCTCAATCTCTCCGTATTCACAATTCTCCCAATTAGAAGATCATGAGACTGGAATGAACTGGTATCGTGCAATGGAAGCGACACTGAAGGTGTGAATATGGATGCAGTTGAAGGGCCGTTTGGTCTTCGATTCATCAAAATAAATTCTGAACAAGTCTACCTTGGTATCGATAAAGGAGCATGGGTTTATGCAACTGAGAGACCCAGACACCGAGTTGATTTACCTGCATTTATGATTTTGGAATCCCCAATTTCTAGGGCCCAGTTCGCAGAAATTCTTGGGCAAGAGGACGAATCTGATGAACTAAAAGATATGGTAACACATGAAGATGTAGAGAAAATTTGTACTATTCTTTCCGAACATTTTGATGACGAAGTTAGGCGGCCTAGTCAAGCAGAATGGAAAGTGGCTGAATCGAGTATTAAATTGCCCTGTGGATGGACTGAATTACTGGCTGATGAAGCGACAGGAAATCACCGCGGTGCGCCATTGGATGGTAGGCCAAGAGTTGGAGAAATGATCGGACCAATGGCGGGCCACAGAGTTTCACAATCTGCGCATCCAACGCGCGAGGGTGTGTACGCGCAAGTAGCCACTCCAGGAGATAGGCCTCTTCCAAAGGTCGGTTTCAGATTGGTAGTTTCTCCTAAAAGAAAGGGAGAGGCCCCAAGGGTTCCGGACAATGCAAACCTAGCGACAAATATCCGCAGCGAATTGTTNTGGACGANAATATTAGGAATNATTCCAAGTTTTACAATTCCAATACTAAGGGGATTCTCTTCATATGCGGTAGATGGATGGTCGAATCTTCTCTTTGGTGGGCTNTGTGCCGGCTTTGTGACTGGTGCNTTTTGGCGCCCAAGAAGGCCGACTTGGGGNTTAGATTCNGAAGGGAANGTTATCCAAATCAAAGACTAGACCAGTACGATTCTTNNCTTATNGCATCAAGCGCACAAATTGCAGCCATGTTCACTATATGGCGCACNCCATCTGCTCTGGCNAGTAATTGCACNGGTTTGTCTAATCCATCTAGAATTGGTCCTGTCATTTCTGCATCACCGAGTTGTTCTAACAATTTGTAGGCTATATTTGCAGACGCCAAATTTGGACAAATCAAAACATTCGCAGGTCCATCGAACGACATGAATGGGTATTCTGATTGGACATCAATATCTAGTGCAGTATCCGCTTGCATAGGTCCGTCGATGTTTAGTGTTGGGTCCATTTCTAAGGCCATCTCTATCGCTTCCTCAATTCGCTCGGAACGCTGAGCTCTACTGCTTCCGAAATTCGAGAAAGAAAGCATTGCAACTTTCGGTACTAATCCGAATCTACGTGCAACTTTAGCCGTCTGGACCGCAATATCTGCTAGAGCTTTACTATCTGGGTAAACATTTACCGTTGCATCCCCCAAGAAGATCAATCTTCCTTTAACCACCATCATGTAGCAGCCAATAGCACAATGACTGTCAGAATCGCTTCCAATCACTTCTAAGCACGGCCGCAGCACATCGGCATAATTCCTACTGACTCCTCCTAAGAAACCGTCTGCCTCGCCTTGTTCTACCATTTGTGCAGCAAAGTATGGACGACTTTTCAGAAGCCTTTGTGCATCGGTAATTGTCATTCCTTTACGACTACGGTTTTCCAACAACTTTAGATCATAATTTCCGATTCTTCTTTCATCATATCTTGGATTTGTTATTTCGCAATCGAATTCGATATTTAATTCAGCCATTTTGCTGCGAATACTTTTCACATTGCCCAATAAAATTGGCTTACAGATATCCTGTTCAATGCATTGTGCTGCAGCCCTGATAACCTTCTCGTGGTCACCTTCTGGGAACACGATTTTCTTCTTTCGTCCTTTGACTTGGTTGAATACTCCTCTCATTACAGAATATGACATTCCAAGTCTTGCCTCTAAGGATTCCTTGTATGCTTGCTTGTCGAATTCCTCAGGACTCATTGCGGCAACGCCTTCCATTACCGCAGCCTCTGCAACATCTGCAGCTTCCCAAATTAATACACGCCTATCAAAGGGTTTAGGAATGATATATTGTGGACCATATTGCATTTCTTCACCCGAATAAGCATGGGCGATATAATCTGGAACTGGTTCTTTTGCTAAAGTTGCCAATGCTTTAGTTGCTGCCATCTTCATGCCTTGAGTTATGTCTCTAGCGCGAACATCTAGTGCTCCTCTGAAAATATATGGAAACCCGAGTACATTGTTGACTTGGTTCGGGAAATCTGAGCGCCCTGTAGCAATAATCGCATCATCTCGAACAGCCTTTACTTCATCCGGCATAATTTCCGGAGTAGGATTTGCAAGTGCAAAGATGATTGGCTTTACCGCCATTTTTGCCACCATTTCTCCGGTGACTAATCCTCCTTTTGAAAGCCCGAGGAAAACATCTGCTCCAACTAATGCGTCTGCAAGAGTTCCGTCATCAGCATCAACTGCAAAAGGCGCTTTAAATTCGTTCAAATCGCCATCTTTCAAACGCTTCTTTGTCATGATTCCCTTTGAGTCGCACATTACGATATTGCTAATTTTTACTCCTAGAGACACGTAATGGCTTGCACACGCAATTGCTGATGCTCCAGCACCTGCAACAACCACTTTAATTTTTGACAAATCTTTACCTTGTAATTCAACAGCATTTAACAACGCTGCACCCGATATAATCGCAGTTCCATGTTGGTCATCATGCATAACTGGAATATCGGTAGCTTCAGCGATTCTCCGCTCGATTTCGAAACACTCCGGGGCTTTGATATCTTCAAGATTAATACCGCCAAATGTTGGTGCGATATTACAAACTGTTTTGATGAATTCTTCGGGGTCTTCTGTATCGACTTGAATGTCGAAAACATCGATATCAGCAAATGTCTTCAAGAGAAGGCCTTTTCCTTCCATAACAGGTTTCGATGCAAGCGCACCAATATTGCCCAATCCAAGTACTGCGGTGCCGTTTGAAATAACTGCTACTAGATTTCCTTTGGAAGTGTAACGATAAGCATCGTCCGGTTTTTCTGCGATTTCTAGACAAGGATATGCAACCCCCGGAGAGTACGCAAGCGATAATTCATGCGATGTTGAATGAGGCTTTGTAGGAACAACTTTGATCTTGCCTCTAGGAGTTGCTTCATGGTAATCTAGAGCCTCTTTTTTGATGGTGCTTTCACGCCAATCTTCATCCATAATTTCCTCTCCAAAGTCTACACTGTTAGAACTCGGGTTTGACCTTTGTGTCAACCAAGGCCAAACATCACTCGATTAATGAGTGAATGAGTAATAGCGAGCAAAATGGCTGAATCCCTCGTAAACATTAGAGCATTCGCTTCATATACCATTGAATTTGGATAGCCAAATATGAACAATCCACTCAGGGCCGTAGGCCCTGCTAAAACTAGTGCGAGAGCTGTTATGCTTGTCACTGTGATGTTGTTGGCATCTTTAGGGCCAATTTTGACATCTCCGGTGGCTAGTGCGCACGAAGGCACTAGCGGAATTATCTGGCCGATGGAGGGCTCCGAAGACTCCGGTTGGGTGCTGCTGAATGCAACCGGTGCAAATGCGATTAACGGGACGCAGGCAAGCGGGGAGTGGATGCTAAACTTTGCACCAGGCGCTATTTTAGAAAATGTGACAATGGAACTTAGAACAGATGGTTCTGACGGCATAATGATTCAACAGCCATTGCTAATGGCCCAGGATACCGGACAGGTAATGTTTGATTGGCGAGGCAATGGTTGGCTAGGTCAGAGTTTTGGATTTGATGCATCAAATCCTCACCAAGGTCGTTTAGGCCCGAATGCTGATGTGGGTGCAACAGTCACTCTACCTTCTGGGACAGAAATTACAGATTTTATCCTTGAAGTTCTTGCACCAGCAGATCCTTTCACATCACTAGAACCTGTTGAACTTTACATTCAAGATTACGAAATCCATCCAATAGATGGAAGAATGTACATGGCGATTGGAACTTACATCATTATTCTAGATGCGCAATCAAGTCCAAGCGCTATCGATTTATTCGAAATCCAGAATACAGCTGACGATAATTATGTCACCGATTTAGAAATGGATGTTGCGAATAATCAGATGTTGATAACAACCGCATCCGGTGCTCTTCACTCGGTTAATTTGGATGACACCAGTTGGAATCCAGACCTGCCTGTTGAGCCATCTGGAGGCGCATGGAGCAAGGTTCACGTCGCAAGTAATGGCGACTTATTCGCTCTGAGCGAATCTGGAATTTTTACTCTCAATACTGCTGGAACCGGCTGGACTCTAGAGCAAGCTAGTGCAACCAGTAACTGGCCAGAAGGAGTACCTTGGAAAGTCTTCGAAAACAATGGTGTAATCTATACTTCGCTATTGGGAGGCGGGGTTGGAAGATGGGATGTTAGTAGCATGACTACGCTGTCTCCATGGACGACAGCAAACAATCTGCATTCAGATTACATCAGTGATTTTGCTGTAGCAGGTAATCAGTTGATGATTTCATCCTATGATGCTGGAATCGCACGCCGTGATTTGTCTAACAATTTCTGGCTAGCAACCTGGAACAGTGGAAATTGGTTATCTTCGGATGATGTTTCAGGAGTTACAGTAGTTAACAACGAAGTTCAGATTCTGACTTCCGACACCGTACATATCTACAATACAAACTCAGGAACTTTTTCTTCTTCGATTCTTCTTAATAATTTAGGCCTAATCAAATCCGCTTCGAACATAATTCATTGGCCAGCGATTGGTGCTAGAAGCCCAACGAACGATACTGTACTAGTCACAGATGGTAGCGCCGTATTGGCCATGCTAGAGCCAGGGAATACACCTCTTTACACTGGAGATTTCGTAATCGGAAGCGGCCCTAGTGTAGGCGACATGGAAGATGCCATGCAGTTTAACGGAGTCATATATGTTGGAAGCGAAGCATATCTCGATCGATATTCAATCGGTCAGTCAAGGTGGCTTTCTGCAATAGATATGGGAGATACCGTTTCACAAATTGTCAACGATGGAACAAATGTTGTTGTAGCAACGATGGGGAGTGGAATACACATTGTGGATGCCTCAGGTAATGTAATCGACACTTGGGATTCTAGTGACGGTTTACAATCCGATGATGTATCTGGCTTAGACGTTGAAGGTGATTGGGTTGTTGCAATTCATCCGCAAAATGGTGCAACCGCTTTCAACAAATCAGCTGTTGGTTCTGCAGTAACGCTAAACGAAGCGAATAGTGACCTAGATTCAGACAATCCTACAGGCATTGCAATCCACAATGGTGTTGCATACATCGGCACTGCTGATGACGGTTTAAATCGCTACATAATTGCTAACGATACCTTCCTAGGTTCGTGGGTTTCAACAGGAATTAATGATGTCAATTTCGCACCTTTAGCAATCCTTGGAACTAATCCACAAGTACTCCACATGGGATTACCGGGTTATGGTGTCGCAAGAAAGGACCTATCTACCGGTGAAATATTGATCCCACTTACAGTAGAGCCGAATAGGCAAAATGCAGGTGCTACTGAAATTTTACCTACTAATCAAGTATATGCGATTGAGGCAAATACTGGTAACTCGGGACTATTTATTGGCACCTCGGATGGAGCGATTTACTGGGATGGTAATTCGGCTTCGGAATTGAGCACAGGCAATAGTTGGAATCTTCAACCAGCACAATTCTTTGACTTCGCAATTGATACTTCATCAAACAGCGGTTCAGTATATGCTGGTACAAATATCGGAGTCTGCAAATACTCTGTTTCAACTCTCGCAATCGATGATTGTGTAAATGCACAAGATGGAATGCCTAACTGGGGAGTCAATGCTGTTGGGATTAACGGTTCCACTATCTTTGGAGGAACAACAAATGGGGTCGGATTAATCGATAAATCCTCACTAAATGTATACGACATATGGGAAGCTGGAGAAGAAACAGATAATGCTCTAGTTGAGGTAATCGACGATATTGCATACATCGGTTTGAATGGAATCGGAGTGGCAAGATATGATATTCCAAACAATAACTGGCTACCTACCTGGACTGAAAGCAATGTATTGGATGGAGGAAATGGGGATGTCACAAGCCTGGTGGCAGATATTAGGCCCGGGCTAATTTGGGTTGGCGGCGAAGATGGATTCCAACTGATTAACGTCACAACCGGCTCTGAAGTTTACGATATCGAGAAGACTGGAAGTTTGTACAGTGGAAGTGGTGACCCGTATGATTTAGCAATCTACGGCGATACAATGTACTACAACCAAAGATACAGTTCAGATAGCATTTTCAGAATTGATATCGTCAATTTCACAGCTAAATCAACGCTTGATGCTGGTGCACAATTAAGCGAAAACGGTGGAGATGTTTACGGAATGGAAATCATTGGTGACGTCTTGCACATATCTGTTGCAAGCGGACAATGGTGGGATACAGAAGGCAGTGGAGGAATCGCATTGTATAATCTCACCTCTGATTCTTGGCAAGCAGAACTTCTGCCGAGTGGTGCAGTAAACAGAGTTACTTCTCACATTTCTTCAAATGGTATCGAATGGATCTCCTGGGGAGAAGAAAAACTCGAGGCTTTCTACGCCAACGGAACAAAACTTGGAGAATGGGACGATCTAGAATTCCCAATTCGTGAAATCGTTGAATTCGATGGTGAAACTCTGTTCGCTACCGAAGACGGTGTTGCAAGGTTCGATGAATCTTCAGAACAGTGGCTTACTATTTGGACTGCAGGTAATGGATTACCAAATTCTGCAGATGACATCGTTTACGAGTTATGGACAAACGGCACAGACCTTGTGGTTGGAACAGCTAGAAATCAGGGATGGCAAGGGCTTGATGGAGAAATAATGCATTTGGATTCCTCCGGCTCTTGGGTCTCATGGGACGGAGGTTCGAATGGAATCCCTAATGGTTATCCAATTGGAATGGAAATGTGTGGCGGATTATTCCACGTTTCAATGACTTCAAACAATGGCGGCGTTGCTAGGTTTGACCTAACTAATGGAACTGTAGAATCTGCATTTACAACCTCTACTAGACTAGATGATGGTAATGCAGCAGCAGTTGCATGTGATGATGCCAACAACATTCTGTATGTAGGATACCACGATGATTCTGAACCGATTTCTCGATATGATTACACAAATAATCAATGGCTATCGAGCCTTACTTCTTCATCTCACAACATTCCAAGCGACCCTGTTTGGTGGGGAGCAATGGAATTCGCAGCGGGTAAATTAGTTGTAGGATACGACATTGGAACCGAAGGCGACAATGTCATTGGTGGAGGTTTAGCCATCATATCAGCTAATGCTGCAACAGTTGGTACGGCCGGACATGTTTCAACCGGCTCACCAGTTTCCTCAATAGATTGGTTAGGAACTCAATGGCTAATTGGACAGGCAGGAGGGACTTCTGGCTACTCACATGTTGACACGATTGGTCAATCAGGTCAAAATACAATTCACGCATTACCAAACCTAGTAAGTGGACAGGTTACTTCAATGGCTGGAAATCAAACCCATCTTTGGGTTGCTTCGTCTTCTTGGCAAAGCACAGGCTCTGGAGTCCTTCAAGGAATAAAACTCGCAAATGGTTCCGTAGAATGGCAAAAGGGATGGACTATTCCAGCGAATGCTGCAGTCACTGACATCGAACTGGTCGGTACTGATCTCTATCTCGCCAGTAATAATCGCGGATTGAGATTGCTCGATACAGCAACAGGAATTCTCCAACCGCTTCCTACTGGAATACATAATTTCCAAGACGGGCTCAAGGTTGTTGGAGATGATTTATTCATTGGATTACAAGGCTCTGGTACTTCTTCTGCAGGTATCCAAATATTCAACACAACAACCAACAATTACACTGCTGGACGCTTGTTAGCAGGACTACCGTCAAACAATGTGAATGGATTCCTAACAATGACTGAAACCGATAATACAGGTTCAATTGTAGAAGAGACGATTTACGTTGCAACTTTCAATGGCGTTGCAAGATGGAATGCAACTGGTGACAAATGGGAAACCGCTTGGACTGCCCTCGATGGATTGCCGATTTCATTCGTAGAAGACATAATCGAATTTGACGGAGATATTTGGATGGCAACACCAAACGGAATATCTCAATACGATACTTCTGCAATGTCGATTACAAATTATGATACAAATGATGGATTGATGGGCACTTCCACATGGGGCCTAGTTGGCGCCACCACAACAACTACTGACAGTTCTGGAGTTACAAGCACTCAGAACAGTTTGTTTATCTCACATGATGGCAGGGGAACTGATAGGCCAGGAATTTCACAATTCGATACTGGAAGTCAAACCGTTATTGATTTACATCAATTCGACCAATTGCCTTCGAATTCGGTTACTGCAGTTACCGCTGATATTTGGGGAGTCCATATCGCTACGAACACTGGTCCTCTAATTCACTGGATTAGAAGCACAGGGGATTTCAATTCCGGAGCTAACGTATTCGCGATGGAGGACTGGCCTGTATACAGTATGCGTTCAGATGGTTCATATCTAATTGCAATCGGAGAAAATGGTGCTACTGTAATTCAAGCCGGATTGAATAGCGGGTCAATTATTGGAAGATATTCTGCAGCCGAGTCAAGCGGAGGAAGCGTGATCAGCAATTCCTTTGTGACAGTATCCACCTCCAATGGACTAAGAGTTTGGGACCTTAATTCTGGAGATGAAGTTTCTTCAGTTTCAATGCGTAAAGCAGACCCGTTATCTGTTGGATTCCAGATGCAATTCCAAGATGTTACGAATTACACTCACCCAGGAATGCAAGTTTCAATTATTGATGCTGCTAACTCGGTCACCCTTTCACAAGATGGCGTGTCTGGAGCACACGGAGTATCCATGCAAACAGCCCCACTGACTTTCTCATCACCAGTCAGTGGAGCAGCAACTTGGGCTAAATTGGTGGACTTAAAATGGAACGCTACAGTGAATTTATCCAATGATCCAACATTCATTACTAGCATGCAATATGCTGTTGACAATGGAGTCATATTGAATGGAACAAGGCATGTTACTCTGACTTTGACTTCGCCAACAAATGGCAGCGTATGGGTGAAAATGACATATGATTGGTTTAGAACTGAAACTCCGGTTCAAGGCCTGTCTCTTTGGGACAGACCGGATGATGGTGGTCAAACACTGATGGCTAACTGGACACTGGTTCACGACGATGACTTTGCAAGATATCTTGTCTATCTAAACGAGGGTCCTTGGACCACACCTCCTACCGTTGCAGACCTGCAACCTCGTGCTGCAGATGCTTCAGTAAGCCTTCACTCTAGGTTGCAAACTGACATTTCAACTATTGATGGACAACCTCTCCAAGACGGTGTTGAATATTGGGCTGTAGTTGTAGTCGAATACAATGATGGAAGATTCGGTACACCATCTGCTCAATTTGGGCCTGCTACGCCTACCGATGAAGTTCCAATACCTCCTGCCTGGGCTACTGCTCTCTCTGGAGATGGCATAGTTGCCGTCGATGGTGAAGTAAGAGCAGAGTGGGCTCGCTGTCAAGCGCTTGACTTAGCAAGCACCAGAATATATGCTTCTACAACAGAGATTAGTGATGCGCTGGGAATGAGTGTTCATACTGAATTCTTACCTCAAGCCGGAAACAACAGTATCATTACATTAGAAGCTGGAAAGCCGCATTGGTTGGCTTTCACATGTGTGGATGAAGCCGGTCAAGAAGACTTGGTCAATGCCACAGTGATTGGACCTGTCGTTCCTACTGGAGGAATTGATGACGGTGTTCCACCTCCAAAACTTACAGGAGTTTGGGCTGAAGATGTTCCGAATGATGACGGTGGTCGTGTGCAAATCGGTTGGGAAAATTCTGTTGCTTCTGACTGTGCTTATGTCGTAGTTTACATGTCCCCTGTAGATAATGAAGAGCAAGACTTCACACCATCAAATGTTGATCTAATGCAAGAAGCAGCAATCGTTCCAGATTGTGAGACGAACATGACAATCATTGATTCCATTGGGGAAGATTCACTGATTGATGGACAGAAGTATTGGATTGGAGCAGTAGCATTCGATAAGTGGCTAAATGGAGACACTGGAGATGTTACGGTTCTCGAAGTCACGCCTTTCGTCAATAACATAGACGGATCAAGTGAACCTGAAAGAATCAGTGAACTAAATGCGTGGGACCATCCTGATGACGATGGTACTGCAATCGATATATCTTGGGCACCTTCTGAAGTAGATGATTTCGATTACTACGTGATTTGGGTCTCTGAACATCCGCTTGACGACCTGACTTCATTCTGGCCTCTTGCTGGAATTGAGCCTGGAATTTGTGGTTGTATTGTAATGGATAAGCAGTGGATTGACACTGAAAAGAGTCCGTTGGAACTGACTTTGAATACTGCCTTATACGGCGGTAACGGTCTAGAATCATCACTACCAAAGCAAATCAAACCAGATGTCGAATTGTATGTTGCAGTTACAGTTCACGATATCAAGGGCAATGTATACCTCGATAATCTCAACACCGCAGTTGTCACTCCAATCGACAACCTTGCAGATAACACACCTCCGGATAGATTAGTAGACTTGAATCTGTATGACAGAGCAGGGGATGACGGTACAGCAGTAATGCTTGAGTTCGAGTTATCACAAGCAAGTGATGTAGCATATTACGATGTATATGCTGCTGCATTTACATTCACATCAGTCGGACAAAGTGGCACTGTGAAAGACCCGATTGCAACTTTGGACAGGGCTCCAACGCTACCATTGACAATCGATGTGCTAGCGTTCGATACTTTGGTTATTCCAAATACCCCTGTCACAGTAGCAGTTGTTCCTGTTGATTGGTCGGGCAATGCTCACCTTGACAACTTAGTAACTTCAACCGCTATCGCAATCGATGACGGTATAGATGATGTTGGAGCATACCTGCCCGATATTGAAGGAGTATCGCTAGAATGGATTGATGATTCGATTCTAGTTTCATGGGATCATTCCACCAACCCAAGTGTTCGCTCATACATGGTTTTCATTTCAGACAATGAGTTTAGTAATGTAGTGGATGCTACTAATGTTGGTTCCAGTAGCACGTCCAATTCATTCTTGATAACACCAGAAACCTTCTCATCTTTGAGTAATGAAAGTGCTTGGTGGGTTGGTATTTCTGCTAAAGACGATATCAATAACCGCAAGATAATCGATTCTGAAAGAATCGGTCCAATCGATTCGAATGAAGGCTCCGGTGATGGTGATTCTGATGGTGATGATTCTGCTACTGACCTAGGTGAATTGTTGACTGCAGACAACTTGATTTTAGCAGGAATGATTTTGATTTCTCTGCTACTATTAATTCTCGTTCTTCGTGGAAGAGGTGGACGAAAGCCTGCCAGAAACAAGGATTGGGAATTACAGGAAGCAACATGGGGAATTGAAGCTAGAAGTGGCTGGGACGATGTTGGTAGCTTTGGTGGCCAAGCCTCAGCACCTGTAGCGCCACCACCTGCAATACAACCTGCTCAACAGAATGACATCTATGCTGCTGCTCAAAGAATACAGGAGCCAAGCCAACCTGCACAACAACAACCTCAACGTTGGTCGCAACCTACACAGCAACAGCAACCGCCGCAAGGAGGAATAGACACCTCCTTCTTGGATGACTTGTTGTGATTGTATGATGGTAGGGCCAAAGAGTGCGGTATTTACCACCGTAAGAGCAAGAGATGGACATCTATTTCATCTCGAAATGCACTTGGCCAGGCTTGCAAAACATGCTGAAATTCTGGGAATAACTATTCCAGAATTCGATATTCCAGAGGGTTTAGATGGATTAGTAAAAATCCAAATCGATGAAAACGGAGTTGAATTTCACTCCAAACCATTCTATCAAGAAATTCACATGGATGCTGAAGGAGTTACTGTTCCTGCTCCTAGATGGACCCGGAAAGTCACAGGTACAAAGCATGGTGATTGGGAAGCATATCGTAAAATCACATCGGATGTTTTCAGCAAAGGTGCTGATGTAGCTTTACTCGTCCATGAATATTGCATAGTTGATGGAGATAGAGTGATGCCTCTTGTTCTAGACGAAGATGGTGTTGTGTGGATTAGTGGCCCTGACTTTGGGGGCGTAGATTCGGTAACTTTCGATATCTGCAAACCAAAAATTGAGGCTGCTGGATTTGTAATCAGTGAAGGTCGGCTCAATGAAAGGCTAGTCGCTCGCGCCAAGGAAATCGTTCTCCTAGGAAGCGGCATGGGAGCCGCTCGATTATGTGTTCTAGACGATGTTGACATTGGTGATGGAAGTAGCAATTTACAGAATGTCTGTATTGATGCTCTTGGAGAGGATTGGAGATGATTGACTATCTCCTGGACTCTCAGGGCGAGGATAGAATCCTATTGCTATCCGGTGGACCAAAATCACATCTTGCCAAGCGCAGTATGTTCGCAAAAGGGATGAAAAGGCGACTAATTATCACCCAGCCATCAATATCCCCTCAGGTTGAACATTCTCCACTTAATGGTGAAACTATCCTTCAATCGCAAAAGAAACCGATGGAAGGAAGTCTACAATCGCTGAGCGATAAGGGATGGAATGTAACTAACATAATCAATGCAAAAACTATGGAAGAGATGTTACGTTCTCTTATTCCACACACTCCAAAAGGTTCGGTTTGGGCCGGTGCACTATCCTATGATCTAGTTCAATGGACACAACCAATTTTACTTCAAAACCCCCCGATTGAAGGAGAAATTCTAGCCATACTATGGCTGGTTGATGAATGGATAGAGGAAGAAGTGCGAGCACCTGAGTTGCCGGATGCAATCCGAATCAAAGGTGAGGTTTCGTCTCATACCGATGAGGAACACGCAAAAATAGTTCAAAGAATCAAGCAATCAATTACTGCAGGTGAATTGTATCAACTCAATTTTGGTAGAACTTGGACCGGGCCTTTAGGAGAAGACCCTGCTCAAATTTTCCATAGATTAGCCGTGAATAATCCTGCTCCGTTTAGCGGATATATTGAAGCCGCAGACCTAGGTTTAGCCCTAGCATCTTCCTCTCCTGAAATTTTACTTGAGACTAAAGATGGTACTGTAATGACTGCACCAATCAAAGGAACAAGACCCAGAGGCTCAGATACTGATCAAGAATCTCTATTGAGAAGAGACTTGGTTCACGATGTAAAAGAAAGAGCAGAGCACAGGATGTTAGTAGATTTGGAACGTAATGACTTGGGGATTGTCGCCAAATCTGGAAGTGTTCATCAATCGAGATTTGATGTAGAGGCTTACGCAAATGTTCAACATTTAGTTTCTCAAGTAACTGGAACTCTAGATGATAACAAGGATGGAATAGATGCGCTACAGGCCTTGTTCCCCGGAGGAAGCATCACCGGTTGCCCAAAAACGGTAGTATGTGCTGCAATAGATGAACTTGAGAAAAAGCCGAGATCATTCTGGACCGGTTCCATGGGTTGGATAGATGTTCACACAGGGGATTCAACATGGAATATCATGATTCGAACATTGGAAGCAAGATATGCCCCTGATGGATGGCAGGGAGCAGTTATTGCTGGAGGTGGAATTACCATTGAGAGTAATCCAGAAGCTGAAGTTGCAGAGTCGATTTGGAAAGCCGCTGCTTTACGACGGGCGTGTGGATGGTTAAATCCAGAAACCAAACCGATTCCTAAAGGTGAACTAGGAATTTATCCACTCTATGTTGAGCAGCAGCCATTCCAACCAAATGAATTATTCAATCTAAATATCGCATTCATCGACAATTTAGACTCATTTTCTCATAACATAATTCATGCACTGCAAACGCTAGGTTGCAACGTAGAAATTTTTGATGGCAGAGGGGAAATAGTAGATTTTAATCATGATGCGGTTGTAATTGGACCCGGTCCAGGGCGGCCAGAAATATCCCCCTTGACGATGTATGCAACAAGATTAGACATACCTGTTTTGGGCATCTGTTTGGGCCACCAGGCCATCGGGATTTCAAGAGGCATGAATTTGATTGAAAGCCCACTTGGCCCTGTTCATGGAGTCCCTTCAGCAATCATTGCGGATGGAAATGGTTTGCTCAATAAAGGCAGACATATTATGACTCGATACAACTCATTGGTTCTTAGTGGGAATGGAGAAATTTCTGTGACGGCTAATGATGAAACAGGCACACTACCCATGGAAATTAGAGACGGGAATACTTACGGGTTGCAGTTCCATCCCGAATCGATCGGTTCTGATGGAGGAATGGAAGTCCTGTCTGAATTCCTGCATAGAGTAGCGCATTGTTGAAGTGTAGATTATGAGTGGGAGTTAACATGCCGACCTGCCGACTTTGCTACAGCGTATATCCGCGTGAGCAATTCATTCACGGAATTGGTCCTAAAGCACAAGTTTGTGTACGTTGTGGATTAGAAAAAGGCTTAGTCACTGAAGAAGAGGTTGCATCTCTTTACAACAAATCTACTGCTAATGCAAGATTCTCAGCACTTGCACGTCGCTGGTCGCCACTGATGTGGCTCTCCGTATTGTGGGCTGTATGGATTATTTTACTCAATGAGGTAGAGCCATGGGGCCTTTACACCCTGATACTACTTGCTTTATTCACTCTGGTTGTTCCATTATACATGTTCTTCTTTTCTTCAAAACACATGGCTGTTATGGCTAGACTCACACCTGAATATGAGCGGCCAAAGGGTCACTGAAGCAGGTGATTCCGGTGTCTGATGAAGAGGTTCTAGATGCCGAACTTGTGAGTGACGATAAACCTGTTTTGCTAACTGAACCTGCTGGACCTATGACTAAGTTACAAGCATTAGCTGTAGTATTAGTTCTTCTTTTGCTATCATCTACTATTTTGTATTCTATGCTTTCCAAAGAAGAAAGTGTCCAGCAAATTATTCCAGAAATGCAACTCGAGGAAACTAGTGTTTTTGTTACGGATTCCACGGGGGAATCGATCGATGTCGCCCCTATCGACATGACTTTCTTTGCAAGCAGCGTTGGTGAAGATGCCGCAGAACCAAGTATTGGAATTACCTCTACTGGATGCGTGTTCTTCATTGCTTTTGAGAAA
>PAZU01000003.1 GCA_002715725.1 Methanobacteriota archaeon | reverse complement strand
GTGTCGTCGACATATGGGCGATGTAAGTCCTCTGCAACCGGACTACCCTCTTTGGCCATGCTAGCCATTTCTTCTGTCGAACCTACGCAATGCTGAGATCCACACTCTCCACATATCCACACCGGCAATGGAGTCCCCCAGTACCTTTCACGACTGATCGCCCAGTCCTTGACATTGCGAAGCCATTCGCCAAATCTTCCCTCTCCAACCCAATCCGGAGCCCATTCAACTTGTGAGTTGAATTCGAGAAGTTTGTCTTTTACTGCAGTCATTTTTACGAACCATGAATCCATTGCATAGTATAGCAATGGATGACCTGTTCTCCAGCAATGTGGATAGTCGTGCAGATACATTTTTTCTCTGTAAAGTAAGCCTGAATCATGCATCAACTGGATGATTGTTTCATCACAATCTTTGACATATTGGCCATCGAGTTGTGAATGTGTGCCTTCCAAGAATGAACCGTCTATACCAACTGTGTGCTGTGCAGGCAATCCTACTTCCATACCTAGGTTGTAGTCATCTTCACCATACATTACTGCGGTGTGAACAACGCCGGTTCCGTCGGTTGTTGTTACCCAATCTGCTCCGATAACCGTCCAAGCGGTTTCTGAACCGTTTCTATCAACAGCACCAGGGAATAGTGGTTCATAGGAACGGCCGATTAAGTCGCTACCGGGGAAGGATTCTACTTCCTCACAGTGGTGGCGAATAACCTCTTTGAACAGTTCTTTTGCTAAAATTAACTCTTCACCAATCTCAGCTCCACCGTGCCCTTCCCAATTTTCTGGGTTAGAGGTGACCCTGACACGCACATATTCGACATCTGGACCTACTGCCAGACCTACATTACCAGGTAGTGTCCATGGTGTTGTGGTCCAAGCTAGAATTGATGCGTTGGTATCTTCCAGTTTGAATTTGACATAAACCGATGGCTCTTCGACTTCTTTGTATCCCAAAGCAACCTCGTGACTGGAGTATGATGTTCCAGTTTGAGGGCAGTAAGGAAGAACCTTGTATCCACGATACAGAAGTTTTTTCTCAAACATCTGCTTTAGTGCCCACCAACAGGATTCGATGTATTCGTTGTGAAGTGTGACATATGGGTCATCGAGATCACACCAATATGCCATTCTCTCGGTCATCTCTCTCCATGCGACTTCATAGGTCCAAACAGATTCACGACATTCTTTGTTGAATTCTTCCATTCCGAATGCTTCAATCGCTTCATTGCTCATCAAATCAAGGCGCTTTTGCACTTCGATCTCAACTGGTAATCCGTGAGTATCCCATCCACCCTTTCTTTCAACGAAATTTCCTTGCATAGTTTTCCATCTGCAAACTAAGTCCTTGTAGGTCCTAGCAACAACGTGATGAATTCCCGGCTTACCGTTTGCAGTAGGCGGTCCTTCTAAGAAAATGAAAGGCTCTCCTTTAGATCTATTTTCAACCGTAGCCTCGAATAATTTCTCATCTTGCCATGCCGAAAGTAGTTCGGTTTCTAGGGCAACCGAATCCAATTCGCTGGTCGTCCGAGGAGTGGCCATATTGATTCCGAGATGCGAACATGTCTTGAAACAGTCGTTTCAATAAATCAAGAAAATCCTAGAAAAATCCCACTTCGTAGAAGTGGTTCATAGGGGTTGCTTTGAATTACATTGAGTTCATCCAGCGTGCACATGGCAACCCCGAATAGAGGAGTTCTGGCGTTCGCGCTTAGTCTTTTATTCCTACTTTCAGGCCCGCTATCGCACTTTTCTTTACCCAATAACTCGGAAATTCAGTTGGATGACAGCGTGATATTTTCAAGTGGAGGGGCGGAATATACTGAAGTCTTTATTCCGGGGCCGAATTTGCTGGGAACAGGGCCCAATCTTGCTTTGGATGCCACTCATGCATTACAGACGGTTTCCTTCTCAGTAACCCCCGGTGATGATATCCGTGCAACTGGCTTCAATTGGTCAAATTGGGACCAAACAGGTTTCTCCAAACAAGGTTTGACTCTCGACGACGATGGAGCACTAATACTTGGTTTCCAAGGCATTGATTGGGACTTTGATAAGAATGCAAATGGGTGGACTTCATCTAGTTCAAGTTACGGTCAAAGGAATACTGCTACTACATGTGGAATGAGTGGTGGAACAGGTGCATCCTGGTGGACCAGAGGTGGCTCAGTGTCCGTTACAAGCCCTCAAGTCAATCTGGCTGGCCATACAGGTTTATCTCTGCAGGCTTGGATTAAACAAGGGAATTATCAATGTGGTGAAGAACCAGATTCCAACGAAAATTTCTACTTAGAATACAAGAATTCCAACAATGGTTGGACTCAAGTCCAATATTTGTCAGGCTCGACATCTGGCGGTACTGTGACCAATGTAAACTACAACCTTCCTGCGAATGCTTATCACTCGAGTTTCCAAATTCGAGCACGACAAAATGCAGGCTCAGGAACATGCTGTGACTACTGGTTCTTCGATGATATCGTCATACCCGGAACTAGTGGAGCAAACCTAACAACCCGTTCATTTGGTTGGTCAGCAGGCGCACATGAACAAATCGACGAGGGGAGATATCCTCCGATTTACCTCGATGCAATTATTCCTGAGAATGCCCATCTAAATTGGACAGTTATCGATGCAGACACAAATAATCACATTCCAGGGTTTAGCAATCGGACAGGTCAATGGATTGACCTTGCAGCTGTGGATTGGGAGAAGCATAAATCTCTGAGATTAAATCTCGAATTCGCATCGAGTCCTCAAGGAGATTCCCCTCGGTTATTCGGAATTTCAGGCGGCGGTAAATACCATGATGGTTTCAATTCAAACCCAGAGGATATCGGATGGGAACTTGATAATTCCAGTTGGAGTGAAACTACCTACACCATTTCTGGGAATTCGAATTCGATAGTAGAATCACCTATTTTCGACATCAATATGCCATTCTCATCTTACAAATTCCAATCTTCCCAGTCCGGGGATGTCATTGCATTCGTTTCAATAGATCACGGAAACTGGACACAAATTAATTCATCTTCTCAAAGGATTGACCTCGACAAGCAAGCATTTGTAATCCAAGTTAAGTATCAAGGACTTGGTAATGGATGGTCTCTGAATGATGTTCAGTTACAATTGTATCCGAGTAGTGCAATCATTTCTCCACGTATGGATATCGATAACGACGGCAGAAATGAATGGTCTGCATCCAGTGATGGAATCGGAACTTGGGGTAACCAGGATGTTTTCATAGACGGTAACTCAAGTTCTACTTTTGCTGTAGGTTTCAATCCGACGTCATGGCAAAGTGTACTCGTGCCGAGGGATGCTAAATCATTCGAGGTATCTGCGGACAATGTAGATTCTCTCGGCTTAGGAATTCAAACAATTGCGCTATGGGTTGGAAATACATTGGTGGCTCAGACAGGCGGAGTAGGCCATGTTGACAGTTTGAGGCTGTCTCTGAACCAGTCGGATTTAGACATGCTCAACTTTGAAACAGGCAACACTCCACCTGTGAAAATCGTTGCAGGTACGGAATTTGTACATGCTAGAATTGAACTTATTTCTGATGCTGGAAATCAGAGACTAGGTGGTTTGAGTATTGGCTATGATGCACAAGATACGGTTTATGCAACAGCAATCGATGAACTTGTATTGGCAATGAATCGTGCGCGTCTTGATCCAAATAAAGCGGCTAACTTACCACTGACTTTCTTAGCTGATTCCGCTTGTTCTCTGAAAGTATCACTCCTCTCATCCACTTCATCAGGTGATGTTACGATGGGCCCTCTGTCTTGGAATAATAATTCACAAACTCTCACGCCTTCTCAATTATGGCGTGAATTCAATACTCGGGCACAAACACATGATTCTTCACCACATCGATTGATTGTGAATATGTATTCGGACGACAAATCTGCGATGTGGTTTTTGCCGTTATTGGGTGGCAACATTATTGCCACAGGAGACCATGATTTGTTCATTTTCAGAGAGTCCGGAATTTCGCACAATGAATCTGGCGGTATTCACGATTTAATGACTGGATTTAGAACCGCCCAATCATTCGATGACCAGACGGATTTGAGATTAGAGTCGCGTATCCAACTGGCTAATGGTGTAGTTTCTATGCCTGCAATCCATCATTGGAATAATGGTGCAATCGATAATGATATGATTATCGAATCGATGGAGATTTACACTGACAGAGGTCCAATTTCACCTAACTCAAATTACTTGATGGCAGAAGAAAATCTGACTTTCAAGGTTGATGTTGGGTTTGAAAATTCTGAATCTAATGAGAAGCCGTATCCAGGGGAATATGAACTTACATTGACCCGAAATGGGGAATTATTAGCAAATACAACAGGATATGAAGGGACTGAGTGGGTAGTTGAAACAAAAACTCCATTCACCAGTGGAAATGTAACCTATGAGGCTCATGTCACTCCTCTCTTTGGAGGAGGAATTGGAGATATAATTACTCTAAATCGAACCTTTGAAATCGACCCGTTGGCTCCAGTTGTAACCAATTCGAATATTCGATACTTCGACCACTTGCAATCTTCTTCCAGCCAACAATTGATTATCAACATCACAGACCAACCTGTGTTACCTGAAGATGTTACACTAATGCTGTGGACTGAATGGGCAAACGACTACAACAGTGACGGTTGGCCTAGTGAGGGCGAATTTATTGCAAGGACAATGACTAACCCTCCTGACCTTGACCAAAACTTCGGTCTCTATTACACAATTATCGATGACACTGCAGCATATCCGGGAGAAAAAGTCGCTGGCTATGTAATTGGAAGTGACCCTTCCGGACAAGCCTTGCTTGGCGGAGGTTCTGAGTCGGTAGATGACCATCTATTCATGTACCAAATAATGAACGATGGTTCTCCTGTAATCGATAATGATGGTTTTGAGTGGGTTGATGGAAGAAGAGCTTGGTTACATCCGGGGCAAACATACGGGCTAAATGTGTCATTTACTGAATTGAACGGTATTTCTGACATCGACTTAATCGAAATTTCTCTCGCTGACAACATTCCTAGCGATAACTTGGCTCTGAAATGGAATTCAGAAACAAGACAGTGTCACAGTGAATCTATCCACATAATCATTTCATCATGTAAGGTGAACAACCTAAACGGAATAGCGCCAGGACCCTATGAGCAAGATTTGGTGCTTTACCTAGAGATCGTACCTCAATGGACTCTGCCTGATTTGGGCGAGGCTAGAAGGGAGCCAACAGTCATAATCACCGATAGAGCAGGCAACGAAGATATCGCAACTTTCCCACAAAATAGGTGGAGATTTTCAACAGAAATGATGATTACAGATAATCTGTCACTTTGGGTTGAAAGTGGTGCATTGAATGACGATGGGGCTCGAGTTTCCCCTGGTTCTACCCTCGAGTTATCAGGTAGCGTAACCTTTTCACAAAGTCTAGAGATGCCACAATTTGATTGTGAGATTGAAGTTCGTCTGAACGGTGTGAAGACCCCAACCGTCGCAATAGATGGATTGTTCACAGCTTCATTGAATGCTCCTCTCACATCTGGTCAACACGCTATGACTTGGAGTGTGGATTGCATGCCTGACCAAGGGATTGACATGACCAGTCCTACCGAGGCAGTAATGTGGATTCTTGTAGACGCAGTCGGGCCTCAAGTAGTCGAATTTTCATCTCCAAGAGAATCTTCTACCCTGGATATTGAAGAGCACTTTGTAAGAGTAATTATTTCAGAAAATTATGGAATTGATGTCGATTCAGTTGAGTTGCATTGGTGGGTCACAAGTAAAGGTCAGAACGATGCCATAATATCAGGTTCTACCCCGCTTATATTGGATGGCAATGAGAGCGCTGGATTACGACTTGAGTTTACAGGTATGATCGATTTATCAGGAATGGGAACTGAATTCTTACAAGAGCAATCTGTACTCAAAATGAGGTTTGAGGGCAGAGATATCGCAGGTAATCAATTCGAAAGAGATGGAAATAGTGAGGCATTCCCTGCAGGTGTTTGGAATTTGGTGCATTACACTCCTGAGTTCTCATTAGAGCATAGTGGAATCGAGTTATCGAAATCAAACCTAGAGGTGGATGAGCCGACAATTGTTCAAGTTCACGTCCGTAACGATGGAATGCTTGGAGGGGATGCTCAGATACTCGTAGAAGTAGTTGATTTGACCGGCACACGCACTCAATTGAGTAAGTCTTCATTGTACGTTGATGCGCAATCGGTATCCACATTGGTTGTGGATTGGCGACCAGATGCTCCTGGAATGCAAAGGATCGAAGTTACACTTAGTGAAACAACTGATAAATCGGAGTTTGTCGATGTTAAACCAACCAAGGAAAGAGGATTCCTTGAGGATGCAATCGGTGCAACAAATCCATGGATATTAGGTACGACATTGACAATGATCAGTATCGGATTATTGTTCGTGCTTTCATGGATGCGAGTCGCTACTGCAAAACAAGGGGATTCCGATTTAGAATGGGAACTGGATGAAGAGTTCGACGAAGAAGAGTTCGACGAAGATTGAGTCTATTGTGTCAACGGGGGGATTATGTGACTTCAAAAATTGCTTTGTTGCAGGCTAATCCCATTGTAGGAGATATCGGCGGTAACGCCGAAATGATCTGCAGTTTGGCGGAAATTGCAGCAGAGGCTGGCGCTAGTTTTGCAGTTACTACTGAATTAGCAATTAGCGGCTATCCTCCCAGAGATTTGTTACTTCAGTCCGATTTCGTAAACGAATGTCATACTGTTGCAAGCGCCTTAGAAACGGAGATTCCAGTTTTGGTTGGGACTCCTGTTCCTCCGCACACAGACCGTTCTTTACCTGGTAATGGTGTAGTTAGAGCCGGTGATTCTGTTCGTGAAGTTACTCGTAAACAATTGCTGCCGACTTACGATGTTTTTGATGAAGCACGCTATTTTGAAGCGGATGAAAGGCCGGGAATTGCAAGAACAATTGCAGGTTTAGATATTGGAGTTACAATTTGTGAAGATGCTTGGCAGCATTGCGGAGCAACTCCCAATGATTACGAAAGTGACCCGATTGCTCAAATTGTTGAATGGGGTCGCCAAGGAGTCGTTTTAGACGCTACTGTTAATCTCTCAGCTTCACCATATCATGCCAACAAATCTGGAATCAGAATTGCAGTTGCTCGCAGTGCAGCATCTTCTCTCAACCATCCATTCTTGCTGGCAAACCAAGTCGGTGGCAATGATGACCTATTATTCGATGGACGTTCAATCATCGCTTGGCCGGATGGCACAGTAGTCATTGGCCCAGCGTGGTCACAAGGAGTCTTACTCACTGATTTGTCAGACCCCAAAGCCTGCACCTGGATAGGAGAAGGTGAGATTAGGATTCTAAAGCCAAATGAAGATTTAGAAGAAGACGAGGGTGATTTGCTTGATGCGATAATAATCGGTTTGTCTGATTATTGTATGAAGAGTGGGATTTCAAAAATCGTTCTTGGAATGTCAGGTGGCATCGATTCCGCTCTAGCAGCATGTGTCGCTAGTGCAGCGGTTGGCGCACAGAATGTCACTGGAATTTCTATGCCTTCCAAGCATTCAAGCCAGCACAGCATAGACGATGCAAAGGCTACAGCTGAAGCATTAGGTCTTGATTTCTCAATACAACCAATAACAGATTTGCATGATGCTTCAGAGTTAGCCCTCAGAGGGATTCTCGAGGGAGGTCATCCTGTTGCTGGAGAGAACCTGCAAGCAAGACTGCGAGGTTTAATTGTAATGGCACATGCTAATGCGCATGGCGCTATGGCAATTGCTACAGGTAACAAATCTGAACTTGGGCAGGGTTACTGCACTTTGTATGGAGATATGGCTGGAGGCTATGCTCCATTGGGTGACTTATACAAAATGGAAGTTTACGCCTTAGCCCGCCTGTTTAACGAGAGAATGGGTGTTGAAGCCGTAACAGAATCCACACTAACTAAGCCGCCGAGTGCTGAACTTGCACCGGACCAGAAAGATGAGGACAGTCTTCCTCCATATCCAATTCTAGATGAGATTCTTCGTTTACACATAGAAGATGGCCATGATGCGACAGAGATAACGGCAAAGGGCCATGACAAAAAAACCGTCAAGGAAGTACTAACACGTCTTGCTAAAAATGAACACAAGCGTTGGCAAATGCCTCCTGCTCCTCGTGTTTCCAAGAGAGCATTTGGTCAAGGTTGGCGCCAACCTCTGGCTGCTCGCCATGATTGGCGTCAATGAATGATTATCCATTCATCGCTCAATTCTCCATGAGCCCAAGCGTATAACTCGAGGCCTACAATAGAATCGTCGGCAACGAAGAATACGAAATTCTGTCCAATCCATAGTTGACCGTGAACCCCTGATTGTAAGTTGCCCGAGTCATGGTCCCACAATATTTCTAGTCCCTCATCGGTAATGTGGGCCAATTGCCCTCCTTGGATTGGATCTTCAATCAACAATATTACTTCATCATCTATCAATTCAAAGTGGCTAGGGTTTGAAGATTCCATTCCTGCAATATGGTCGGAATGCAACCAAGCATTCTCTCCATCACTGGTGCATAATTCGAATCCAGTTGATGGAACCCCACATTCGAACCATAATCGCTCTGTGTCGGCAATCCAATCAGAATCTTGAGCAATTGTCTGAATTGATGAATTCAGTTCACTGAGTTGTAGTGAACTAGTGTTGAATGATATTAATCCCTCAGAATCAAAAACAAGATTTTCTCCAAGAATAGTTGGGCTGATGATTTGCCCAGGCTCATTGGTTAATTGCGAAGTCATGCGCTCAATACCCGAAGCACTTGCGCGATGTAATTGTTGGCCGTAATTATCGGTAGTCGCAATGAACCAGTAGTAATCAGAATAGAATGCAGCATCCGAGTGAATTTCTCCCTGCCACGTGTTTCCAAGTAAAGAAATACCAGTGGCAGTATTGTAAATTAAGGCTTGATTAGCGCTAGTGAGGTTGGAAAATACCCCACTAATCATTGTCTCAGAATCTGAAAAAATAATCAGTCCATTTTGGTGACTCAGAATCAATTCCTCTTGTAATTTCAGTATCTCATCACCCTCTTGAATATGAGAAGAAAGGTTGGTTTCTCTCCATAGTGTGGCTCCATCACTAGACCAAAGCTGAGTCCCAGTTCCATCATCTGCATCGAACCAAATACGTTCTTCGTGTACTTCGTAACCTAGTATTGATCCCGGTAAGAAATCAATATTATCGGATAGTTGTTCTAGAATTCCATTTTCTAATTTGAAAAGCAAACAATTACCATCACGGGCAGCAGAGAATAGGAATAACTCTTGATGAGTTATACCTCCATTACATGCCGTGGAAAAAGAGTTGCCCGAATTTGGATTAATGTCGGTCAACCGCCCTTTAGTCAGTTCTTCAAAGCAGATTTTTACGCTTGAGTCAACCTCTCCAGATGTCGAGTTGTTGCCCATTTCAATAACAGCAGCTTGTGGGCATGGCCCATATGTTCCAACGAATGAATCGATAAACGAAGAGGTGCCAATTTGTCCATCGCTACCATTCAGTCCATCACTCCCATTGTAGCCCCAATAACCGCGATTACCCATTGGTCCTGGCGGCCCTTGTGTGCCGTGGCAAACATTTCGAATATCTGCAACTTCCTCGCCATCGAGGACTCCGTCTCGGTTGTCATCGATGCCAAATTGAATACTAAATCCTCCATTCTCACAGCCATGTGTGCCATACAAACTGCTAATTCTTGAGAGTGAAGTTTCACCATCATTTCCCGATTTCAAATCTTCCAATTGATTTGAATTATACAGTGCGAAACTGCTCAATACTAGCGATATTACAATCGAAGATATTGCTAGGAATTTCATAATTTTTTGTTTGCGCTTAGGTTTTTCATCCTTCATAATCGAATCACAGACATTCTATGATTAGAGTGTATTCCCTACAAAGTGTTCATGAGAGTGTTTCTCTAGCGTCTATTCATGGAGTTACCCGAAAGGCTCGCAACAATGCTTTCGGGCGCAGAGGGGTTGACTCGACAGAAGGCTGCTAGATTGGTTATAGATTTAGCAAATACAGCAAGTGCTGAAGGGTTCATTGAAGTTAATCATAGTCACGTATCAGGAGTATCTGTAATCACCGGCGGGCATGGTTTGCGAAGATTTCTTGCAGATTTAGCAGGAGAGGGTTCGGTAGCGATTCCAACTACGCTGAATTCTGCAGGCTGCGATAAGAGAAAAATGGAAGAAATGGATATCGACTATCCCGATTTTTTGCAACAACAATTCGAGATAATTACTGCTTACGAGCAACTTGAAATTGAGTCAACCTTGTCATGCACGCCTTATGATAGAGGGGTAGAAGGTGAGTCGGGAGTCGCTTCATGGGCGGAGTCCAATGCGGTTGCGTTCTCAAATTCATGGACAGACCTAGTTACCAACCGTGAGTCCGGGCTATCCGCTTTAGCAACAGCACTCACAGGTTATGCTCCGAAATGGGGTTTACATCTAGAAGAAAATAGAGTTCCTAACATTGTTGTAGATGTTGAATGTGATTTATCTTCGTTGGCTGATTGGTCAATTCTTGGAGATTGGATTGGTAAGCAGGTAAGGCCGGGGTGGGATGTTCCATACGGTCCAATGCCACTAATTCGTGGATTGCCTTCATACATCAGTTTCGCATCTAAGAAAGCATTGACGGCTGCTGCTGCGAACTATGGCTGTGCAATGCTTTGGGCTGAAGGACATACCAAGGATCCTACATTGACAGGTAAAGAAGAATCCCTAGTTTTTACAGAGCAAGATTTGGCTGCAAGGTACGAAGATTTAGCCCCTAAAGGGCAAGTTGACCTAGTGGTTATTGGTTGTCCTCAAGCCAGTCTTGAAGAGATTAGAATCACGGCTTCAGCGGTGCGTTCTCACAGTGAGATGGGCCAATTAATCCCAGATGAGCGCCTATGGGTTTTCACCTCGAGACATAACTACCTACTTGCTGAAGCCGACGGTTCCATCGGAATTTTAGAAGAAGCTGGAGCCGTTATTCTGCAAGACACCTGTCCTGAAGTAACACCTTACAATCGTAATCATTACAATCATCTAATGACAAATTCTCTCAAGGCTGAACATTACCTAACTAGCGGCCTAAACAAGATGCCAACATCTGTTGGAACGATTCAGGATTGCGTAGCACACGCCTTCAATCCTGGATTGAGCGAGGGCGAGGTCACACAGTTGCAACCTAAGGCGCAGCCACAGCATGCTTCAGCAAAAACACATCAATCAGGTGGATGCTCAATTACTGGCGGTGGTCTTGAATCCCAAGGAGATTGGGAAGTCGAAGGTAGAGCGATGGTAACAGATGTAGCGATTACATATCTCGGGTATGTCAATAGAGATAGTGGTGTGATTGAGGAGGTTGGCCACCCCTTAGATGGACAAGCTATTGAGGATAAGATTCTGATTTATCCTAAGGGTTCAGGCTCAACGGTTGCTCCTTACGTCCTAATGGGATTAATCTACACTGGGAAAGGGCCAAAGGCAATTGTCAATCGAGACGTTTGCTCGTTAACTCTTCCTGCATGTAGTCTTCTTGATTTGCCTTATTCGCATGGATTCGAAGAAGATCCATGTCTCGCAATCAATGACGGTGACCTAGTCAGAGTAAGCAAAGTTGGGGACAAGGTCACGGTTCAGGTTCTGGAGCGCGTAGGTGAGTGAATGCGTATACTGGTGACGGGAGGAGCGGGTTTCCTCGGCTCACACTTGGTCGATGCATTGGTTGCTCGAGGCGATGAAGTTGTTGTCTTAGACGATTTATCTAGGGGGGATAAGGAACATATCAACCCAAATGCAACATTCATCCAAGGAGATGTTCGCTCATTTGCTGATTGGGAAAAAGCGTGTGATGGTTTCAATCCCGATGTAATTCATCACTTAGCTGCTATCAACGGCACTCGTAGATTCCACAAAGAAGCGGATTTAGTTGTAGATGTTAATGTAAATGGTACGAGAATGTCTTTACGTGCTGCTAAAAAATTCAATTCAACTCTCATATTCTATTCTTCTCCAGAGGCGTACGGTGAACAAGAATCTATGCCTTTGAATAACGAATCCACAAGTGTGTTCACTCCTGCACATTTGCACCAGCGTCATTCGTATGGGGCTTCGAAGCACATTGGGGAATTATTGTGTCAATTCGAATCGAGAAAGGGATTGGATATACGCATAGTTCGTCCGTGTAACGTGTATGGCCCCAGACTTCGTGGAGATGATAACGGACAAGTGGTTTCAATGATGATGGAATCTAATCCAATCGAGGTACACGGGGATGGATTACAAACACGAAGTCTGACCTGGATTCATGATGTGATTGAGGGTTTACTCAAGGTTAATGACAAAGCGAATCTTTCAGGAAAAGCATTCAACCTTGGCTCAAATGAAGAAATTTCTATGCTAGACTTGGCAACAAAAATCGCAAAACTACGGGGCGTAGGTGTGACTCATGGCGATACTAACCACGGAGATAGTAGGAGACGTCTTCCTGATGTTTCAATGAACAAAGAAATTGAATGGTCTGCTAGGACCACTTTGGATGAGGGTTTATCTCAACTTCTGTGATGAGTTGCGATGTGAGCCCAATCGATTGGACTGGGTGTCAATCTATCCATTCCATGCTGACAAAGTAATGACAGACCTTCTTCGGGAGGTAGGTATGACGGAACGATCATACTCTCAACTCGAAGTGTAAGCAGCCTTGCTACAGCACCTTCCGGTAATGGATTATCTTCGATTAATCTGCATTTCATGACAACTACTGCCAATGGGTGAATTGGGCCATCACTGTCTAATAATTCCCATTCACTTCCCTCTATTGGCTTACTTGCAAGGTCTACATCTGCTGCAGCTTTACTGGTTGGAGCAAGGAATTGCAGTTCGCATTCTTTGCTTTCTATGAGGTTAAGGTAGGTATCCCTTTGCTGCCCTTCTCTATTTTGTGATAGCGACATAACAATTAGTGGAGGTGAATTTGATACGACTGAAATACTAGTCATAGGAGCGATGTTTTCTCTGTCTTCGCTTCTGGTTGAAACCATGGCGAGCGGTCTTGGCGATGCGGCTGCAGTTAGCCACTTGGCCCGAGTTAAATGGTCCAATTCTTCCATGTCAAGTTCCATGTCAGCCGTTGGAGATTTCCTTTCGAACCAATGGTCAAGGTCGCCTTTTTCTATCTCTTCTAGGGCGTACTGGGTGTAATTTCTGTATGCTTTCCATTCAGCGATTATTTCAGAATCATCGCCTCTTTCTTCCTTTCTCTTCATAGAAGAATCAGCATATTCGATGCATCTTCTGAGGAATTCGCATACCGATTTTTTACTCATCTGACTCCCTCCTTGAATGGTACTCATCTAAAGTCATTAGAAATTTTGCAGGATTTCCTGCCCACACTTGATTGCTTGGTACATCGTTTGTTACCACGGAACCGGCTCCTAAAACACAACCTGATTCTAGAGTCACTCCAGCCACAACTGTGACATTTGCCCCTATTACCACTTTGTCTTCGACCACAACTGGGGACCATTTGCCTCCAGAAGGGGGATGGCGGTCGTTTGTTAGTGTGGCATTTGGTCCGATGAATACATCGCTTCCGATTATGCAACCATCTGCTATGTATACGGAGCCTTGGATTTTACAATTCTCTCCAATCTTAACATTTCTACCAATGTGGGATAATGCTCCGATGTTTGTTCTATTGCCAATCGATTCACTAGCAATCATACAAGGTTGCCATGCAATTGCGCCATGTGGCAACTCGACCTTACGGCCGTCAAGCTCACTCATCTATTCCCAACTCTCGCATCAGCATAGAAACATGGCCCTTGGCCTTTACATTGTAACGAGCGAAAGTTAGGTTTCCGTCTTCGCCGATTACGAATGTTGATCTTGCACAACCCATGTATTCCTTGCCATAGTTCTTCTTCATTCTCCATGTGCCAAATGCTTCGTGAATAGTTCCGTCCTCATCCATCAGCAATGGGAAGTTTAACTCTTGTTTGCCAATGAAATTCTCATGGCTCTTGACCGAATCTTTGGATACTCCAAATACTGTATATCCATGCGAGGAAAGTCTTGCCATGTCATCTCTGAAATCACATGCTTGTACAGTACATCCGGGTGTTGAATCTCTTGGATAAAAGTACAGAATCACCTTGTTTCCTGAAGATGTTATTTCTGTTAAATTATGACGCACACCTTTGGAATCTAGTGCATCAAATTGCGGAGATTTACCACCGGCTTCGAGTGTTATTGGTTCTGCCATGTCACTTCCAGATAGTGATAGCAAATCAAGGCTTTCATTCCTAGTTTTTCCTACTATATGGTGCTACATCTGCTATTTATGCAGTTTGAATAATATTGCATTCATTACGCATGAAAACGAGTACTGCTAGCGATTGTCTTATAATCCGCCCGGCAAAACAGAAAGTTATGGCAGCCGGGCGTATGTCGAGGAGATGTCGTAAATTCATGCGGCAGATTCACAAGGCGACCACCCGATATGGCCTGCAGGAAATCGCTTCTACCATCCAAAGCGACCTTGATCGTCGCTACCTCTCATATGAAGAGGCACTCAATTTGGGTAACATTCTCCAAGACAGGGCAGATACATTACCTGGTGACGAAATTGTATATGCGGTTTCTGACCGCGACTCTTATCGAAGAACACTCGAGTTGTATCTCAAGGACGGAGTATTAACTCAGGCCGAACAACTTCTCCTATGGGAAGAACGAAGGCGACTGGGTATTGGAGACATAGTTCACAATCAATTGATGGAACAATTGCTAACGGTTTGGACGCGCCAAGGGAAGTCGGTCCAGATTCATGCATTTAGGGGAGGTATGACAGATGTCCAGTCGTAAAGTTGCATTCTCAATGCTACTTTTACTCCTAGTCCAAGTAATAGTTCCAATCATTCCTGCTGATGCAACAACAGGCAGAACTTCGCCAGACTTCAATGTCTCAGTGATGACTCTATCTTCAGGCGGCTCTATTGACGAAGCAGGCCAAATCATGCTATCTCCTGGCGACCACATCATACGTGTTGTAGTTTCGAATGATGGTCCAGCTGCAGGTTCTGCGGTTCTGAACATTGTTCATCAAGCATCTGCATCTTCGGGAGAAACACCAGTTACTTCCATCGACCTAGGCAGTATTGGTGCGGCATCATCTTCTAATCCGGTTCTGATTAACTGGACTGCAACATCTGGTGATGGCCAGACTCTCTTCGCAAGAATCGTATCTGCTGCAGACTCTGATAATTCAGACAACGAGCGTAGCATCGAATTCGATGTCACTATGTATCACAAAGGTACAGTATTGGGTCACAATGTTCCTGGGCCAACGCCTGGTTTCACCGACCTGCGATTAGACCATTCAATTCATTCGTATGAAGCAACGGTTAGAAATGACGGCGTCATGGATATTTCTGCTGTTTACGAATTGAATTTTACAGATGATTCAAACCCTAGTAATCAAGTTTCATATTGGTCAAACACTCTAATTCTAGAACCTGGTAGTTTGTTATATTCTTCAAGCGGTGCAACACTGTCGGTATCGTTCGACGCCTCAACTATGTTGGGTTCATGGACAATGGCGTCTAAGGTCCACTTCAATGGAACACTCTGGACTAACATGATTGTAGCAGATGTCATTACCGTTACATTTTCAGATTTCATCGTAGATCTATCAACGCCAGGTGATAGAGCGATTGAGCCCGGGGCAACAACTACGCTAACCTGGATTGTTTCCAATATTGGCGATACAGATACTCTAACAATTGAATTGGGCTCAGATTTGGGATGGCACGACAATGGTCAGAATGGAAACCTCATCAGCATAAACGGGGGCGAATCGACTTCAATCGTTGTCCCCGTCACTGTCCCTGCCAATGCTGTAAAACCTACTCTAGAGAATGTATATCTAAATCTGACTAGCAATTCAGCTAGCCCTTACACTGCTAGAAGTGTTGCACATGTAATGGTCGGCGACCAGTATCAAGCCGAGGTCATTGCACCTGCAGGGCCAGTCACAGTAACACCTGCACAAACTTCCTCGCTGTTATTCACCATAGAAAATAGCGGTAATGTTCCAGCGGCATTTGATATCGCAACAGGCCTTTCAGCAGCAGCTGAAAATTGGCTAATCGAATCATCAGTAACTAGAACAGATGTAATTCCAGTTGGCGCAAATGTTTCTGTTTCGATACAAGTAACGCCTGCTCCAATCTCTTCACCGCTGGATTCCGGAGAGAGGAATGCTGCAGGAGACAGTTTGTACGCATGGCTGTCTGCAACCCCCGTCGAAGGAGGAATTCCTGCACTCAATTCGACTCAGTTGGTTATCAGAGCAGTAATTGCAGTCGACCCCGGGCCAGAAACCGACCAGATTATTCTCACCCCTCAGGACATTATTGATGCAAATGGTTCAGGAGGAATTGATAGGATTCTATCTCTCTCGGTAGAGGTACGACATAATCTTGGAGGAACTGTTACTGGTGGAGTCGATGCCAATATTACAACTTCTTCTGCTTTATTCACTCCAGTAAATAGTGGCGGAAATAACGAAGCAGCACGGTGGATAACCAATGTGACGCCTAATTCGGTTTCTGGCTTAGAAGTCGGTGAGATATTCCAATCTTGGTTGGCAATAGATGGCCCTGGGGATGAATTGCCATTAGCAGGTGAATTGGTAGTTCCGGTCACAGCAACCCCAATTTTGACGGCTAGCCAACAAGCAAACGGTGTATTGGCGAGTAGCGTTACTAGGAATATTTCAATCATAGTTCCAAGCGTCATTGACGGTGAAATCATTACAGAAGGACCCCTAGATGCCGATGTTGGAAATCTAACTAATTTCACTATTAAATTAGCCAACACAGGCAATGACCTTTCCTCATACAGACTAGTTATCGAAGATGACCTCCCAGAACTTTGGTCTGCTAGCATTGAAACATCAAACATAAACAATCCATCTATTGTTTCCAATTTAACACCATCAATGGCCGACCATCCAATTACTGGCAATGCACATATTTCCAATGTGACTCTCAAAGTTACTACTGACCCTCAAGCTCCCGCAGATACCTTGCAACCATTAACTGTAAGAGTAGAAGATAGAGATACTGGAGAGATTCTATCTCTGAACACTTTATTGATTCGAGTTGAAGAATCTATCAATTTCGAACTTCAACCTACCAATCATACTGTGGATTTGTCACCTTATGAAACTCCGTTGACTCGCGTATACATCAACAATACTGGGAACGTTGCTACTACATTCATGGTATGGCTAGATAATTCACAATCTAATGATGTAGACTTCTCTTTAGAGTCTGCTACCGAAGTTGTAGTTGCTCCAGGATACTCGGACTCTGTGAAGATTAGACTTACCCCAGATACAGAGGCAAGCGCTGATGAATCGCATATGACCACTCTCTGGGTGGAAGCAATTGGCGGAATGAATTTGTCTGCTAGTATTGTAGCGAATATCTCGGCTGATCACCATCTTACAATCGAAGTACAGCCACTAATCTCAGTTACGCCTGGTGTTAACGAAACAATAGATGTTTTATTCACAAATACGGGCAATTTGGAAGAATTCCTGAATGTTACAGCTGTTATTGAAGGCGGCTGGGAATCAAGTTGGGTTGAGAGCCAAATGATTCTACCTATCAACGGTAGCCTGCAAAACGATTTGACAGTCACAATTCCTGCATTGGGCGGCAACTTCTCCCTAGCAAATGGTGATACTCACAATGTCACCATTTCTCTATACCACACAAATAATGGCGTATTTCTTTCTTCCAGAACAATTACGTTAGTAGTTGCTCCATTATTCCTTGTTGAGTTTGAAGACTGGCCTTCTGAGGTAAATTACCATCGTCAGTGGGTAAGGGATTGGAAAGTAACTGTAACCAATGTTGGAAACAAGGATGTCACAGCGGATTTAGAATATGAAGTCCTCAGGCCTGGTCTAGAAATCAACTCCCTGTCTTGGGAAGTTATTCAACCGGCGCCACCGTCGTTGATATTGCCTGTTGGACAATCTGTGGATTTAACATTCTCAGTAGAAGCCAAGGAATTCGAGCCAGACCTATACTTGGAGGCTCTCCTGCGCCTTACATTGACTCCTAACGACTCAGAAGTTAATGGTTCAGCGATTGCAGAAACAGCACTCAAAATGTCGAGATTATTCGCCTACAAGGATTACCAAATCAGCCTTCCACCTGAAGATAATTCCAATTTGACTGAGGAGATAATTTGGTCTCACATCCCAGGTCTTGCGGGAGAGGCTCCTGTAGAGTATATGATCGAGTTGTGTGATGCTCAAAGAAGAGTCAATCTCACTCAATTAGGGCTAAGTGAAGATGATTTCGAGTGGTCTTTCGCCATTGATCTGAACGGCGAAAATCAAGAATTGAACTTAAACAACAATTGCGATGGTAGCTCGCATTCTGTAATCTCTCTACCTTTACGACCAGCATGGGAAACCACTAATCCGCTACTGATGATTGTTGATACTCCAAATCGGCCGAATATTTTGAAGAATGATGGCTATGATTTGACATTTAGGTTGTACCACCCTGACGAACACAATGGTTTCACAGAATATACTGAAGAGACCTTTTCGTTTTACTTTACAACCAAGGCTTCTCTGAATATTTCCAAGTTCAAGTATGATGATGATTCGATGTTCGAAGGTTCTGTTTCAACCATTTCCGCTACTATTGGGAATGCAGGAACATCAATAGCAATTGGTGTCACATCGACATTGAGTTGCGAAGGAGTTACAGTTTCAGATCCAGTTGTTGAACATGGATTGGTAACAGCAGGAGAATCTATTCCTGTAGTATGGGAAGTCGAAAGCGACAACCTTGATTGGTGGGCGCAATCGACAGATGTTTCTTGTGAACTTCTACTCTCTGGAACCGCTTGGAATGGTACGCCACTTGACTCTAGGTCTGTGACACGTGAGACTACAGTCAATTCGTGGTCGCCAGGAGTTACAGTTTCATTCATAGCAGTGTTAGTATTGTTGGGAGCGTCTGTAGGGCTACTAAGGCTGGTTGGTCAAAATGACAAATTCCGTCTTGCAGCGATCTACACTGGCGTCTTGGCCCTAGGATTCGCATTCCACTTGATGGACTTAATCTCAAACGATTGGGGCGGCCCTGTGATTCTGCTCATTGCAGCGTTATGGGTTTGGATAATGACATGGAAGTCTACCGTAGAGTTCCAATTGATTCACGAAGATTATCAGCGAGCAAGAAAAGGTATCAGCACCCTTTACAGTGACCACTTTGACGTATTGTCGAATGCTAAGCGCCAATTATCAATTATTTTGGCGATGCCAATATTAGGTATGGTCGGCGTCATCTTAGGATTCCCTCCTCAGATAAATCCCGATTCAACAAATATGTTCTCACTAATCGCATATTTGGCAATTGTAGTAGTTGGAGTAACATTCCTGATTTGGAATGCCAACAGAATGTACGGTTCATTGTATGGTAGATTAACTGAAGTTGAAGTACAGGCAAGTCGAATTGAGAGGGACTTAGGTGACCCAGCACGATTACTGACTGAGTTGGCTAGTGATGGATTGGATATTAGTTCAATAATATCTCAGCCCAAATCAACGGTTGCTGCACCGGGTAATGCATCATCCTCTGCCGTAATCGATTGGGATGAAGATGTAGGCCTATTGATGGAAGATGATAATCAGCCCCAGGAATCGATTACCTTAGAGTTAGAATCCGATGAAAATCCATCGGATGAAGGCTCAGAGGAAGATGAACAGGCTGTAAGCGATATCGATGTTGAGGATTTATTTGCAGATGAGGAGGTGAGCAACGATGACTGAATCTGAAGAATATGATGTAGGAGTTTCTGATTTGGAAGATGCTCGTAGAGTTATTCGCGATTCACAGACAAGTGCAGATAGATTGATTCGCGCAAGTCGTGAACTAGAGCATATTGTCTATGGCGTGTCAAGAGATGAATCTTCATTGGCAGCTACAGAGTTCGATATTATCGAAGCAAGAACCAGTCTTGAGCAACACCAGTTGATGCGTGCTAGCCGTTCCGTAAGGCGTGCAGAAAAAGCGCTTTCTTCCTTGGAAGAAGATGTAGTTGACCTGCGAAGAAATATCGCAATGCTAAATCGATTGCTGAAAGAAAAGACTCTCACTGAAGCGGAACTTGAGATCATACTGCGCCGCTTACGTAATGCCACAGGAGCCGCCGAAGTCGGTGAGGTTGGTTATGCAGCCGAAGAAGTGGAACAATTGATTGGAGATTTAGTAGTAGATTCCGCTGTCGCTCTAAATCCGTTCTTGTTCAGAAATTTCTGGATGGGAGTAGATACTCGTTGGCCAGCTGGCGGAGAAACTGGAGTCATGATTGTTAGAATTTGCAATGATGGAACACGTCCTATTCCTGAGATGAGGCTAGCGCCCCCGGTCCCAACTGATTGGCAATGCGTCCCCGAATCAATCGATTTGCCAATAATGCGACCTGGCGATGTAATTCTTGTCAGGTTCGAGGTCAAACCTGGACTGCGCTTCGGATTAGATGAAATTCCACTGTCTCGCAAATTAGCAATCCAAGCAGGGTATGAAGTAGAAGCAGGACAAGTAAATGTTACAATGCGCGTACAAAACCGTAGCATGGAAACTATTCGTGATTTGTTACTTCAGCCTTGGATGCCTCCTGGGTACAAATCAGATACTCTCCCCCTGGTTGAGAAACTCTCTCCAGATGAAATCGGAGTGGTCACTATGCCACTCGTAATAGACATGGGCGACGGGGGTGAAACCGCCGCCTAATCATTTTCCACCCTGCGGCGGTTGAGCCAGTGGGGAGGATGTAGAGATACAAAAAAGAAAAAGAGGTGAAAACCAATGCAGAAAAGAAAAATGAATGAAGAAAGCAACGATTGGGGTTCAATCGGTATTGGTGCGATGATTGTTTTCATCGCTCTAATTCTGGTTGCCGCGGTCGCAAGTGCAGTTATCATCCAAACGGGTGAGAAGTTGCAGCAAAACGCACAACAGTCGGGAAGCGACACACAGCAGGAAATTTCGGGTAAAATCTCGATTATTACTGTCTGGGTCGGTGCCCAAAACGCGAACAATGAAGAGATCACTATGGTCTTTGAACTAGCACCTGGCTCTGAGCCAATTGCAGATACTGCAGTCCACTGGGCTGTAATTTGTGATGATGGTGCTGGTACTCCTTCAGTAGTCGATGGCGATTTGTCAACAGCAACAGAACTAGACGGTGCAACAGCAGTAGCACAATTTGACCCAGGATCGACCTACATGATCGACCTGATTGTCGGCGGTGCAAACGGTGGCGGCTCAGATTGTCCACCTACGCTAAATGAAGAGCACTCCATGGTAATCTCCGCAAATGGCGGAGGTTCAACCTATGAGACACTGTTCTATCAAAGCACAACACAAGGAGACCAAGTTGTTTGAGGTGATTATGATGAAGAATAATAACGAAATTAAGAATGATGAAATCGGTTCTATTGGTATCGGTGCAATGATTGTATTCATTGCTCTAATCCTGGTGGCAGCAGTGGCATCCGCTGTTATCATCCAAACCGGTGAGAAATTACAGCAAAACGCACAACAGACAGGTTCTGATACACAGCAAGAAATCTCAGGAAAGATTTCTGTTAACTCAATATTTGTCTATGACGATTCAGCATCTTACCTAGTCTACTTCGAAACCGCTCCAGGTTCCGAAGTTCTAGATGAGTCTACAACAGATTTCCAGATGACCTGTGAAACTGCAGGTGGAGCATACCAGTATGTTTCAGGAACCTTCGCAGCAGCTACAGAAGTAGATGATGTAGGCGGTGCTGCAGTAGCAAATAATCTACTACCAGGTGTAACATATGCGCTCATCATGAACGCAGCACCAGGCGATGATTGCTCTGCAACATCTGTTGGAATTAACGCAGAAGTCACACTTTGGATACACGTCGAAGGTGGCGGCTCAACTTATGAGACGCTATACATCTCCGATACTACCAGAGGATCGATAGTTATCTGATTCGAACTGAACCCCAAAATTGCTCTTCGGGGCATTGGGGTTCAATGAGAATTAGGAGGTACTGATATGGCATGGCCATTCGGTAGCAGTGAAAAGTCTGGAGAAGTCCCTAGCGACCTCTCGGAGGAGCGCTTGCGCGTTATGTCTAACATAGCGATCGAGCAAGTTCCTATGCCTGAACAAGGCGAATTAACCGAAGAGGACGCTTGGACAATTTCTCCCGGACCTACAAGGGCTAAGCTCAACAGTTCTGGATCTATTCCAGTTGCAGCACCTGCTCCAGCACAAACTCAAGCAAACGTCGATACATCAGGTCTAGAGCGAATGATTTCCACTCGCATAGATTTGGTTGAAGATATTCTCAATAGAGTTGAGAATAGACTTGAGGACGGTGTTGTGGCTCGCGCTGACGGCACAGGTTCAGAAGGTACTGTATCTGGTGAAGTCGAACTTGGAGAAGGCGATACAATCGTCACAGCTTCAGGCGACGTCATTACAGCATCGGGAACAGAACGCCTGAAGTCTGATGATGCAGCACCTTTGTTGGAATTGTATGAGGCTCAGGCCTTAGCATCTAACCCATTCCTAATCGCTCCGGCGCACTTAGGAGATGGTGCAGATGGAACAGTCGGTGCGCCGACTGTAGCAGCATTATTGCTTGACAATCTGTCTGGCATGGCAGCAGTCTCCTTCACTCAGAAGGCGATGAATTCTGGCATGCTAACTGCAGATGAAGGAAAGCATGTATTGGCAATTGTTCAGATGGCCGCTCCTGGTGATACAGAGAGCGCATTGGAAGACCATTTGCCACACAGAGAGTTGCTAACATTCTCTGCCCTAATCTCCAATTGGAGAAGGGCGAGAGCACTCAGGGGTGAAGAGTGAATGGGTAGCGTAGCAGTTGGAGCGATGGTGGTTGGAACATCATTGCTGGTAGTTTTCGCATTAGCGATGGCTACTCTTGAAGCGCAGGTGGATGATTCCATTGCGCAAATCGAGGCTTCTGCTGAACCCATTACACAATTTACTATTGAGAACGCCAATAACGTTGAGGGAGCAGTGGTGTCATTCACAATAAATAACGGTGGAACCGGCTATTCAGCCGGCCAAGTCGAAGTGAATGGCAGCGCAGGCTCCTTCCTCGCGGACCTTGTGATCTCCGGAGGTACAGTTACAGGATTGAATATTCTTGACCACGGATCATCGTATCTCTACGCCTCCTCGTACTTTTTGGAGGTCACAGGTCCTAACACTGGTTCGAACCTAAACATCTCAGCCACACTAGGAAATCTAGTTTACCTGAATGTTACCAATGATGGTAGCACAGATTTAGCAACTGATTTCTCTTGGTTGTTTTCTGATGGAGGTTCGCCACTAAATCTCTCTGATGGGCATGATGGATATCAACCAACCATCATTTTCCCAGGGGAGACTTTCCAATTCTACTACGATAGCGGAGCCCAAGCAACAGTTTCACGTCTTGCTATTACCATAGATGGCCAAACCAAGGCTACAAGTGTTCTGTGAGGTATTTCTATGGCAGACGGCGGCGCAAGTTCAATGATTTTGCTTGTCACATCCCTATTGATTAGTGGAGCAGCCTCAGTTGTTCTTCTAGAATCATGGGGAGATCTTGCAGCAGCCAACGGTACCAATGCTAAGGGTAAAGTGGCTAATTCCGAAACCGATGTTTCCTTTAGTGGAGATAGAGGTGATGTGCTGTTAGATAATTCAGGTGCGAATCAAGAAATAACTCTGTATTTCCAAAATACTGGTTCTCGAACTTTAGATAAGAGTTCATTCTCGATATTTGTTGATGGTGTCGCTGCTAATACTGTCGGTGCTACAACGCTGTACCCTGCTAATGGAGTATGGGCTACTGAATATGTCATTGAAGTGACAGTTAGCGATGCCAGTTTCAGTTATGCTGACAATGATTTAGCTACTGTAACAATTATTGTTCAATCCACTGCTACTGATGGAGTTAAAGGAACAGATTCCGAAACTGCGGAGGTGAGGCTAAGTGTTTGATGAACCACCAAAGCCCGTTGAGGATGGGTACGAATTCACTCTTGAGCAAGATAGCCTTGCAAATGCGATGGGTGCTCGCTTACCGAATAGAAGTCTATGGATGATTCAGGGCGAGGTAGGTAGTGGTAAATCCCTGGTAAGTCAAAGGATAATTTTTGGATTGCTCGAAAATGGCTCCAAGGTATTGGTAGTTACCACAGAATTAACCACTCGTGGTTGGATTGAACAAATGGAATCGATTGGTTATCCAATCACAGATTACATCGCAACAGGGAAACTAATGGTATTCTCTAGGTTCGGTGTTATCGCTGAGGCAAAAGAGGGCGTAGACTTATTCGACGTCTTAGAATCTGATGCCATCGAAAAGGCAGATGTCATCGTAGTTGATTCGGCATCAGCATTGATGCCTGAAAGCCTAGAACAATCACAGCATCTCGCTACATTACAGAAGCTGCGAAAGGTTTGCAGCGAATCACGCTCACTATTGTTAACAGTTGATCCAACAGAGATGGACGAGAAATTGTTACACAAATTACGTTCATCCTGTGAAGTCTTGCTTGATATGAATGCAGGTTTCGTAGGTGGAGAAATCAAGAGAACAATCGTTGTTACTAGATTCCTTCGTGCTGCAGGTCCAGTTCAAGCAAGCGTTGGATGGCGTGTTGAGCCTTACATGGGCTTCATCGTAGATATTACGGCGGTGAGCTGATGGATGAAGAACTCAAATTCCAACGCGGCGACCTCGATTCTGTCATGGCCGCACACCCTCACGTGGCACGGTGGGTTCAGGATTTTGAAGCAAAATATGGCAGTAGACCGTACTACTATGGGCCATTGGATAGAGATGCTCGAAAGATTCAGCCGATGAATCTAATCTATATTACAAAAGAACCAATCTTTGTACACATGTATCGGCCTGTCGATGATGATGGTTCAGAGGGTCAGACACTTTGGTTTGGTCTAGAACCTCAATTGACCGACGAAGAAGAAAATATACGTCGAACTTTGATTGAAGTCCTTCTCCAGGAAGCGCCAAGTGCACCTACATTCACAACGGATGATGAATTCGAAAACATTCTATCTGGAATGATTGATAGATACACCGTGCTAGATTCAGAAGCAAGAGGTTCTGTACGTAGGCAAGGTAGAATGTGGGAAGTTCTAGGTATGGATGACAAGCGAATTGTAGTAACAAAGGAGCAAAGAGATAGGTTACGATACACAATTATTCGTGACTTAATCCGTAATGGCCCATTGGAGCCACTTCTTTCAGATGAGATGCTGGAAGATATTCACTCAGTTGGTTTGAAGCATGTTCATATGGATCACAAGGTGTTCGGCATGGTAACTTCCAACATCCGTTTCCGTGAGAGAGATTTACTGGCAAGATACCTTAGGGCAATGTCTGAGCGTATTGGTAGGCCAGTATCTGATAACAAACCGATTATTGATGGAGCATTGTTAGATGGTTCACGTATCAACATCATTTTCTCTGATGACGTATCTATGTTAGGTCCGTCATTTACAATCAGAAAATTCGCAGAAGAAACGATCTCTGTAATTCAACTGATTAAATGGGGTACAATGAGTGCCCAACAAGCTGCATACATCTGGATTTGTTTAGAGTATGGAATGTCGGTATTAGTGAGTGGAGAAACGGCATCTGGTAAGACTACTACTCTAAACGCAATTCTTCCTTTCATCGACCACAATGTCAAGATTTACTCTGCAGAAGATACACCTGAAGTTAAGGTAAGGCACAAAATTTGGCAGCGATTAGTTACTCGAGACTCTAAAAATGAGGATAGTAGAGTGGAGATGTTCGACCTATTGAAAGCGGCTCTGCGTTCTCGTCCTAGATACATTATCATCGGTGAGATACGTGGTGTAGAAGGTGCAACAGCATTCCAGGCTATGCAGACCGGTCACCCGGTCATTGCTACATTCCACGCATCATCAATCGTCAAGATGATTCAGAGATTTACTGGTGACCCAATCAATGTTCCAATTCGTTTCTTCGATAACTTGAACTTCGCAATCTTCCAAGAAGTTGTAGAAGCACCTGGTGGTGGAATAGCAAGACGTATTACTGGTATTGACGAAGTTATCGGATACAACAAGCACAGCGACGGTGTTCTAACAAGGGGTATGTTCGAGTGGGACCCAGTAAAAGACAAGCATTACTTCCGTGGTATGTTTCAATCACATCTTCTCGAAAACAAAATTGCGGCACAGATGGGTTTCGAAAACAAAAGAGAAGCGTATGATGAATTGACTCGACGTGCAGAAGCGATTGAAATAATGGCAGAAAGGAATTTGACCCACTATGATGATGTTTTCGATCTGTTAAATTTGTATTACAACGGTGGCTGGGAAGCATTCCGTGCTGCTGTAGAAACTTGGGTCAGTATTACTGAGCGCTGAAAAGGAGATGATTAGATGGAGCGAATGGCGACGTGGCAGATTGCTCTGCGTCGCCTTGAGATGCCAGTTCCTCGCTTCCTGTTTGCATTCGTTTTACCTGCTGCATTGGCAGGNTTAGTCTCTGCAATTCTGTTGATTTGGTTGACAGGCGGGTTCTCTGAAGGAGGATTATTTGCTGGGTTCACTGGAATTTTCCTAATTATCACTTTACCGCTGTTGACGGGAGCCGCAGCAATCTATTTTCCTATTCTCGAAGTAAATCGTTCTGCGATAAAAATCGAGAAAGAAATGCACATGTTCATTACGCGAATGGGAATTCTCTCTCTTGGTGAAGTTGGAGCAGATACAATTTTCGATATACTAAGGCAGATGAAAGATTACGGTGAATTAGCTCAAGAAGTAAAGCGAATTGAAACACTTGTAGACAAATGGCACACCTCTTTACCAGAAGCAGCGAGAATCGTGGCTCAACAATCACCTTCTCCATTGTGGACTGATTTCCTAGACAGAATGGCATTCTCGATTGAAGCAGGTCAACCGATTGATTCCTTCATGCGTGCAGAGCAAGAAACGGTTGCTGAACAGTACAACACTATCTATGATACTAGGCTAGAGAGTGTTGACACACTAAAGGAAATTTACGTTTCACTTGTTTCTGCTGGATTATTTGGATTAGTTGTTGCGGGTATCCATTTGGTATTATTCGAAATTGGAAGCGGTAGTAGTGCGACTCCGATTGAATTAGCAACCAGAATTAGATGGTTATTACTTGCTGGATTTTTATTCGTGGTTATCCAAGTCGGAGCCTTATTCGCATTTAGGGCTACGATTCCCGATGACCAGACATTCGCTCGTGATGGATTCGAAACACCATTCCGTTTACTTTTCAGACAAACCTGGCTTGGAGCAGGTTTGGTTAGTATTGCTCTGATGGTTGTAACAATTGTTGTAGTAATTTCATATTGGGATAGTTTGACCACTACTTGGGACAAATACGGATTAATTCTTCTAGCACTTCCGTTGACTCCATTGTTAGTCCCCTCCATTTTAGTTCATCGAGAAGAAAGCAAAGTTCTGCGCAGAGATGAAGCATACCCTGACTTCATTCGCGCTTTAGGTGGTACAGCGCAAGCACGAAGTGCGGAGCCAAGCGCTACAATTAGGGCACTCCGCGGTATTGATTTCGGTATGCTGGACGAATCCATAGATCGCCTAGAGAAGCGTCTTTCCACGAGAATCGATAGCGAACGGGCATGGGATTATTTCGCAGCAGACACCAATTCTGCAGTGATTTCTCGCTACAATAGAATCTACATTGAAGGCTCACAATCATCTGGTGAGCCAGCTGAAACCGCCGATATGGTTTCTCGCTCTGTCACAAACTTACTATCTCTGCGTAGAAGAAGGAGTCTTTCTGCTTCTACAATGTGGGGTGTAGCATTTGGTTTACTGATTTCTTCAGTTGTATCTTTGAACGTAACAATTTCCATTGTTCTTCAACTGGGTGAAACAATCGCTGGAGTTGCAACTAGTATTGCTGAAACCACAGATATTGGGTCGATATCCGATGCTGCCGGCGATTTCGTCCTTCCAGTAATGGAAGACCCTACTGCAGTTGCAGACAATATTTTGATGTTCAAGATAATCGCCTCAATTCTTATTTTAGTTCAAGTATTAGCAGTGTCTCTAATCGCAACACGCCTTCGAGGAGGAGGTTTCACAAGTGCTGTTGGACAAATGATTCAACTACTCTGGGTTGCGGCTCTTGCAAGTCTAATCTCGTCTTTCATCCTTGATGGCGCATCAAGTATGTTCTCAACATGAATGTAGAATATAGTGTAGTATCTATCCTACAAAGATAGTCTCCATGTTATTTGCTTAATTGGCACAATCATGGCGGAGATTGTTTATTCACTCGCATTGACTGTTGAATTATTTGTTGCTGGACTCCTCATGATGTGGGGAATCCGTTTGATGAAAGATGGTTGGATTCAGCATAGGAAGTTAATCTGATGGAATTAGAAATTGATTTGATTGAATCAGAGCCAGCATATTCTAGGTGTCTTGGAGAGAAATCGAATGGATGTTAGCGGGAGCCCATCTCTTGCTTGATTCTCTTTTTTGTAGCAGCCCATGCACAGATTGGGCATTTGGTAAGGTCGTGATTCCTAGCGGGGCAAAACTCTCTACCAAAGAAAATAATCTGCAGGTGTAATTTGTTCCAAGATTTCTTTGGAAAGATTGCTTTCAGATCTTTTTCAGTCTTGACTACATTAGTGCCGTTTGATAGCCCCCATCTTGCAGCTAGTCTGTGTATGTGTGTGTCGATTGGAAATGCTGGGACTCCGAAAGCTTGGGCCATGACAACTCCTGCTGTTTTGTGACCAACGCCTGGCAGACTTTCCAATCCTTCGAAAGTATCGGGAATCTCTCCATCATATGATTCAACCAATATCTTAGCTAATTTAGAGATGTTCTTGGCTTTAGTTGGAGCAAGGCCTACTTCACGTATCATCTCCTGAATATGGCTTACTTCCAAGGTTGCCATTCTCGTAGCATCAGGACCATGGCGGAATAACTCAGGTGTAACTTGATTCACTTTCTTGTCGGTAGTTTGAGCGCTCATCAGTACGGCAATCAGCAACTGAAACGAATTATCATGGTCTAGAGGTGGAGGTGTTTCGGGATAAAAATCTTCAAGAATATCCAAGATAAGGTGTGCTTTTGCTGGGCGTTTCACATTATCAGCCTCGGTAATCTACGCCATATTCTGCCCCATTGGCCCATGCCCATATGAAGCCTAGGAACACTGAGCCTAGCGGGATAATGTTGCAAAAGAATACAACTGATAGCGAGTAATTATTCTCGTTCGAGCCAGTCGCAAGCCAACCAAGATAACCAATAATTGTACCTGGAAATATCGAAAGTAATCCTATCACAAGTGCACGTATAAATCTCATTAAATCACCCGATAAACCTCGTTGCCATTTCTTCTCCGTCCAATGAATTGAGAATATCATCATTTTCAAGCCAGCCCTTACGAGCAACCATTACACCATAGTCAATGTCGCCCAATCCTTTGATCGAATGGGCATCCGGATTGATTACTACTGGTACGCCTAATTCTTTAGCACGTTTACACAACCGCCAATCTAAATCTAGCCGGTATGGCGATGCATTAAGTTCAACAGCCTTCAGTTCTCCTTCCCTGTTCGCTTCAGACATGTGCTCAAGAACGGTATGCAAGTCTACTTCATAACCATCTCTACCTTGCAAAATTCGACCTGTAGGGTGTCCTAACACAGTTGTAGCAGGATGTTCTAGACATTTCAGTAAGTCTTCAGTATTTTGAGATTCATCTCTTCCTCTCCATCGAGTCATAGCATGTACGCTGGCAACAACATAGTCGATTTGCGACAACACATCATCAGGGTGGTCTAATTTCCCATCCTCTAGAATATCTGATTCCACGCCGCTGAATAAACGGAAATCAATGCCTTCATTCTTCCATTCAGCATTGTATTTTTGTATAGTCTGGTATTGTGCGATTAAATCCTCAGCACTGGCACCATTTGCAATTTGTAAAGTAGGCGAATGGTCGGCAATTCCCAGCCAATTCCATCCCATGCGTCTTGCAGCATCTGCCATTTGCTCTAGGCTTGCATCACCATCAGAAAGGGTGGTGTGGTTGTGTAATGCTCCTTTGATATTGGATAGAGAAATCAGTTCAGGCAGTTCACCAGCAGCCGAAGCCTCCATTTCTCCTAAGTCCTCTCTCAATTCAGGAGTGACATACCTTAGTCCTAGATGCGCATAGATGTCAGACTCATCAACTGCGGGCAGCGATGTTGCAGCAGCCTCTAAGCCAGTTAAATCCGTTTCAGGCATTAATCCAAACTCATTCAGTTTGAGACCCTTATCTTGAGCGACTTGCCGCATACGGATATTGTGCTCTTTGGAACCGGTAAAGTATGCCAAGGTGTAAGGGAACACATGAGAGGGAACTAATCTAACTTGGGCATCGATTGTTCCCCCCGATTCTAATTGCTCATAGGACTCTCCACCAATTGCGTCAAGCACATTCGCATCTAGGTGTCCTAGGCTAAATCCATCTTCAAAAATAGAGGTGTCAAGAATGACTGATACTTTGGAATCTCCAGCACCTTTGACATCTGCAATTCCTTTGAGAGAAAGAATCTTGTTTGTCACATCCTCTACATCTTCTGGTTTTACTGCAGCGACGATATCTAAGTCCCCAATAGTCTCTCTTCTTCTGCGCGCTGAGCCAGCAAGTTCGGCTCGCTCAACTCCAGAGAGTTGTTGAATCATTGAGAGGAATGTTTGACCGTATCTCAAACCAACATCCAGCCTTCTACGAGCAGAGAATCTAGCTAGTAGTTCTATTCCATCAAGGATTTTTTGTTGGCTTTTAGCGCCAAATCCCTTCATGGGCGCTACTTCGTTTTTTACACAAACCTCTTGTAAATTCGCTACAGACATTACACCTAGTTCATCGTGTAACATTTTGATTTTCTTTGGGCCTACTCCTGGGATGCCGAGCATTTCGATTAGTCCTTTAGGAGTGCTTTCATGTAATTCAATCCAATCTTCAGGCCAAATACCTTCTCCAACCGCTTGTGAAATTGCAGAGCCAAGACCTTTACCTATGCCTTTGAGTTCGTAAATGTCTCCACTAACAACCAATTCTCCCAAGTCTTGTGATAATGAACCGATGAGGCGTGAAGCGTTTTGATAAGATCGAGTCCGAAACATGTTCGCACCAGAAAGTTCCAGTAACACCGCCATCTGATGCAGTGCAGTGCTGATTTGGTTGCGGCTAAAGTATGGCGGGCCACTAGTTCGCGGCTTTGCCAGTGTCCAAGATCCGCCTGCCATGATTATTCCAATGCGTGTGGGTTCAAGAACTCCTGCCTTTTAGCATAGGCATGGTCGAGACCGAAATCATCGAGACTCTCGCCCAATCCATGTGTTTTTTATCGCTAACAGCGTTTATTTTCATTGCAACCTTTTCCAGAAATGAGAAGATGGAACTAATGGCTCAAAATTTCATTATGTTTTCTTTGTTGATTACAGCAGGAATTCTATGGTGGTTATCAATAGCAGGTGGAGAACTGTGGGGTTCTAACTATCTTCCCAAACCGCTTTCATTGCTGTGCGTAGTTGTCGCAATCGCAGCTAGGTTGAATATCAAAGGCCAGAATGTATCATTCGGGGCTAATCCTCACAACATTGGGAAGAAAGAAGAGGAATAATCAGATTATTTCGCCTTGAGGCTCACCGGATTCATCTGCCATTTTTTGGTCGATGAATGTGCGCATGTATTCCGGAAGCTCTCCATTTACGAAGATCACATCATTTACAGAACCTAGTTTCATCAATGAATAATAAATTTGCATTGCAGTCATCGGAGTAGAGGAACATCCAACACATCCACCATCAAGAGATAGCATGACATTTCCACCAGCCGTATCGATAACAGTTACCACACCATCGTGTGCGTCCAATACCTCTTGAACAGGTCCGATTTCTTTGAGGACCTCCTCTGCTGTGATTGCCATCAAACACCTGCAATAGCCGCTCATCTATCAACCATCGCATTCAAGTGTGATACATACTGGGGAGGTCATGGGATTGTTTTCAAAAGCCGAAATCTTAGAATTCTCCGTGTCTGGAATGAGTTGTGGAGGGTGTGAAGGAAAAATCACCAAAGCATTGAATGAGATTTCAGGGGTTAAGAAAGTCGAGGCTTCATCTGTCAACGGGTTAGTAATCGTGAAGTCGAAAGGTGTAGAATCACATGAGATAATCGACAAAATTGTGAGTGTCGGCTTTAGTGTAGAGTAAAGCAAAAACGCCATACGCCGTAGTTTTTCATGGGGATGTCCTTATGAAGGGGAGGTAGGTCGGCGGCCAGCAGGTGTATTTTATGGACATCGAGATAATGGCAGCCGGAGCAGCATTGGTCGGACTAATTGTTGCTTTTGTGTTATACAAGAAGAACGATAGCATTGAAATTGAAGATAAGAAAGTGGCAGAGATCACTCAAGAAATTCAGGACGGAGCAATGGCTTTCCTGTATGCTGAGTACAAAATTCTCTCAATTTTCGTCGTAATCGTTGCAGCATTACTGTACTACGATACTGGCGATTACTATACTCCTGGGGCATTCTTAGCAGGTGCTGTTGCAAGCGTACTAGCAGGATTCTCTGGTATGAGGGCAGCGACTTCCGCTAACGGAAGGACTGCTATGGCAGCGAAGAACGGAGGACAACCTGCTGCACTTGCTGTATCATACAATGGTGGCGCAGTTATGGGATTATCAGTTGGTGGACTTGGTCTACTAGGTATCTCATTGATTGCCTACTGGTTAAGTTCCGGTGAAACATCTCACATCGAGTCCGCTGCTGGATTCGGTATGGGTGCATCTTCTATTGCACTATTCGCAAGAGTTGGTGGCGGTATTTACACCAAGGCTGCTGACGTTGGTGCTGACTTAGTAGGTAAGGTCGAAGCAGGAATTCCTGAAGACGACCCAAGAAACCCTGGTGTTATCGCTGACAACGTTGGTGACAACGTTGGTGACGTAGCAGGAATGGGTGCGGACATCTTCGAGTCTTTCGTAGGTTCAATCATAGCAGCAATGATTATTGCAGACGGTGCTGATTTCGGCGGGGATAATTTTACAGGATCTGCTGAGGATTACATTCTGCTACCTATCCTTCTAGGTTTGGTCGGATATATTGCTTCTCTAGTAGGTGTTTTCTCAATGGCCTTCATGAAGGGAATGAAAGACCCAGCAGCGGCTCTAAGAAACACTACTTTCATCGCAGCAATTCTATTCTGGGCAGGCGGTTACCTTGCAATTGACTACTTCGCACTTGATGTTGACTCCGATGTTATGCAGGCTGTAATTCTAGGAAGCGTTGTTGGAATCTTAATCGGACTAGTAACCGAATACTATACTGGAATTGAACCGGTAATGGGAGTTCCAACTAGAGCGATTCCTCACATCGGTGAGATGTCCAAGACAGGACCAGCAACAAACGCAATCGCTGGTTTGTCAGTCGGAATGATGTCAACATTTGTTCCAATTCTACTAATCGCAGCAGGTATCTTTGGAGCATTCAAGATTGGTGGCGACGAGTTTGGCCTATACAACATTGCAATCGCTGCAATGGGTATGCTAGGTACTGTCGGTGTTACAATGACCGTGGACGCATATGGACCAGTTGCTGACAACGCAGGCGGAATTGCTGAGATGGGAGAACTAGGTTCTGAAGTTCGTGAAATCACTGATGCTCTCGATTCAATTGGAAACACAACAGCAGCAGTTGGTAAAGGATTCGCAATCGGTTCCGCTGCTCTAACTTCTCTAGCACTATTCGCAGCATACAGTACTGCGGTCACATATGAGGATTTCACTCTAAGTCTTGCAGATCCATCTGTGGTAATGGGTCTTCTAATCGGTGGTGCACTACCATTCGTAGTTGCAGCAATGACAATGACCAGCGTCGGAAAGGCTGCTGGAGAAATGGTTGTTGAAATCCGTCGACAATTCAAGGAGATCGATGGTCTTCTAGAAGGAAGGGAAGGAGTCAAGCCAGATTCCGCAACCTGTGTTGACATTTCAACAAAGGCTGCATTGAGAGAAATGGTGGCGCCAGGTCTTGTAGCAGTATTCGCTCCAGTTGTTGTTGGGTATGCATTAGGTGCCTCTGCTCTTGGTGGAATGCTTGCTGGTGCTCTAGTAACCGGTGTTCTACTCGCTCTATTCATGGCTAACGCTGGTGGAGCATGGGACAATGCAAAGAAGGCAATCGAGCAAGGTCACATTGAAGGCGCAAAGAAGGGCGATGACGCTCACGATGCTGCTGTTATCGGTGACACAATCGGTGATCCATTCAAGGACACAAGCGGTCCAGCTCTGAACATTCTAATCAAGTTGATGAGCATCGTTGCGGTCGTTATCGCAAGCGGATTGGATAGCGGTTTCTTGTTCTGAGCAGGAAACCCGCATGCTGAAAAACGAGACCGTTGTGGGCCTTGACATGCGTGCTTACTTGTTGTCGCTATTGATGATAACAGTCAGCCTTGCAGGTTGCATTAACAACGAAGATAATACCGAATCTGATATTGGTAATACTACCGACGGAGATTTAGTTTTACCTCAATGGCAAATTGGTGACCAGTGGTTGTACACTTTCATTACTCCACAGTTTGGAGAAGACAGTACCCGCTTAGTGGTTGCAGATGTCCGTGAGGATGATGGCTTATTCATGCTAGGAATCTCCTCGGAAGGAGAGGCTCAAAGGCATGCGGTAATCAATCACAATCCATTTTTGGGCAGAGTTACTATGGATGGATTGTCAGTTTATGAGAACGGAGAACCTCAGCCAGTTTTCAATTTCCCTTGGGAGGTTGGCAACACTTGGGCGTTCAGACTCTTAGGCCAAGATTGGAGTGCTACTACTGATAATATCTACAATGGGGAAGTCACAGTATCTGCAAGTTCAAGCGAAGGTCACCAACTTAGCTACGTCTTTAGTGGTCGCCAGGGTTTCATCAATAATCTTCAATGGACAGACAATGAGGGTGTAACTAACTTACAAATGAGTCTCGTCCAAAAGGATACAGGATATACAGGTGATGTATTCTTCTACCGTGCCGGAGACATACATGACAATTTGTATGAAGAAAACGACCAAGAAGTTTACGATACATTCCTCGATGAAGGCTATTCGCCAAACGAGGCATGGGATACTTTAGTTTGGTATTTGGATGTTGAAATTAGTCAGCAAGGAGGTTCGGGCTCACTCAGTATCAAAGATCACCAAGGGGCCTCTCCATTAACTCGAGCGTGGGGTGCAGGAGCAACAGAAAAGGGGTCATTTGGTACAATACCATCTAACTCCGGGGAGCATTCAATCACCGTCACAGTAAGGGGTGCAGATTCCTTCGTCCATCTCAAAGTTGCAGGTGCACTTGTCCGCTCTTGGACATTGTGAGGTTGCAATATGCCTACACTTGTCATGATGCACGGCATGACTGGCACTGCAGAAATGATGCGACCATTCGCTGAGAAGATTTTGCCTGAAGGTTGGAGTTTACTCGTTCCACAGGCCGATTTTGAACATCCTAGCCGAGGTTACACGTGGTGGCGATATGAAGGTGGAGATAACCCAGGACGCAGAATCCTAACTGCAAAAGAACTCTCAGATGTTGATGCATCTTTACTCAAGTTATCGAATATACTCCCTGATGATGATTTAGTATTGGGGGGTTTCAGTCAAGGTGGTGCCATGGCTCAAGAGCTCCTTCAATTCAATCACAATGTGTTGGGAATTATCGCAATCGGAACTAGGGCGGTCAGGCCTCTAGAATTGAAGGACAGGCTTAGAGAAATTCCTGCAGGTAAATTATTGTGGATGCATGGTGAATCAGACCATCGGGTTTCACTTGAAGCGGGTATGGAAATACCAGCGATTTTCGAAGAATCTGGCTGGGAAGTAACTCGTATTCAACATCACAAAGGGCATATGATTCCAATTGAATTTCATTTTTCAGTCAGAGAATGGCTTGGAAATATGGATTGAATAAACCAATTGGAATTTTAAATTTCCAATTGAAAAATCAGGTCACGAATTCCATTGTCGACCTATTAGGGGCAGATGAGATAAGTTATGGCTGCTTAGGCAAGTTATGCCTTCCGCAAAAGCTCCCGTTAGAATTGACCTAGCGGGAGGATGGTCAGATGCTCCTCCTTTTTGTGAACAAGTTGGCGGCGATGTAGTAAACATAGCAATCAATCATTACGCACATGCAAATTTGGAAGTTGATGAATCTGGTAAACTCAGTGTTTCATACACATGTGATGTTCCTATTGGAAGTGGTTTAGGAACTACTGGAGCCATCAATGTAGCATTACTAGCGGCAATCAAAGGTAAGGAAAACTCCGAAGAACTAGCCTATCAATTTGAAAGATTACTTGGAAACCATGGTGGCCGTCAAGATCAGTGGGCTGCTAAATATGGAGGTATTCAGCACCTCAAGTTCATTGGCAGTGATGTTGAAAGAGTTCATCTTGTACCTCCACCTTCATTCAATAGATGGATTGAGAAGCATCTAATTCTTGCAGATACAGGAATACGCCATACTTCTGGGGACTTACATAGTGGGGTTTGGGCCAGATATGAGGAAGTCTTACCACATTTGATGGATATACGGCAAAGTGGAAGGGATATGGCTGCTGCAGTTCAGAGGGATGATAGGTTCAACGTATGTGCTGCGATGAATGCCTACACGGAAGCAGTTGGACGCTTGGACTCAAGTTTGAACGAGCCATATCAACTCCTAACCGAACTTCCAGATGTACTTGCATGGAAGGGTATGGGAGCAGCAGCTGGTGGATTTGTAGGAATAATTTCACGAAATCCAGATGCCACGAAAGAAGCGATTCCCTGGGAAATTCTGGATTGGCAGATTGACAATGATGGTTTGATTCTTTCAGAGTAGTGAAACACACAGATTGAAATGACTGGTAAGGAAGTGTAAATCATGGGACGTGTTGTTGAAGATGCATTGGCCTCGGATGCAGATTTCGTTGTATATTCGTCGACATTTTGCCCTTATTGTGTCGCAGTGAAGCGCTTATTTGACTCAAAAGGCCTAACCTATGATGAAATCAATTTTGACCACGAGCCAGGTGCAAGAAATGATGTTGTGGCAGAAACAGGACATCGAACTGTACCTGTTGTAATTGACAACAGGGGTGAAAATCCGATGTTCATTGGTGGATTTAACGAGACTCAGAGATACCTACGTTAATTTGCATGCAGGTAGTAAGCAGCATTGATCAACCCTGCAAAACTTACCCACGCAATGTACGGCCATACTAACATTGAACCTTGCTTGTTACCATCGTAAACCAAGTACGCATAAGCGATTGTGAACACAACCATTACTACAATCAATAACAGAGATTGTAGGTATTTGGCATCATTGAATACACTGGGCCACATTAGGTTTGCAATCATCTGAATAGTAAACAAAGCGATAGCAATATTTCGATAACTAATCTCACTTCGATTAACAATCGTAGTGTACATGCTGATTGCCAACATGACATACAAGACACTCCAAATTGGGCCAATAATCCACCCAGGCGGTTGGAAGAACGGCTCATAATCCGAGTCGAATGTCACAATTTAACCTCGATAGATTTAGGTTCAGGCGGAATCTTTTCGAAACGGCCAAATTCTGCTAGATAATCTCTAGCGAAGTAAATACATAGCAACAATAATGCATTAATCAAAAGAGTTTGAAAAGTCCAAACAAATTTTTCTAATCCAGGACTTGGAATTTCCCAAATTAAAAAGCCATAACTAATTGTAGAAACAGTAACATTCCAAATACCATGCCATGCTACTACTACCCATATGTTTCTAGTAATGTAATATACGTACCCGGTTGCAAGACCGAAACCAAACCAATTAATTAGAGATATAAATAGCCATATTCCTTCTATCTCATAGATGAAAATGGCAATCGGAATGTGGGTCATGGCAAAAATGGTTGCAGATATAAGGATGGACTGCCAAGTTTTAACCACCCTAGAAAATTGATCTTGAATGAAACCTCTGAAGAAGAACTCCTCAACAGTTGCAACTATTGCTAAATTTGTGAAAACCAGAATGATGTAAGCGAATGTCGAATCCACCTCCGGCATCCATGAAAAATTCATTTCTGTTTTCCCGTACATTCCAGAATTGAGAGTCCCCCAATCCAAAATTAATTCTAACAAAAAATTGACAATAGTAAGTAAAACACCAATAATTAACGAATATTTTACCATTCGTTCAGTGAATGTTCTCACCGCTCGTTCGGTTAAGGTTGCTTGTGGTGAATCGTATACAAATAACCTTACAGGAAGCCCCTCTTCCTCTCTATGTTTTACCCAATAATACATCGCTGGTCCGAGGAAAACAATAGGTGCTACTAAGATGTAGGTAATGCTGAATGATATTGAATTAACTGGGCCAATAATATCTTTTGTGATAAATCGAAAGATTGCCCAAGTTAATGTTGAAATTAAGACAACACCCATCAATTCAATTATGAATTTTTGAGAATCTTCAATTTCTTTTTCTCCACAAGGGGGAAACTCGTCTTGTAAGGACATGGTAAATTGCAATAATATGAGGTTCATGAATAAACCGGTAATTTTGTTAGGACAAAATATGCCTTAGTAACAAGTTTGAGTAAAATTAGGGCTAGGTTTTACGTTCCGGAACATAGGGCCAAGCCATGTCCGAATAGCATCAACTATGCTTCAGGATGTATAGATGCTCGTGCCGGGATTTGAACCCGGGTCGCCGGAATGAAAACCCGAAATGATGGACCACTACACCACACAAGCAGATATTCTTCGCCCATCGTTGATTATTGATGAATGTTGGGGTCGACAGTCAAGTTATTCCACCAACGAATTCCAATCCATCCAATCACAATCATTAGGATCAATGCTGCACCGATTAGAATTTCTCTATCCAACAACCACCAGATTGCATCGAGTGCTTTTTGGCCGTATATGCCAATTAGAAGCGCTTCAAGACCGAACCTCAATCCTCTGCCGAACAATCCTGCTATGATGAATGGTTTGAGTTTCATCTCGCCCATTCCTGCTGCCCAGCCAAATACCTTGTATGGAATCGGAGAGAATGCTGCTATGAATGTACCAATGGTGCCATATCGGAGACTCAAAGCCTCTATTTTTGCTAGATGTTTTTCAGCTTTGTACCTAGTAAAGAGAGGCCTTCCCCATTTCTTTCCAATCCAATAACCAACAATGCTGCCTAAAACGCTAGTGACCGTGACAACTAGCCATAGCCAAAAAACCAGAGCCGTGTCACCTTCAGCCGCCACTAACATCGGCAAAAATAGCAAATCAGGAGGTACAGGTTGGATAATAGCCTCGGTAAATGACATGGCCGCTAGACTAATCCAGCCAAACCCATCAAACCATTCTACGATGGTCTCTTTCCACGACATCCAACCCATGGGGTGACAATCACACGGATGAACCCTTTCTTAATCGAAGTCTTGATTGCTACAAATCATGACCCGACCCTACATGCCGGTACTGGATACAGCCGCATTGCTTCATTGGCCTGTAGAGAGATTACAAGGAGGAATTGTGGCTCATAGCCAGTTAGAGGAATTGAGAAAACTGTCTCCACAAAGGGCAATGTTGCTTGAGTCCATCGAAATGGAATGGATGACTATGGGGACAGGTGATGCTGAATCAGCAGCATCTCTCTCGGGAGATTTACCTAGATTAAGCCCAGTAGACCTAGAAATTTTGGCAATAGCATTAGCAACGGGTCAAACTTTGTTCACAGATGATTATTCCTTACAGAATGTATGTAGGCATTTGCATCATCCTTTCGAAGCTGTCTCGAATAAGCGAAGTAAGGAGCAATGGTCTTGGGAATTGAGGTGTATCGGCTGTAGAGCCACTAAAAAGGTAGAATCACAGAATGAGCAAGAATGCGATGTATGTGGCTCAATCATGAAGATTAAGCGTGCAAGGTAATTACTCTTCTTCGAGGATTTTTTCAACTTCTTCGCCCGCTCCAAACATGGAAGCAAAGATTGCAGAAATCCAGTCTAACATGGTTCATTCTTCTGCAGTAGAGATCTCTTCAGCAACTTCTTCCGCAGTCTTACCTGACGGGTCTACTCCGGCCGCTTCTGCTTTTTGTGCCAGGTCGACAGCCTTGGTCTTTCCACCAGCATCTAAATCGGTTTCAGTATTGGCAGTTGACGGCTCTCCAGTTACTTCAGATAGTCCTTTTTGGAACTCCCCTTTCGACTGTCCAGCGGCTCTCGCAAGTTTAGGTAGGCGTTCTGCTCCAAACAGTAGGAAGAAGATTGCCAGTAGAATCATGATTTCAAACGGTCCGAACCTCATGTTGTTCCCTCTGATACACGCCAGTTACTCCCGCTTTGTCAATCAATCGGCTCTCAACCGCCAGAAACAGGCGGAAGTAATGCAATCTCATCTCCGTCGTTAACAGGTTCATCTTCCGCCACTTTGTTGCCATTTATGCTGACCACAAGTCCTTGACTGAGCCACATTTCTATACCTAATTCCTCTAAGACAAACCGTATTGAAGAATTAGGCAACAGTTCAATCAGGTGCTCTCTGGCACCCATTTGTTCAGCTAACGGGCCAAATGCGAGTACTTTGGCCTGCATGAACACGCTATCAAGCGGCATCTTATCAACCCGTGGCGCTGTGTCTTGCACAATGGCAGTCGCACTTTCTTGTCAAGAGCTTTGGAAGATATACGAAATGGGCGATGAAAAGGTGCAAGCAGTCCGTGGAATTGATCTCGAAATAAAAAGTGGAGAGATGGTGGCAATAATGGGGCCATCTGGGTGTGGAAAAACCACACTGCTCAACATTTTATCCGGTATTGATGACCCTTCGGCAGGACAAGTTATGGTATCTGGAAAGCCGTTGTTCGGAATCAGTGATGATGAACGAACTGACCTGCGCGGGACAGAAATGGGTTTTATTTTCCAAAAGTTCCATCTCTTAGATGTGATGAATGCAGTTGAAAATGTAGAGATACCGTTGCTATTGTTGGGTATGAATCCTGACGAAGCTCGGATTAAAGCCAACGCTGCGTTAACCAAAGTAGGCCTTGGCGATAGGTCAGACCACAGGCCTGCAGAGTTATCAGGGGGCCAGCAACAACGTGTTTCTATTGCCAGAGCATTAGTTCACAATCCTTCTGTGATACTCTGTGATGAGCCAACAGGAAATTTGGATTCAACTACTAGCGGCCAAGTTATGGACCTGCTCGCCGAATTAAATGAATCAGGTTCGACTCTAGTTATCGTAACCCACGATAATGAAATTGCTGAACGTTGCTCTCGGATAATTCGTATTATTGACGGCAGAATCTTGTCTGAAGAGGAATAAAAATGCTCTTTGAAACCCTTGCAATCATTGCATTGATTACTCCAATCAGTGCAACTTCGGCTTGGGTTTTGCGTAATGATGTAGAGAAGATTTGGCAAACCATTCTGCTTTACGTAGGGCCAATAATCGATGCCTGGTTAGTTTGGCTTTTCCTTGATTGGCTTGATATGGGTTTTTTCTCTACTTGGGGATGTACTATTTCAGCAGGAATTATTTCTAGTATGCTCTTACAACCAATATTCTCTCCCAGAAGGCTAGTAGTATTCCGTTTGTCATGGCAACAAGTTCGTCGAAGACCTCGTCAGGCGGCATTGATGATGGCAGGATTATTGGTTGCATCCTCGATAATTACTTCATCACTTGTGGTTGGAGATAGTTTGGATGCAACACTTAGCAAAGAAGTAGAGGCCGTGTATGGAGATACAGATTTACTGATTTTCCAAAAAGATAGACGTACTGGTTTCTCATTCGATTTGGATATCAATCTAACCTCGGCATTTGGAAGTGCCCTAATCGATTCGGAAATTGCTGATGAATGGTCGCATGGTATCGATACGACAGCAACATTATCTCGAAGTGACGGTCTAGCGCTGCCGTCTGCAGCTTGGTATGCGTATAATGGGTGGCAGGGAGTAGCAATCAACCAAATCGCTGCCGATGAGTTAGACATTTCCAAGGGAGATATTCTAGAAGTTTCTTGGTTTTCCTATTCCGATGATGCAGAATTGATTCGTACCTCTGAAAATTTGACAATTACCACGGTTATTTCAATGGCTGGCAAGGGCTCGATGAGTGGAACTAAATCCCCAGCATTATTCACATCACTTGAGTTATCACAGCAGTTACAATCAAAGCAATGGAAAGTAAACATGATGCGTGTTTCTCTTGTTGATGACAGGGCAGCATCTCAGAGTATTACTGAAATCGAATCCACTCTGGACGGTCTAATTGATTACGAATCAGCAGGCTTCGAAATCAACACTGATCAAGATTCCATTTCCATTTCTAATTCCAATGGTTTAGGGAGATTAGAGGCATCATTCATGGAATCTTGGAATGGAAACAAGACCAAACTAGTAGGCCAAGGCTCTAGTATGGAGGTTCTGCAAATCCCGTTAGTTCAAATCGAACAAGACGGAAAGGTAATGTCGCTTCCAGATGATAGAATTGAGGAAATTATGGCAACAGAAGAAGGCGACTGGTACATTTCAGGAGGGGCGGTTTCCTATCAGAAGGAGCGTGGCGGCTCAAGTCATGGTTGGGAGGTGCCGGATGGGGGACTGATTAGAGATGTCACTTTGTTAAACGATTCTTTATTGGTGGCGCATAGTGAAGGATTGGTTGAGATTCCTGTAGATAGAGATGGAGATTTAGTTCACCACATCAAGGGTGAAGAAGTAATGGTTGCTGCATTATTTGAACAAGATTTACCGGATCTTCCCTCGACAGTATTTTCAATGGATTATCTCGAAGTTTCAGGTGAAGATTGGCTTGCAGTTAGCCACATTACAGGAAAAGAAGTCTATCGGTATTCTGGCTCTGAATGGCTTCAAACTACATTGATTGGCGAATGGTTACATTTCGACGGTGAGGTGATGGCAGGTTCGCCAACTACTGGCTGGACTACAATTTCTGGACTGCAATCGCCAACTTGGCCTGCAGTAAGGGGAGGCCTACTGCTCGATAACAATTCGATATACAGTTTCGATGGCGATGTGAATTATCTTTCAGATTTCGACTCTGTTTGTGATGAAAGAGTATTTTCTTACGATGGTGAAGTAATATGCAGTGCCTCATTTGGGGCAGTAATCGATTCGGGGGAATTATCTCCTCGCTTGCCCTTGACAGTTGATATTGGTGGATTTGGAGTAATGCCACAACTATTGCTTGCTACCGATGGCCCTCTATCGCCCTCTCAGGGAGACGTGCTAATCTCATCTCGGCTTTCTTTACTCGATTCTTCAGAAAATGTTCTATTCAATGGATTAATTCCTTGGGCGTATGGCGACAATTCACCAATTACTTTGGAAATAGAAGGCAATATGTCTTCAATCGATGCTCCAGGTTTAGATGAACTTGAATCGATAATCATTGGTTTTGTTAATCTAAGCGATGGTGAAATACTAGCGGCTTCGGCAGAAGGCGAACGTAGCATCTTAGTAGTGAATGGAGGGAATCAGTCTGAAATTTTACTTTGGCTTGATTCTATCTCTGGTGTAGACTCAATGAACCTGAAAACTATTGCAGCCAAGGAAGAGGCGCTTGCTACCGCAGAAGAAGGAGCAGGGGCCCTTTCAGCAATGTTCCTAGTATTCGGGGCATTCACGATTGGTGCAGGACTATTACTGGTGCTAACAATTGTAATGATGCTTGCAGAATCTAGAAGAACCGATGAAGCAATCATGCGAGCAATTGGATTGAAACGCTCCGACATGAGGTCCCTAGCATTGATGGAAGGAATGATGACATCTGCCGGAGCATCAATTCTTGGCGGAATATTTGGTTTGGTTTTAGCATGGATAGTTTCTCTTGCATTTAGCAGTGTTTTTGCTAGTGCAGGAGCTGATGGTATTGCCTATTCTTTCAGTATCGAAAGTATGCTCGTTGGAATGTCCGCAGGATTCCTCATTGCAATGGCAACTCTTTGGGGTACTGCATTTTGGACTAGTAGACTGAATATTGTGCAAGCATTACGAGGCCTATCTCCGATGCGTAAACGAGGAATTCCGTGGTGGCTATTTCTATTGTTGATTGTTTTCATTGGTACCGGTTTATTGGCGGGCCTTAGTATTCTTACATTTGATTCATCATCGCCAATGAGATTTGCATTGTGGCATATTATGGCATCATGTCTGATCGTCGGAATAACGCCAATATTCACCTTTATCCTGCCGCACCTTAGAGGTTGGTCAATCAGAAATACAGGCCGGAATACCATGGCAGTCATGGGTCTAAGTCTTGCGTTTTGGGCATTAACTCCTGATTCTTGGGTGCCAGTTGACAGTGGGATAAAACCGGATGAAATCACATTCGCAGTTTTAGGGATTGTTCAGGTATTTGCAGGTGTATTGATCCTGACGGGTATTGCGCCTAGGTTTGCGTCTTGGGTTATATCAAAATCATTCCTTGCAAAGCGTATAGGGCCAGTTGCCAAGGTTTCGCTTGCTTATCCAGCTTCTGCACCTTTGCGTACTGCCGTAATCATGGGCATGTTTTCATTGACTGTATTCAGTGTAATTGTTCTCGCTGGATATTCAGTTCAGTTTGAGGAGCACTCTTCTGGTTACGTCGAAGATGCTAGTGGCGACTTCGAGATTTTGTTATCGTCATCGAGGCGAGTACCTCTCGAGTTATCTTCTAATCCTGCTGAATGGGATTTGGAAGAAACCAATCCTGAACATATTGATGCGGTAGGTATTGTCAATCGAGCAGTTGTTTGGGTTGATGATGGGGATGATAGCATAGGCTATATTTTACGCGGAGTTGATTCTGGATTTATTGAGCACGGAGCGATTCCTCTACAGGATTGGGATAAGGCTCTTGGGGGCACCGAGCAAGAGGCTTGGGAATCGTTAAAAATTAACGAGAATGTAGTGTTTGTAGATAGTTCATTTGCTCTAATAGATCCTAATACAGGAGAGTCAATTTCGGGCATGACTCTTCCAATTGGAAAATCAATTTCGCTAATTGATATTTCTAACCCCGGAAATAGTCGAAATGTGATTGTTGGAGGTATACTATCTCAGTCTAGCCAACTATTCTCCCAGGGCATATGGATGGATGGTGAAATTGTTGAAGAACAGTATGGGGGAGTTGTGACTAGAATTTATGTTTCACACGGACCAGAAATCTCATCTTCTGACCTTGAATCTTCGCTCTCTTCAGACCTGGCGCCTAGTGGAGTTTATACCTCAATTATCGAAGATGAGATTCTTCTAATTCTTGGGTTGATTTTTGCCATATTAGCAATCTTCCAAGCTTATCTTGCTCTAGGATTGGTGGTTGGTATTGCGGGAATCGGCGTAGTTACTTATCGCTCAGTGTCTGAGCGTTCAGGTCAAATCGGCATGCTTCGAGCGCTTGGATTCCGAAAGAGAATGGTAATGAGTGGAATGATCCTTGAAGTTAGTTGGACTTCCCTGCTGGGAATGATAAACGGAGCCATAGTTGCGATTGCATTCCACTATGCTCTCTATCAGACCTTTTGGGAGGAACAAGGGGCCAAACTAATATTGCCTTGGTTCGAAGTTATTTCCATGGTTTTGGGGGGTTGGATTCTAGTTTTGTTGGCAACATGGGTTCCAGTAACTAAAGCAACAAGAGTAACTCCGTCACAAGCATTATCATCTATTGATTGATTAAAATTTAGATATTATATTTCTTTACAAATACAAAAACAAACACATTGTACCATTGATAATTATATCCCCTAGTTTTTTGATTAAATTCTTGCCAAAAACGCTATGCTGCTAGCCATAATTTACAATTCAGGGGGGCCATTTCCTGTGACTTTTTGGCTAATCTCCTTTGCCAACGCCTAAATACCGTATATGTCGTCGGAGGTGATACCGACCCTTTTGGAGGAGATGACAATGAGGAAGTTAACCCCCATGATTTTGGCTATACTAATGCTAGCTAGCACCTCGCTAGTTGCAATGGATTGGTCCGAATTGGAAAACAACACAATGACTGAAGCAGATGGCCGATCTGGTCCTGACGCTCAAGTCACGAGCATACTATCGCCTAGAGCGACAACGACCGACAGCATAACTGGTGAACAGATACACACTATGCGCGCAGGAGACAATGTACACTTTGAAGTTTACATTGAGAATGTAGGAGACGCAGACATCGAAGAGATGGGTGTATCACTAACAGTATATCTAGCAGAGAATGGCGAGAGAGGAATGATCGCTAAGGACGCAGCTGGTAATGACCTATCCTGGTACAATGGAGACGTCGTCTGTGACGACACATTCGTTTGCCCATGGTCAACATTGGCAGCAAGTACTGCGCTAGATTACGGCAAGTACACCTTTGCTTACCAAGGTTCTCCAGTTAGCTGGAGCCCGGCTACTGGTGACTATGTCATCGTAGTGGAAACCAACGCAATTGGCGATGCTGACGCAGGAAACGACTACGCTGAAAACTTAGTTTCAGTTGTAGATTGGACTGACGTCATAGTTGACCTTGCATGGGATTCAGGCAAAGAAGTTGAAGGAGGCGCTGGAGACAAGGCATTCACATTGACCGTTGAAACCGGAGGTTCATCCTCATGGTCTGCACGTTCAATCACTGTTGACCTAAGCGTTCAAGGAACTCTTTCTTCTGCAACTGACAATAACGGTAACGACATTATGGGAACCACAACAGTCGCAGAATTCGGAACATACGGAATGACTGAAACATTCCGTCACGAGACAGATTCTAACAATACTACTTCAGATAACAGATATGTTATCGATTTCCAGAACCAACATGAGTGGTTCGGAGTTGTAAGCCCAGATACATCAGGTGACAGTGGAGATTACTCTGTCACTGTTAACGTAGTAAGTTACGTGGTATATGGACAACTTCCTGACTGTGAGGAAACAACAACTGGAAACAGTTCTAGTGCCCAAAATGGTTCACAAGAAATGACTTACATTCACTTCTGTGAAGTAACAATGTACCAAGATGGTGATGCTGCTACTAGCGAAGATGAAATCGAAGGCAAAGTACAGACTTTCCACGACATTGGAGTATCTACTCTAGTTGTCAACCAAGGATATGTTGTTGATGAAAACGGTGATGCAATGGCAGCACCTACAATGCCTGGAATCACTACAGGGCCACTAAACCCTGCATGGTCTAGCATTCAAGCATCAGTCAGACACTCTGGTAGTGACATAATGGTAACATATGATTGGGAAGTTACTTTCGTAGTAGAGAACACTGTAACAGGAGTCACTGAGACAATTGTTGCAGATAGTTGTACATTCGGTCAAGGACCAGCATACACTCACATGCTATTGGGTGATGATATGGGCAATGGAGGAGCATTTGAAGTCGGAGAAGCATGTATCATGTTCGAGTTCGCTCCAGGTATCTACAATCTTACTGCAACTGTTTCCATGGTCGGTGGAACAGCAGGAACAGCTGACATGTCCCAAAGGAATAATGCTGCAAGTATTTACGAAATCTCTGCACTAAACAACAGACCTTCTGTTTCTTTGACAGTACAGCAAGATGAAGGCTCTATTGTAATTGGACCTGATGGAATGATTACTCTTGAAGCAGATGCAGATGATGCAGATGACGACACAGGTCAGAATCTAAACTATGTATGGACTCATCCAGCAATGCAAGACATTAACGGAACACAGCAACCATCTCAGTGTAATGGTATGGGGATTGCATTCTCAACATGCAATCTAATGGCATTCGATTCTGATTGGGCTGGAGTTCAAACCTACTCAGTAACTGTTACTGACGAGCACGGCTCATCCGCAATGGATTTCACAAATGTATTCATTTGGAACCAAATCGTTGCAACCGCAACTACCGCTAGCGGAATTGGTATTGAATACAACCTAACCTATGATGGTGTCAACGAATTCCACCTAGAGGCTTGGGCTGATAGCGAGGCATCTTACACACAAGATCTAACTGCGTTCGGTTACGCCGGCGAGTACAGTTCTGTTGCAGTAATTGATTATCAACCATCTACTACATACATGCCAGAAGATGTTGACTCTCAAGAAATCGTAATGTCTTACGATACTACTTCACTAGAGCCAACCAGTGTATTCTGGATTAGCAATGGAAACTGGGTTCAGTTAGATGCTACCATTACTTCCGCAGGAAATGATGGAACCATCACCATTAACCTAGGAGAAGACAGTCAAGTTCTTCCACAGGGTGAAATCGCTCTGATGGGTGGAGTACTGCAAATTATCGAAGCACCTGATGCGCACGCAACTGGTCTTACTGTAGTGGCTTCCAAGGGTGGTACAATCACCGCATCTTGGTCATACTCTGGTAACACCGTACCTGGCGCTGACTGGCTTGCAATGGAAATCTGTGATTCTGCAGATGTCTGTACTACCACACAAGAGAACACAACTCTAGTCGCTCACTCCATGAATGGACAGACTGACACTGTACACGGTGAAACATACACCTACACTCTGCAAGTCTGTAACGTTGGAGGATGTAACCCAACTATTGCAACCGCTTCAGCAACTGCTGACAAGATGGTTGATGGAGATGCATCTGCAACTGGAATGACTGTTGCTAACAAGGGTGGAGCAAATGCATGGACCGTTTCTTGGACTGCATCTGGAGACACCTCTGATGTATCAGGATGGATGGTTTGCTGGACAGACTTCTCATGGTCTACCTCTGGTGAAATGCCAGATACCTGTGCAGACGCTGGCGATGCAACAAGCACTGACATCAACCACCCAGGTGGCGCAGCTGGTTCTAAGACCTACTACTTCACCGCAGTACCTTATGATGACAAGTCCAACATGGACAACGCTCTTCCAGGTACTGACATCTTGTTGACCATTGAATCAACTGTAACAGACCCTTGTGAAGAGGATCCTGACAGTGATGAGTGTGCAGCAATTGGTGACTCTGGTGATGGAGCTGACAGCGGCGAAGTACCAACATGGACTTGGGGCGTAATTATCGGCCTAGTCGTGATTGCGTTCGTAGTCGGTGCATTCATCCTCTCCCGTGGCGGAGATGGTGACGAAGGCAAGGACTGGGATTACTGATTCCAGAACAGGTCTTTGACAGCGAATAACGGTGCTTGACACCGAGGCTGCCACAGGGAGCGGTTCGCCGCTCCCTGTGGCTCCCCCCTTTTCCTTCTTCTAACTCACAATTCGATTATGAATTGTCGAGTCTGTATTTGTAGAAATCTAGCTTTGTTTAGATTCGATTTTCCTAGGTTTTTGATCTTACAAATTACTTGCATTCTTGGCGAACTTTTAGCGCTTTCATTTTTACACCATAAATTGGTATTCGGAATACAGGAGATATGTGATTTTTTTGTTATTATTTGTTAAAAAAAATAAATGGTTTTAGTTGGATAAAACGGATCACAATCTAGGTATTCAAAACATTGTCATAGATTAGCATAGCCGTAGTACCTCTTTTAGATGAATTTCGCTTGTCCAAAATCAGCAACCTGCATTCGATTTTTCACAGTTATGCCGCCGCCTGTAGCCAATCCCTTTTTTCTGTAAAAAAATTCTGAAAACAACCGTTTTTTCACGACTCTGTAAAAGGACATGTACCCCAATGCTCATAAGGGATACAATGCGTGAGGTGCTCTGCATACAGTCCGTAAGGAGATGATGACGTGATGTTGGGAAACAAAAACACGAATAAAAAGACCGTACTGGGAGGCGCAGGAATTGCCCTATTGCTATGTGCACTAATGGTTGGTATGACTATGACCAATTTTGCACCAAGCACCGCACCCCAGGTAGAAGAAACCGAACTTGCAATTGCAAGTGAAGACAGCGAAGGTATCTTCGCTCTACCAGAGGTCTACGAGCCTGCACAATATGAATACGATGAAACCTCGGAGCTCGAGGGAATGAGGACAATGAATCAGAAAGCATTCCGTACTGATGACGGAAAGACTACACTGATCACTGCTTCCGAACCGCTACACTATGTCAACGACATTGGCGCTTGGGAAGAAATTGACCTCAACATCAAGGCAACCGTCGATGGATGGGAAGTAACAGACAGCCTGTACAAGGTTTCGTTTGCTGCTGAAGTCCAAGATGGTGTCTCGGTGAAGGTCCACCCTAACGTGGACCCAATTGTCACTGGATTGAATCCAACTGTAGTGACAATTGACGAGTCCGGAACAATGGCAATGCCGCACATGGTGAACCCATCACTCGATGGTGTTTCAGTTGGTGGCAATGTCTTGCGATACCCTATCGCTGAAGGTTTCGATTTGGATTACACCGTTGGTGAAACCGAATTGAAGCAGAACCTAGTGATTAGGGAGCGCCCAGTAATTGACGAGAACGCAGCATTCTTCGGTGTAACCGAGCAGATGCGCCTTCCAGTTGGTTACGGACTCTACCTAGGCGACGATGTCCTAAGAGAGGACATCACTCAGACTCAGGAAGAATTAACAATTCGCAACATTGAGACTGGCGAACTACTAGCAACCATACCGGTTCCTGTAGTAATTGAGCCAGGTGCTGAGGAGCCTTATCACGCAACCTACTTTGTTCAAGTCTTTGGAGACACAGTTGTATTGACTACTGCAGTTAGTACTGACTGGTTGATGGATGAAGAGCGCCAGTTCCCATTGGCAATCGACCCATCCATTAAGGTCTACAGAGGAGGCGGTGGATACTGTTATGTTTACTATGGATACTGTTACAATTCAAATTACGGTGACCTACGTAGAACCAGTACTCGTCTCTACTACTTGCCATGGAACAAGTTTACTTTCACAAGTTCAAACGCTCTTCCAACTGGAGCAACAGTTGACAAGGTCGAATGGAAGAAGTACATCAGCTATGGTTACTCTTACTCAAGCAACGCAGTTACATCTGTTGTAATGGAGACTTGTGGTACAGCAGCAAGATACAGCTGGTCAATCGCATCAGCATCTTGTTCTAGTTCCGCCTTGACATCTCTAGCTGCAGGATATGGAACTACAACTGCTAGAAAGATGATCAGTTCTATCTGGAACTCTGCATCTGCAGGCAGCTACTCCCTAGGTACTGGTTGGAAGACCACTACTCTATGTAGCAGCAGCGGAACTGCATGTTCCTCTACTTCTGGAAGTCACAACTACGTTACTAGCGCACTATCTAATGGTGGAACCGTTGGAATGGGTGCACGTTACAGTACCGCTACTTCGATGTATCAGTATTCTTACTCATCTGGTAGCTACAACAGTTACATCACTGTAACTTACTCTGGTGGTAGTGACACAACACCTCCAATTGATGGCTTTATTCCATATACTGGCATCACATCTTACAAGGAAGGCGAGAGAACATTCTTCACCAACCTAATGGATAATGGTGGAATTGACACAACTTCTACAGGAGCACCTCACATGTATTATTCGATTAACAACGGTTCTTACACCTCTGTTAAGGCAACTACTGTTGGTACCTGTGGATCCGGTTCTACAGATTGTAACTTCCGTGCTACAACTGCAGACATCTCTACTGGTGAATATGTCAAGTACTTCTGGGCATATCAGGACGCAGCCTCTACTCCCAACATGGCTACAAGTCCATCTGGTGGATCTGGAAGTCCAAGCAGTGCAACAGCACCAACTTCCCCATACTGGTTCTTCGTCGATGACGTAGCTAACGCTGGTAATGACAAGAAGTTGACACTGTCCATGACCGATGTCCGTGCTTATACAACTACAAGCACTGCAAAGCACTTCGACCGTCAGATGACCTATTATGAGGACTCTGACGAATACGTCTTTGAGTTTGACACATCTAACTGTGGTACAGGAAGCAACTCTTGTTTCTACACCTCCAGTTACTACTTCTACTCTCAGTGGAAGATGAAGTGGACAACAACCCCGTCCTCTGGATATAATGGATATGGCGGTACTCTATCCGGTACTCAAGAATTCCATCAGACAGATGGCGGATATCTAACATTGTCAGCAGACGATGGGCCTGGAATGAACCTAATTTTCCTATATGATTCTACATTGAATGATTGGGCAATGGTCGGTCTAGGTACAGAAACTGGAATTGAGCAACCACTCTCTTCTGGTGTAACTGCAAACCAGAGGTCATCTTACGGATACTCTAAGTCTTTCTTAGTTGACATCCCTGGTGACATCACTGGTACCTTCGGTAAGTTCGACTGGAACGCTACTTACAGCAGTTCCAAGGCTAACTGGATGTGCGCTAACACCAATGGATTCGTGTACTTCTTCCGTTCTACAAGTTCTAACCCAACTTGTAACGGTGGATACTGGTACATCTACAGTACATCATACCGCTGGTCCGGTATCTCCCTTGGTGGAGGATACTATGCACCACAAGCAGGAACTGGTAGTGTACTGTACAAGGTGTCCAATGTAGCACCTGAACCAGATACCACAGCACCAATGGTAGATCACTCAGCAATGCGTGACTCCCACTCTAGAGACCGTACATTCACGTTCGGTATCTCTGACGGTGGAGACCCACCATCTGGTGTCAACACCAGTACTGATGCTGGAGTTGGACCAACTATGTACTACAGAATCACTGATGCTGATGGCACAGTAAACGCTTGGACTAGCGCAGTACTGTCTCCATCTGGTACACGTGCAGCGTGTGTAATGGCATCTTGTGACTGGTCTACCACTCTAGAAGACCTAGAGCGTGGCTCCCAAGTTGAGTATTACATCACAGTGAAGGATATTAGTACCGCAGCAACTGGTACCAATACTAACACTACTACGACCAACTCTTTCGAAGTTGGAGATCCAAACAAGGTCTTCGTAGTGGAGTGGCACGACCTAGGATACACTAGTTCCTACCAGTGTACCTTCCAGGTATTGATGTACGATGTAACCAATGAGATTGAATTCCAGTATGATTCTGGATGTCAAGCAACATACGATTACGCAACAGTTGGATACCAAGACCAAACCCGTACTAAGGGTGCAACTCTACGTACCGACCAAGGATACCTCAACGGTCAAAACCCGCACTCTGTCAACTACCGTATTAGTACTGACAGTAACGGTCACGCATGGGAAACCTTCGACCTTGGTGTCTCTGAATTGCCAACTTATGATACTGCAATTTCTGGAGCCAGCAACGGATACCCATATGGTTACTACTGTGTCTCTTCCTACTATTGGAACAGCTACAAGGCTGGATGTAATGCTAATATCGACATGCCTGACGACTTTGTATTCGATTACTTCGGTACCGAATACAACGGTTCTGATTCCAAGAACCGTGTCCACATTGGTAGAATGGGTAACATGTACCTGAAGGCTGATGGTTCAACCGCTCTAGAGCGCTCCATCACATCTTGGTACACCAACATGCCAAATCTGCCATATTCGAGCAGCTCTTACAGCAAGCCAGGTAACCTTGCACCATGGTGGGGTTACTACTCTAGCTACTATTGCTATGACAACACCAACATAGACTGTTCAGTACGCACACGTATGATTCCATTCGAAGGAAAGGGAACTGATGTCTCTGCAGACATTACCCAACCTACGACGTGGTCAGCGATTGATTCTCCTATCAGAGTCAATCCAAGTTCAGCGAGTGGATACTTGTCAATTGGTGATGACCTGACAATCGAGCCAGGTGTACTGATTCAAGTTGCACCAGGTAAGGGACTATCCTTTGATGGATCATGCAGTTCCTTTACCGCAGCAGGTAACTCGACGGATCACATCCGCTTCGAAGGCCAGCAAGGCGCTACTTGGAAGGGTCTAGCATTCACTGCTGCGTGCAGCACTGGAACTGACGACCGCCACGAAATGTCCTATGTGGACTTCGCTAACACAACCGATGCAGCGATTGCAGCAGGTAGCCGTCACGGCTCCTCTCCATCCAGCAACGCGAATGTTGGTAACTTCACTATGGATCACGTAACCTTCAGCAATGTCGGTACTGCATTCAAGCACGGCTCAGGTCAAGGCACTGTTATGACAATGTCTGACTTCGAGATTAACGATGCATCCGGTGCATGTTTCGACCTAGCAGAAGACTCCGAAGTAACACTCCGTGTTGGTGAAATGACTGATTGTAACTCTGGCGGTAACAGCTGGGGTGGCGCAGTCATCAACTACCCAGGTAGCACATCCGGTTCTCTAATCTTGGAGAACATTGACATCGAAGACTCACTAGTCAACTTAGTTGACGTGGACTTCGCAAACGTCTGGATTAGCAACCTAACCGCAACATCCGCATCTGGACAAAGCGGTAGTGTACTTGGTGCAGCAGGATCTGGATCAGGCTCAACTCTATACGTTTACAACATGGATGCTAGCGGATATTCATCAGCAACAATCAACGCACTAGACTCTATCGAAATGGAAATGGTAGACTGGGGAAGTGCAGATGTTGCAATCGCACCTGGTGGCACTTCATCAACTGCAGCAGGTCCATCTGGATCAAGCGCTTCTATTGATGACCTAACAGCAGGCGATTTGACAATGACCAGATTCGCTCCAACACTAGATGACCTCACAA
>PAZU01000002.1 GCA_002715725.1 Methanobacteriota archaeon | reverse complement strand
ACCGACAATATTGTCTCCTTTGAGAGCCGAAATTGGAATTGCTGTAATCTCCTCAAGAGTGAGGGCCTCTCTCGCAAATTCATGAAAATCAGACTTAATCTGGTTGAATACTTCCTCAGAATAATCGACTAAATCCAACTTGTTTACTGCGAGAATAATTCGCTTAACACCGACCATAGACACGATGAATGAATGTCTTCTAGTCTGAGTCAAAACGCCTTGGCTAGCATCAACTAGAATGATTGCAACATCAGCAGTTGATGCCCCAGTTGCCATGTTCCGAGTATATTCTTCATGACCAGGAGTGTCGGCAACAATATACTTCCTCTTGTCGGTAGAAAAGAACCTGTAAGCAACATCGATTGTAATTCCTTGCTCTCTTTCAGCAGCAAGGCCGTCTACGAGTAAAGCAAAATCGATCTCACCTTCTTGAGTTCCAACCTTCTTTGAATCTGCTTCTAATGCAGCTAGGTGGTCATCGAATAGCATATGAGATTCGTATAGCATTCTTCCAATCAGTGTAGATTTACCATCATCAACTGAGCCGCAAGTAATGAACCTCAGCAACTCCTTTTGCTCGTGTGCAGCAAGGTAGGACTCGATGTCCTCTGAGATTAGGTCGCTTACATGGACCATCAGAAATACCCCTCTTGCTTTTTCTTCTCCATCGAGGCTGAACTATCGAAATCGATTACTCTGCCTTCTCTCTCGGAAGTCGTTGTCAACAACATCTCTTGAATAACATCAGGCAAAGTATCTGCATCTGACTCAACCGCACCGGTTAATGGGTAGCAACCAAGTGTTCGGAATCGGACGGTTTTCATCATCGGTTCTTCGCCTTCTTCCATTGGCAAACGATCATCATCTACCAAAATCAGTACACCATCCCTCTCAACTACAGGTCTAGGCTTTGCCAAGTATAATGGCACGATTGGGATTTTTTCGAGATGGATATACTGCCAGATATCTAGTTCTGTCCAATTGGAAAGTGGGAACACTCGGATGGTTTCTCCAGGATTTTTGCGAGCATTGTAAACATTCCAAAGCTCTGGACGCTGCCTTTTTGGGTCCCAGTGATGATTTTCGTTTCTGAATGAGAAGATTCTCTCCTTGGCACGTGATTTTTCTTCATCCCTGCGCGCTCCTCCAAATGCAACATCAAACCCGTGCTTGTCAAGGGCTTGCTTCAATCCTTGAGTCTTCATTACATCTGTATGCTTTGCAGAGCCATGGACAAATGGATTCATTTTCATTTCTTGGCCTTCAGGATTGATATGGACAATCAATTCCAAGCCCAGGTCTTCAGCCATTTTGTTGCGGAATTCAATCATTTCCGAAAATTTCCACATCGTATCGATATGCATTATTGGGAAAGGCGGCTTAGCTGGATAAAATGCCTTCATTGCGATATGAAGCATTACCGAGGAATCCTTTCCAATCGAATACAACATTACCGGGTTTTCGGCTTCAGCAACGACCTCCCTCATGATATGGATCGCCTCGGCTTCCAATCTCTGAAGATGGGTCATTCTGTCTTGCATTCAAGCACCTCAAGCAGACCTTCGGGAGTTGACTTCATTCATCAAGGCTGTTATCTCTGCCTTCGGCAGATTATCGATGCCGCCAGCCGTTGCTCGGCCCCCTCCGCCGAACATTGCACATAACTCACCAATACCGCTCTCGCCTCTCATTGAAATTTGAAATGTATCTCCCTTGTCAATCGCAATTACATGTGGCCCAGAACCTTTCTCATTGATTCTGTGTGCCATTACTCCTACAACTCTACGGGCCCAAGCCTCGTTAGGAAGTAGGTAGAAACCATCATTTTCTTCTATCATTTTAGCATTCGAAATATCTGTCTCAAATCCATCTTTGAGTTTTGCAAATGCAGATGATAGCATGAATTGTTCAGGGGTTTTAGAATCAAGACATAGCATCATTAAATCATCGGGGTGGAAGTGTAAATCAGACAAATCTGCTCCGTATCCATTATAATTTAGCAACTCGCCTAATTCCTTGTAATTCGGTTTAGATGAATGCTTTGACAAACCATCTCCATGCAGTGCTACTTGAGCCCAATTTGAATCTTGACCAATGTGTTGTTCAACAATTCTTGCAGTGCAAACATTGTCGGAAGTGTCGATGTAAGAATTGATTCCTTCAACCTCATCTCCTGCAAGATGGTGGTCAAACCAAGTCACTGAGATTCCTTTCCGAGCCAAATCCTGCGCCATAGAATGATTCCGGGCCAATGAAATGTCCATTACTACAACCTCGTCACCCGGAGTTGGAAGAACTCTATCGAGCAATTCGATATCGCGTTTGACACCAGTAATGCGTTTTCCATCAACTCCATACACCAATCCCCACTGCACCATTGAGCAGATGCCATCGGCATCGCCATTGTATGCAAACCAGCGCATGTTTCGGCGAGTTGGGCATTAGACATGAGTCTATGCCTGAAAATACAAAATGGCGTCATGTATTACATTTAACGATAAAATATTCATTTCCTCAAGTTTACTTGCCGCCCGCATCTATATCTATTCCCCGTTTTCATAAGCATTCATGCGCCGAGAGATAGGGATGGCCGTCATCCTGCTTCTTTCCACATTAGTTGTGGTTCCGCAAGTAGAAGCGGGAGGTATTGGCAGCGAAGATCCTGGCGTCAGTGATACTGTCACATGGAGAGTGGGTGACAAGTGGGTTTATGCTGGCGCTTTCGACCCCACAGTTCTAGTCCAGAGTGCTGGAGTAGATGCAGCAGTTGGTACGATTAATGGTGATGCAACAACAACTGTTGATGCGGTGTCCGAAGTGGATATTGACGGTATACCAACTCTGGTTTACGAGACCTCATCTAAAGCTGATTTCGACAAAGGAGGGGTTACTCTCGAAAGTTATACTGGAAACCTATTCATTCAATATCAGGTCGATGAAGTTCGCAGAGTCTCCGACTTGGCCAAACTCTCTACAGAGTTATCGCTTAATGTCAGATACGTGCCATACGGAATTTCATCATTAACACAACAAATCGCAGATATCACAATCACTACTACTTATGACCCGATGAGTGAGAATTACGACTTCCCTCTACGAATTGGTGAGACATGGAATACATCCTATGTTTCATCTACCGCGTGGTCGGGTTCTTCAGACTACATTACGCCGTTTCCACAACCAACAAGTGGCGCAAATCATACAAATTGGGAGATTACTGATGTTGGCAAACCTATCAACAGTCTTGGCGAACAAATTGGATATGGTGGATGCAATGCTTCATATGAACTAAAATCATATGACGACAATGGTACTGAAACATCATACGAATGGTTCTGTCCTGAAGTAAGGAATTACGCTTGGTCTCATGCCGAGGAAGACATTGGTCTAGTCATTGATTTCAGATTGAAACAGTACATGCCTATTGCCTCTACAGGAGTTGTTGCAAACACCAACCCTGGTTATCGAAATATGAATCTAGATGTAGAATTATCTACTCCGATAACTGCATTGAATACTCCCGTGGAAGTTTGGGCCAATGTTACTGACTCATCAGGAACGCCACAACCAGGTCAAACCGTAGAAATTAGGCATGAGGCTGAAGGATTCTCATCTACAGCAGTAACCGCTGCAAATGGAAGTGCGTGGGCAATCGTACAAGTTGGAGAAGCCACGGATACTTCAGCGACAACAGTCGATTGGTCCAGCCATGGAATCGTAGCTTCTAGTGGGGGAATGTATGGGGTTGCGACTATTACACTGGATGAAAATATCGTTGGGCTTGATCTTGTAGCCGCATACGAACGATCTAGTATTTTGCGAAACAGAAGCGGTGAATTGACTACCCTGAACACTATTTCGGGATTCAATGTTCTACCCGGCGACCATCTAACTATCCAGTTACCGGTTTACAACCGTGGGATTACCACCAGTAATCCAACTATCACACACATTACTTATCCAGATGGATTTGAAATTTCTGAGCCATTACCTGCTCTGGCACTTTACGAGCAATACATATTCGAGATTGAGTGGTTAGTTGACGTTAATTCTAGTATCGACAACAAAACGATACAGTGGGAAGTAGACCGTCAACTATCGAATCCTAACGATGCTGATTCTGCAAATGATGTTGGAGTTCTTCCGATTTTCATTGGCAGCGCTCCAACATATGTTGGTCAAAATTTGACAGCATGGACAAATGAAAAAATTCTGGTTGACGCCTCCTCTTCATTCGACGAAGATGGAGGAGAAGTATGGTGTATTTTCGATATTGAATTCGATGATGGTACACGCTCTACAGCCAACCAACAAATTATGCGGAGTGGATGCTCTATCAATTGGACTTGGATTGATGATGGTATTTACTCAGTCTATGTCACTGTCACAGACGAAGAAAGTGATTCAATAACCGAATTACTCGAAGTAGAAATTCGTAATCGCGCACCTAGTGTTTCGATTATTTCTCAAAGAAGTCAAGTCAAGGTTGAACACCCTGTAACACTGTATGTATTCGCTAACGATTCAGACTCAGAAGACCCATGGCCAGGATTGGTAGACATACACTGGCCAAACGCTCAGTGCGATGAAGGATACTATACCCGAGTGTGTACAACTACCGCGTGGGAAGAAGGATTACACACATTCACTGCAGTTGGTACAGATGATGACGGCAATCAAACCTATGCAACCATTGACATAGAATTCACCAACATTGCTCCGCATGATGTTGCAGTTGCAATGTGGGATGAAAATGACAACTTAATCGAAACAACTGGACAAATGACTTGGCATATTCAAGAAGATCAAGTTGTCGAACTATCCGCAAGGGCTGAAGATTCAATCGATGATTTATCTGGACTAAGTTATGAATGGTCATTCGGAGTTAGCACTGATGGTAGGGAATCAAGGGTTCCTGCCGTATGGACAAATGCAGGGATGCAGACTATTTTAGTCAAAGCAATCGATTCGGAAGGATACGACAGTGGCTGGGTTGAGCGCTGGATTGATGTCCAAAACTTAGAGCCGCAAATTGAGGAATTACCTGAAGTTATGGCTGTTGCTGAAGGACAGGCTGTCAGCCTATCTGGTGTCGCTTGGGACACCTCTTCAGACATGGAAGGACTAATCGTTTGCTGGGATGTTGACCCAGGAGCAGATACCGATGGAATCGGTTCTGCAGATGATGACTGTGATGTTGAAGGAACTGATTTGACTTGGTCTTGGCAAAACTCAGGAGTATACAATGTTGTATTCCATGCAACTGATGATAATGGAGCTAGAAACTCTTCTTCTGCCTCAATAACCGTTCTTAATCTACCTCCAATTGTTCTTGCAAATGTTCCAAGCAAAGCCATTGCAGGGGAGACAGTTACATTGGACGCATCTCCAACAAGGGATTCACTAATCGATCGTGAATATCTAACGGTAGTTTGGGATGTAGATTGTTCAACCGATAGCGATGGAGACGGCATCAAGGACAATGATGCCGACTTGGTAGGTTCTACTGTTGAATACAAATTCCCACGCGCTGGAAAATTCAAAATTAAGGTAATCGCTTGGGACGAGGAAATTATGAACCCTAGTAGTAAGACTATGGTTGTCGAAGTTGATTCTCCTGATATGACTGCTTTCGAGGAAGTTGCGCAATCACTGACCGGTGAAGAAGCAAACCCGTTCATTCAATTGACGCTAATTGCACTAGTTATTGCCGGAATTGCCCTCTTATTGAAGCGGGGTCAGAAAAAGAAGCAATCTGTTTGGGATGATGATGATGTTCCAACGATTGAAGCGCCACTTGAAGCGCCATCAATGGATATGTTCGGAGGCTTGGACTCTGAGCAATCGCAAACAGACAGCGCCTCTGAAATTACTCCTGTTCCGGATGAAGGTCTACCCGAGGGATGGAGTATGGACCAATGGCAGCATTATGGTCACCAGTACTTGGAAATGCAGCAAACCGATGAAGGACAGAATGAAATGTGATGATGTCTTCGTATGTGCATGCGAAGAGCAATTCCCATCTTTATCATCATACTAATGACGGCGTATGGGCCTCTCTCGATTTTAGAAGAATTAGATGCTCCTGAATCCGCCAAATTCAGTGAAGAGAACAATGGTGTACACGATGTTCCTACATGGCGAATCGGTGACAAATGGGTGTATGAGACCCAATTCGATGTTGCCCAACTAATCCAGCAAGCTAACGTTTCTGCATCCTTGAACACCCTAACAGGTGATACAACTATGGAAGTTGTAGATATCAGATTTGAAACAATCCAAGGAACTCAAACCCTAGTTTACGAACTAGACGTTGAGGGCGAGTTTACTTCAGGAAACAGTGGTGCTACATTGGAAGGCCAAACTGGAAAATTAGACATAGAATATGATGGAACCGACATCATAAGAGCAAATGACCTTTCTATGTGGGATTCCGAGTTCACCTTGGACGTTAAGTTCGCACTGTTCAACATAGGTTTCTTGACTACGACTCTGGCTGATATTACATTTGCAACCGTGTATGAACCCCCAAGAGAGAAGTATGATTTCCCGCTAAGAACTGGAGACCAGTGGACTAGCACATACGACTCTGGAACAAATGTAACCGGTTCTTCTGATTACTTCGACCCCACCTCATTTGACACTCCATACGTAGAGGATAATACAACCTATCAGGTCACATCTGATGGTGAACCTCTAGAAGATGGATCTGGTGTAGATTATACCGGCTGCTCTGATTCATACAAAGTAAACAACTGGAATAATACAGGCTCACCGGGAGGTTTTGAGTGGTATTGCCCAGCAGTCAGGTCTTATGCTTGGTACAGAATAATCAATCCCGCTGGATTCCAAATCGATTGGAAATTGAAAACATACACACCGACTGACTCAGGTGGAGTAGACATTGCTTCATCCCCTGGAATTAGAAACACCAATATCGAAGTCACGCCAGAATTTGTTGCGATTTTGCCAAATGCGACTGAGGAAATTTTAGGCCACATGACTGTTAATGGCAATGACGAAGTAGGTACGAATTTACAGCTAAGATACGAATCTGACGGCACTGTAATGAGTTTAACAACTGATAGTAACGGCGAAGTGACTCCAGATCTTGATGTCGGATACTTCCAAGATTCATCTCCTGCGTCCGATGATTGGACTAGTAATGGTGTAATCATTTGGGACCCTGTAAGTAAAATCGTTGGCGCTGCCACGATTGTGATGGACCTATCCGTAGTTGGAGTAGATTTAATCGCACAACCAGAATCAATGATTGTAACTAGAACTAGAGGAAACGATTCAACAGTTCTCAATCAAGCCAGTGGATATAATGCACTACCTGGAGATAGCATACACTTCTCAGTCCCTGCACAAAACAGAGGAGTCCTAACTTCGCCAGCCACTGAGATGGAGATTACAACTCCTGACGGTGCCACAATAAGAGGAAATTTACCCGCATTGGCGCCATATTCTGAAGGCAGAGTTGACGTTAATTGGACCGTCCCTACCGGTGCATCAATCGGCATTCAAACTCTTTCGTTTGTCGTAGACCCGGATGAGATTGTCACTGCAGATGCAAACAGAACCAATAATTTCGCTTCACTTGATATCTTCATCGGCAGAATGCCTGTCGCACTGATGACACTTGCAGACAATGTATACACCTTTGAGAATGTAACCATAGACGCATCAGCATCTTATGACGTAGACGGAGGTCCTGTCGAGTGTTACTTTGAGATTCAAGATGGAATTCGTACTGAGTATATTGACTCTACATCATGTATGGCCAACTGGTCATGGGTAGATGATGGTGATTGGGAAGTCAAGCTGGTTCTGGTGGATGATGAACTTGATGAGATTCACATGGTAATGAACGCCACAGTGCTAAACCGTGACCCATATGTGAACCTTACAACTACTACACCTGCTGTTTATGCTGGGCAACCGATTACCTTCAATGCAACAGATAGTGGTGACATCGATACGGTCTCTCCAGAGGGGCAGTATGTCACGATTTCATGGCCGGAAAGTGCTTGTCAAGAAGGATTGTACGGCCCTTACTGTACCTTCTCTCCTGAAGAAGAAGGAACATTCACAATCGATGTAGTTGTCACAGATGATGACAATGCAACTACTACAGACACCATCACCTATGAGGTGATGAATGTCGCACCAACAATCGGTGAAATGCGATTCTCAATCGATGGAATCCCATATCTTGCAGGCGAGGATGGTACTTGGGACATCGATGAAGATGTCTTGGCGACTCTCGAAATCGATGGTAACGACACATTGTCGGACAGAGAAGGATTGCTAATTACATGGTATCCAGATGAGATGGACCAGAATTGGACCGTTACAACCTCTGGGCCTAATTCAGCAATTACTGCATCGTGGGGAACCTCTGGGATTCACACTGTGCGTGCATTCGCTATTGATGATGATGGTGTGACCAGTATGGATGTACTTGGGTATGTTAGAGTTAACAATATCGATCCAGTACTAGATGCTCTGCCAGCACAGCAAGCACTGTTTGAAGATGAAGTCATCAACTTGAGTGCTTATGCAACTGATTTAGCAGACCAAGATGAATTGATGTACTGCTGGGATTTAATCGTCTCAATCGATTCTGATGAGAATGGAATTCCAACCGATGACTGTGACGTACAAGGGCCTGATTTGGTATATTCATGGACAACACCGGGATTGCGAACTATCACTGCTAATGTATGGGATGACGATAATGCAACCGATTCGTTTTCGATTGACGTGACTATTGTTAATCGCCCTCCAGCAGCAAGTATCTTTGTGCCAGAAGGTGGCTTTGTAATCACTGAAGGCGAATCAATCACTTTCAACGGTGAAGAATCTACCGATTCTCCAACCGATAGAAGTAGCCTGCAATTTATTTGGGACGACCCGAATACTGCAGGTGCTACTCAGGATGGTTTTGGTGAAAACTTCACAATTAAATTCGACAAGCCAGGCAAATACTTCGTCAATTTGACTGTAAGCGATGACGACGGAAAATCAAGCACAGCATCAGTATTGGTAGAGGTCAAAGAAAAGCCAGCTGAAGGCTTGTTTGGCATGACTACTTCCACGGCTATTGGTGGCGCATTAGGAATTGTGATAATCGTTCTAGTAGCAGTATTATTGCTCAGAGGAAGAGAATCGGATACCGTTCCTTACGAAACTACGCAAACGCCAGATTACGGATGGGGAGAAAGCCCAACTACAGTAGCAGCACCACCAGAACCTGTAGAAGCAGCACCAGAACCTGTCAACAGCGGTCCACCAATTCCTGCAACCGGTCTACCCGAAGGTTGGACTATGGAACAATGGGCGTATTATGGTGAACAATACCTTGCAACTCTCCCGCCTGCTCCGGTTGAGACTTACGCTCAACCTGCACAGCCAGAATACCAAGTTCAGCAACCTGCACCTGTATACAATCCGGAGCCAGTACAAACCTCTACAGAACCTGCTCCTTCACTACTCGATAAGACGATGGTTCAAGAACCAGCACCGTCCCCTGCATCGCAGGCCTTAGCCGATCTACTAGACGACTTAGACCTATGAGCAGTGAGAAAAGATGGGAACACTTTGGCAATTTTTTGGATTTCCGGACCCGGAAGCGCCTACGCCTGAAAGCGTAAAGCGAAGTAAGAAAAAGAAACTGAAAGCAGAAGAACCCCCCGGTCAACAACTAACTTTAGTTAGTCCAGATGACCCTGTAGTTGCAGATGAGGCTCCTGCAAAAGTTGATTCCACAAATGAACAGGTGAATATCACCTACGAAATTCCCCCTCCTGTAAGACGCTCATCATCAGTTCCCCAAGGTTGGACTGGGGCACTAACACCTGATGGTGAAGCATTCCACGACCTGTCAAATTATTCTTCAAAGCCTACTGATTTCCCAGACAGGGCTCTTAGATACGTTGTCCCAGACAAAATGCATCGCCTACCGCTTCGACAAATACAGGATAGAGTGATGAGAGGAGACACAATCATCGTTGACCTAAACGGTTTAATTCACATGGATACTCAAACTAATGCTTGTAGAAGATCTCTAAAGCAAATTGGCGATGAAATGAATATCGACATCTTCGCATTGGATGAATCTGACAAATTGTTGCTTCTCCCAGGGAGCGATGTTTCTATGGATGTCTCGAAGAATGATTTAGGATTAATTCCATTGTTAATGTAATTTAGAATTCAAACTTTTAGATAGCCTTCCAAGAACAAGGTCCTAGATACTGTGAAGAAAACTAATCAAGCAATCGTAGCGCACTAGGTGCGAAACCTAGCACTGCTAATTCATCACCATCAACTAAACGGGCATGATTGCCCATCTCACCTGCTAAATCGTAAGAACCAGCCTTTCCAACCCAAGAACCGCTCTCTATCAAATGTGCAATCTCATCAACAGTCAGCTCATCAATCTCTACAACTGCACTTTCGACAAAGAATGTCCAATCTCCACAAATCTGAATGCCTGTGGCAGACCAAACTTGGTGGCGTCTGCCTGACAAGCGCTTAATCATCGAGGCTGCTGATAACTCATCTTTAGCCTTGCCAATTGCAACATTTGGATCGTCTGGGTCTTCTAGCATAGTATCTGCAACAACTACAGCTTGGAAGTCATGATTTGGAGGCACAGCCTCGCTTTTCCTTCGACAAATCGCAAGAACTTGTGATGGTACAGTTCCGGATGGTGGAGTCTCATCCACGCCAGAAAATGATTCGATATGAATCGGTCCAAACCTATCATCGAGAATCTGTGCGCGTCGCTCAGAAGCGCTTGCTAACCATATTCCCATAACAGTCGGTTTGGGGGTCACCTTGAAGAGAGCATCGCTATTACACCCGAACGGTGAGACGACGTGAGTGACATCGAAAGGATTCCAACACACATCGCAGGATTGGACGAAAACATGCAGGGTGGAATACCTCAAGGACACATTTGTATTGTGGCCGGTCAGTCAGGTGCAATGAAATCTTCAGTTACCTTTTCTCTATTGTATAACGCTGTACTGTACGGTGAAACCAGTGGTATCTATGTCACTTTAGAGCAAGGAAAGGATTCTCTTCGCTCACACATGTCAAACATGGGAATGAATGTCGACGACCCAAGAGTTCGCAACAGAATCGCAATTATCGACCTCTCCGATTTACGTGTTCAATTAGATGAGCAAGGAATGAGTAACAGAATCGATTGGATGGGACAATTGATCAAGCAATTAACATCATACCGACAATCGATTGGATTCGAGTTGCTAGTTTTCGACTCATTGGGAGCCTTCTTCACTCTAACAAAGATGGAAAACCCACGTGATGAAATTTTCAGATTGTTCGAAGCATGCCGACGCTTAGAATTAACTTCATTCTTTATCTGTGAAATGACTGGTGAAGACCACAAGCAATTCGGTGAATATGGCGTAGAGGATTATCTTTCAGACGGAGTTATGCACCTTACAATGGAACGTACTGGTGACGAGATAACTAGAAAACTCGGTGTCATCAAGATGCGTCATACTCATCACAGACTGGGATACTCTCCTATCCTTTGGAGTGCTGAGGATCAAAGATTCACAATAAGTTGATCATTCAACTGTTACCGACTTAGCCAAATTACGTGGCCTGTCCACGTCACAACCCAAAGCTAAAGCAGTTCTATATGCGATCAATTGGGTTGGAACTACTGTCAATAGTGGGGTCAGAAGATAATTGCATGGTGGAACAGGTATCGATACGTCCGCTTCTTCAGAAGCCTCTTCGTCTCCTTCTTCATGAATCAAGATGATTTTGGCACCACGTGCACGGCATTCATGCATCGAAGCAATGGTCTTCTCTCTATGCTTATCGTTTGGAAGAATTACGACAACAGGACTTCCTTCTTCAAGAAGAGCAATTGGGCCATGCTTCATTTCACCTGCGGGGTATGCTAAACAAGGAATGTATGCAATTTCCATTAACTTTAGAGCGCCTTCACTAGCTACTGGTGCAGATAATCCTCTTCCCAAGAAAAGAACACTTTTCGCATGCTTTACTAGTTCGACTGCTTCATCGATAGGCCCTGGATTAGCAAGATATCTTTCCAACTGGTCTGGAATCTTTTCAAAATCCTTGATTATTGATTGGCCTTTTTCTCTCGAGAACGTTCGAGTTCTACCGATTCTAATTGCAAACAAAAGTAAGGATGCCACCATATTTGAGAATGCCTTTGTTGATGCTACCGCTTGTTCTGGACCGCTATGAATATACACTCCTTGACCACACAATCTTGCAATAGTTGAACCAACTACATTGACTATACCATGAACATCTCCGCCTTTGAGTTGAATCTCTTTGACTGCGGACAAAGTATCTGCAGTCTCGCCTGATTGCGATACTGCAAAATGAATGGCATTGGGATTAATCACGGGGTCATTGTACCTAAATTCACTAGCAACATGGGCAACTGAGGGTATACGAGCCAAACTTTCTATGGCCAATTGGCCAATTTTACAGGCATTTAATGCAGTTCCACATCCAATCAATCTAACGTGTGGAGTGGTTCTAAGGCGCAATGGTTGTAATCGCAAACCACCGAGTATAGCGCTTCCATTGACCATGTCAAGACGACCGGCAATACATCTGCGCAAGGCTTCGGGTTGCTCATGAATCTCTTTGAGCATGTAGGTTGAGAAACCAGCCATATCTGCCTCTCCCCATTCATCCTCTATCACAGTCATACTCGTAGATGACATGCCCCCTTCCAATCTAGAAATTTCAATTCCATCGCGTGTTAAGACTGCCATATCTCCATCTTCGAGGAAGTAGAAATTCTGAGTATGCTGGGATAATGCATGGGGATCTGAAGAAACGAAGGACTCGCCTTCTCCCTTACCTAAAATCAATGGAGAGCCATTTCTAGCGCATACGATAAGGTCGTGTTCTTTGAACAATACACACAGCCCCCATGTCCCTGTCACTCTAGTCAGACTTCGCCTAACCGCTTCAAGAGGCTCTTGTCCAGAATCAATTCCGATTGAGATCATATGAACTAGGGTTTCTGAATCTGTTTCTGACTTCAATTCAAACCCTCTTTGAGTCAATTGTGACCTTAGTCCGCGGGCATTGTCGATAATTCCGTTATGCACAATCGCAATGTTTCCATCTTCACTTAGGTGAGGATGCGCGTTTTCATCTGTAACGCCACCATGGGTTGCCCATCGTGTATGTGCAATACCTGAATCTCCAGCAATATGATTTGGCAATATCTTAGACAATTCAGAAACCTTTCCAACTTTCTTGTGGACTTGCAGGTCTCCGTTTTTCACAACAATACCCGAAGAATCGTATCCTCTGTACTCTAGGCGTCTCAAGCCTTCAACCAATAACGGGGCTGCGGCTCTATTGCCGATGAAGCCAAAAATTCCACACATGAATAATCCTCACATGTTAATTACTTCAGAACAGACTGGGCAGTCCATTCTTCGTAAAGTCATGTCTTTGACAGTAATATTAGAACCACAAGCAGAGCATGTTACCGTCTTCTGTGGTGCTGGAATTCCCGGCAATGGAGGTAACATTCCCGGTGCTGGCGGCATTGGCAATTCACCTGGCGCAGGAAGCGCCGGTAATGGTGGCAAATCCTCTAACTTAGGTAGTGGCAAAGGAGGCAATTCACCAGGAGGAGGGATAGGCGGTAGATTCTTCGACAGATTTTCAAATATTTCTTTTGCCTCTCTGTCATTCTTTCTCTTCATCCTTCTTTCTAGACGCTTGGAAGCATTTCCAGCCTCAACTTTAGCTTCGAGTTCTTCAGTCAAAGATTGCTCAATTTCTTCTTCATCTTCAAGGACGACAGTCGGAGTACTACCAGTTGAAACCACCAATTCTGATTCGCCATCCGAATCGATTGCAACTAGAGGTCCATCGTCCTCTTCAGTTTCAACAAGTAACTCAAGGTCACCGGTTTCAGCAGAAACCTCCAACTCTTCTTCTTCACGATGAGAGCGGCGAAGTACAACTATTACTGACAAAAACAGGATTAATAAGAATCCACCAATCGCTCCTAGTGCCATCATCTTATCTTCACGAGTATCACCGGGCAGTGGGCTCAAAATGAGATCTAGGATTCCTCCATCATCGTCACCAGTATCGCTTGGATTAATGTTAGCAATTTTCATTCCACTAATCAGGCCTGAAGGAGAGGACATAATCACAATAGCATCTTCACCAATACTTCCTGCTCCGACCACATTTCCTTTTGCGATTAGATTGGATAAGCCAATTTCTGAATCACCTATATTGTACAAACCATATCTTGTTACAGGTCCTAGGACTCCAATCTCATCATGGTATACCTTGATTTCATCTTCAGAGGTATGCATCATTACAATCTTAGACGCACCTGGGGCGGAAAGATTGCTATATTCCTCTACGGACCAAATTGAATCTTGAACGACGCTAATTATCTCTGATGAACGGCCACTGCCTTCTATCCAAGCTGCCACTAGAACATCATCACCCTTGTGTTCGACCACCATCATCTCAGCCATACTCGCATCATCTCCAGCAGGCGCTTGGAAATTGAATGGTGTCTGGGAAATTACTCCATGGGCATAGAATAGACCTACACGTTCAATTCCGGTAACATCGTCACGCATCGCTTGATAGAGAAGGTGAATCTCCTCGCCGATGCCTACTGCAAGAGCATCTCCGTCCTGCGGTTTGATATCGATATCAGAAAGGACATTCATCTTGGTTGTCCAACTCGATGAACTCACATCATTACTGTGAAGCATGAATACATTGGTTACATCGTTCCAAGAACCACCAGTCAGAATATCGCGGTGGTAACCTGCCAAAACGATTTCTTCTCCTTTGACCGCCATGTCAAAGCCCCAGTAACTGCCCTCAGATTGTTTCAGAGGATTCAGGTGTGAAGAAGTGCTGCTCTTATCTCCAAGAATTCCAATACTTGCCATTCCAACATCGGTCATTGTATATCCTTGTTGATCTGTAAATCTCTTTGTCCAAGCCATTTGCACTCTGTAATCATCTCTCAATACAAATGCAAATTCTCCTGCCCAGTTTGATTCTACCAAAGTATCACCCGGCATAGAGAAACCAGAAGTGAGAGTTCTAGCATGCAATTCTCCATCCTTTGTAGTGAATAGTAATCCCCCACCGTCATCACTATCTGCACTGGAAGGAATTCCTACGAAACCAAGCACGGCTTCTCCTTCTGAAAGAGTGAGTCCGGTCTTCGAACCAGCCGAATATTCATCCACGACTACTTTGAACCTGAGTTCAGAGAATTGTGCGTCAACTCCGTTTCCTTCAAGGACCACTCTGTGCTTGACAACTCCAATCTCATAGTGAGTATGTGAAAACTGTGCTGTAGCACTGCCAGATGAACTATCTGAGCCAAGTATCAGGCGCAAAGTCTGCGTCCCCGTTTCAACCCAGCCAGCTTCTTGCCAAGTGTACAATGTCATCTTTATGTCAGTGGCTTCAGTTCTACCCAAATTGTCAACTCTAACATTGATTGAGTAAGGATTTGCTTTGCCCTCCGTACTAGGTTGTGGAATACTTGACGAAGTTGTTACTGCACTAGTTAGGAATCGTAAAGTTGGTTCTAGTGGCCTTTCTTCAATCTCAAACTGGAAAGTATATTCATTATCACTCTCATCATCATTCATTAATCCATTAGGATCGATTTGAATGGTGACATCATGAGTTCCTGGAACGGTTGCCCACCACCAAAGAATTACCGAAACTGTCTCGCCTTGTTCGAGTCTAGGAAGTTTGCCTTCGCTAGGATATGTGTTTGATTCACTACCGGGCGCATCGAGTTTCAAGTGTAAATCTGTAGCATCTAAATCTCCAGTATTTACTACACTGAAGTGAATTTCCAATATTGTTCCTGCAACTGCTTTACTTGCAGGCAAATCCTGGTCATAAATCTGAACAGTACTCTGGAACCTTAACTCTGGTGCTGCAGGCATGTTATCAATGGTAAATGTTCGACGGACAATATCGGATTCTATTCCGCTCATGTTGACCAATTTGATGGATATCTTGTGTGAGCCATCATCAACTTCAGTTGAATCCCATGTGAATGACCAATCCTGAGTCTCGTAATCTTCTTCATCAAATGTATGAGCCACATTCCAATCTCCGGAATCTACTCTGTAATGCAACTCACTTGGTTCAATTCCTTGAGCAGTTCCGGTGAAAGTCACAGTATCTGTCAGAACAGAACCAGAGGATGGAGAGCCGAAGGAGGCGATCATTCTTCCAATTCTAACCCAGTTGGCAGCATTGGATACTAACTCTCCATTGCCTACTGCTTGTGCTTCGATTACCACCGCTGTTTCTTCAGCGTCATACCAATCATCTGGAATCATTTCCGTGAAGGACCAACTATCGTTCTCTACCACTGCCTGAGTCCAATCCATGAGAACTTCTTCGTCCTTCTCTTCGTAGTATTGAGTTATTCTTACACTAATGCTATTCCATGGTCCAGTATCATCGATAATGTCGCCTTCCATTTGGACTAGGTCGCCAGTCATCCACCATGTCCCGTTATCCGGGCTGTTGAATGTGATTCCTTCTTCAGAGGCATTAGGAGGTGGCACAACGATTACGCCGCCGCCTCCAGTCAGAGGTGTGCAAGAACGTCCTAGAGCCATGTCTACTGCGCAAGAAGCATCTAGTAATCCGAATCCCCATTCATCATTCCATCTATTAGAAACATCACTCGCTGAAGGGCTTCCTTTAACTTCGCTAGAGTTGCGAAGAATATCTTTGATTTCCGTAGGCTTGAGGCTTGAGTCTGCTTGTAACATCATTGCGACTACTCCGGAAACAATCGGTGTTGCCATCGAAGTCCCATCTTTTGATTCATACGCATCATCAGCAGTAGGTCTCGGAGTTCCGGGGAAAGACGTTCCAGTCGCAGCTGAAGCAGAATATATTCCACTTCCATAAGCAGTCAAATCTGGTTTCAACTCATCCCAATCATCGTCATCATTATCGCTAACACGAGGGCCAGAGTTGGAGTAAGAAGCCATGAAATCATCGGTTCTGTTGATGGTATCTGCGTTGTCTGCAGAACCGATTGTAATTGCTCCATCTGCACTTCCAGGTGATGCGATTCTTTGAATTCCATCATTGCCTGCTGCAACAACACAAGATATGTCGTGGTCGTATGTTGCATTGTTTACCAATCGTGCTTCAGCACCAGTTCCATTGTCACCATTGTCTTGATTAATTGGATTTCCAATTGAACCGAATGACATCTGACCAATTTGGATACCTTTGGCACCATTGCCCCAATCTGTATCTTTGTTATTTATCATCCATTGAATACCATTCAAGGAGTTTTGTGAATTTGTACCACCGCTATCTGTTAGAACTTTGACATCGACCAGGAAAGCACCCGGTGCAGCACCGATGTGAACCCGAGAAGAGTCCCCTGTTCCTAAAGCGATTCCAGCAACGTGAGTGCCATGGCCTTGGCCGTCATCAGGGTCTTGTGAACCATCTGGATTGGATGCTTGCGAGGTTGCATCATAACCTGCAACCCACTTTTGGTCATCATAGGAATTAGGATCTAAATCAGGCTCGTCGTCTTGGTCATCGAAATCATTCAGGGCGCGATGTTCATTATCGACACCACTGTCCAATACAGCGATAACCACTCCTTCACCATCATACCCTCGATCATACAGTGTACCAGAATAAACATCTGAAGGTTGGATTCTACTTGCAGGGTTAGCGTTCTCGAGTGTAGGATACATTACATTCTGCATTTCTACGACTACTACCGATTCAATTGCATGGATTTCTAGCAATGCACTCACGGGAACATGGTCAACAACAATTGAATCGATTGAATCCATTATTTGGAACCATGAGCCGTCAGCTTCCCAACCGTGACTCCGCAGTATAGCGACTAAATCATCGATTTCTTCTTGGCCAGGGTGCCATGCATAATCCACAACAATTGCAACAGTTTTCCTACCATCTGCGCCAATTATTGCGGTTGTAGACTGAGATTCTTCTCCTGCGATGACTTGCTCGAGTCGGTCATCCATGCCATCAAAGTTCAAATCTGGCCCGTATGCAAACCACCAACCATAATCTTCAGTTGAGAATTTATCTCCACGGAAAGGCATTCTGTCCACTGTTTCTTCTTCGATTTTATCCTCTTGAAAAGGCGTTGCGGAAGCAAGTGCAGACATATCTGCAATGAGGAAAACTGTAGCCAGAAGTAGTGCTTTTAATCCTCTCATCGTACTCAACCCGCCCTACGGGCGGATTGCATAACACATGAACCTTGGGTGAATCCGAGTCCCTACGGGACTCAAGGCCAGGCAACATGTGAGGACTCAGATTCACATCGGATGCGCATTTTTTTCAGATGCAACTTTCCGCCGCAAACAGGACATTTTGCACGTTCTGCAATTTCTTCTAACCAAGCTTGACGTGTCTCTTTTTCATCCCCTTCATCGTGAAGCCTCTTGACAAGATCATCAACTCCTTCGAATGGGTTTTCAGCAGTGATTTCCCCTATCTCTATTTCACCTTCCCATTCAAGATTCTTCTTCAAAATCGGCAAAGTAGCATATGCCAAGATAAATCCACCAAAGTGAGCGATGTGTGCAACATGGCTGGCTTGTGACAAACCATAGACTTGCCAGGCTTTGTAAATCTCAAAACCGAAGTAGAATAAAGCGATAAATTGAACAGGCCATTTTCTAATCAAAATCATTGGGAAATATACCTCGTCTTGAGGCCATCCGCAAAGGTATGCGCCTAGGATTCCAAACGCCGCACCAGACGCCCCTAGGGCGGGAGTGTAGGAGCCGCCATTAGCGAGGGTCCAAGCGATTGAACCACCAAGTAATCCAATGGCATAGGAAACCAGCCATTTACCACGACCTAATCTGTCCTCAAGAGGTATGCCAACCAATGCGATTATCACGATATTTCCTAAAACATGAAGTGGGCTATTCCAAGAGTGGACAAATCCGCTTGTAATCAGGGTGTGAACATGTCCATTCTCAACTAGAGCGGGTATCATTACAACTCGTAAATACAACTCGGACAATTGTGACGAATCCAATGTCCAACCCCAGATTAACTGTACGATATATCCGAAAAGTAGTGAAAGTGTCATCGCCATTGCAATCGACGCTTTATGATACCAAGACCATGCCAGAGGACCGATAATTGCTGCCACCCAAAGCGCGAACAATATCTCCTCCATGTACAGGCGGAAGAGGCGTCGGCTTGAAGGCAATGCGGTTGCTCGCTCGGCTTGATGGGCATCATCGACTTATCCGAAATCACCGTTCTTCGCGGACGGAGTAAGGTCTTAGATAGATGGTCACTTTCGATTGATAGCGGCGAAGTTGTATGCCTTTACGGCGACAACGGTTGTGGTAAATCAACCGTAATTGAATCCGCAGCAGGACTGATTTCCTTGGAAAATGGTAACTCTACAATATCTGGACAATTAATTCGTGATTCTGAAGGCCGTAGGGGGCGCACCAATTTCGGCCTATGTTTGCAAGATGATTGTGTGATGGGCGATGAATTGGTAGGCGAGAGGATTCTCGATGCTGCAGGACATGATTTTGAAATCGCACCCTTGCTCAAAGCATGGGGTCTTGACCACAGAATCCATGACAGAGTTGCGATGCTTTCAGGCGGTCAGAGAAGAAGAGTTGCACTCCTAAGTGGCCTAATTCCAGCGATGATTTCTACAGAACCTGTTGCGATTTTACTTGATGAAGCCGATAGTGGATTGGATGATGATTCAGTAGAAAGATTAGCCAAAACCCTTCGTAACCTCGCTGCTGGAGGCCATTCAATTTTGGTTGCAAGCCACGACTCTAGAATCGTTGCAGCATCTGATAGAGTTATTCGATTCCCATTCGAAGAAGAAGATAACGAAACCAAACCGGGTAAATTCAGTTTGTTTGAAAAAGGAGAAAAAAGGGCAGTAAACATCGGCCATCGGCTAAACTTGAGAACACTATCAGGATTGGCAAACAACGGAATTGCAGGCCTTCTTACTCTTGGTGCAATGCTGGCACTTCTAGATCCATCTCAATTAGAAGGCCGTACGCTAACTGCATTCATCCTAGCTCCTGCACTAGCAGCGGGTTTGTGCGGAAACCCGGTTCATCGTTTGGCCATGGAAAATCGTGCTTATGCTTGGTGGAATACAAAATCTGCAATTCCCCCTAATGCAATTGTTCACTCATTAATTCTATGCGGCGCAATCACTGCATTGGCATCTATGATTACTACGGAGATTGATTGGCAACTTATTGTTGCAGGAGCAACTTTAGGTGCTGTGACAGAATCAATTGTCGGACTACTTAGCCACGCAACACTACGATTATCAAGGCCGAATGCTGTGATGATTAGATTGTTAACCCCGATTTTAATTCTGCCTTGGGCACTAGTTGTTGACACTCTATCAGCATGAACATTGAAGATGTGAGCCTTACGGGCTTTAATCATGAACATCAAGGGGGAGGTTGCAGCAATGCTAGGGTTTGCCGGCGCCGCCCTAACTTTGTGGTTAGGAATGATGTGGGCACCTTCGGTGTCAATTAGTGCATTCAAAGCTCCTGAAGCGCAGCGTATTTTCTACTGGCACGTACCTAGCGCTTGGGCTGCAATGATTGCCTTTGGAATGCTCTTTATCGGTTCGAGTTATTGGTTCTTCAAACGCAGTGAATGGGCTTGGCGCTTACATGTTGCTAGCAGTGAGGCTGGTCTAGCAACAGGTTTGATTTGCATCACTTCTGGATGTATTTGGGGCGCTGCTGAATGGGGAGTGCCATGGGATTGGACAGATGTTCGACTCAACACATTCGCTTTGCTAACTCTACTTTCACTTTACTTGGTATTAGGGCGCCGCTCTCAACCTGACGGGGTAGAAACAAGAGATACCTTCGCAGCATTTGGAATGTATGGGTTCGTTTTGGTGCCGATAACATATGTCGCAACAAGACTTTGGCAAATTCGCCATCCTGGACCTGTAATAGCAACATCAGATGGTTCACTTAACTCAGACATGAGCATGGTTTTATTCCTCGGCGCAATATCATTTACCATACTAACTGTAGGTTATGTCATGGCTGGAATGAGACTAACTAAATTAGAAATGCGTCTCGAAGACTTGCAAAGCCAATACGAGGAGAGGTTAAGATGAGCGACCAAACATACCTAACCGTAGCCTACATCTGTATGATTGGCGGCCTCGCTTTATGGACTTGGACAGTGTTTGCTCGCTCTAAATCCTTGCAAGAGAAAATCGATTCTTTAGAGAAAGCTATGAACGGACAAAACTATTCTGAAAATATTGAAGCAAATACTCCTGACAATGTTCTTGTTGAAGATAATGAGTGATTGAGGTGGGAACATGGACCTCGGAGGAGAATTCTGTCTAGTTTGTGGAGCGGAACCTCCATTATTCTCTGGCAGAATGTGTGAGAAGTGTACTCGAGAAAGAGTAACTTTGGCTAAAGTTCCCAAAAATGTGCCATGGACTAGATGTGCACGTTGTGGAATCATAGAGTTTCAAGGCAAGTGGAGCCATGTTGATCCAGAGGACTTATGGCACGAATTGGTCCAAAGAAACGTCGAATTCCACTCTGAAATCGAAGACTTAGAATTAGGTTTAATGGCGCAAGAAGTAGATGGAAGACACACTTTGATTCATCTAGAAATCGAAGGCGTAATCGATGACTTGCTATACACTGAAAAGCATACTATGCGGGCAAGAATGTCAAACGGAGTATGCCTAACTTGCACTAGGCGAGCTGGCAATTATTTCGAAGCAACAGTTCAGTTGAGGTCCAGTGCCCGCCGGCTATCTGAAGAGGAATTCCAAACATTGCGAACAACGCTAGATGATTTGTTAGCAGAGATGCCGGATGACCCGATGTTTTTCATTACGAATGAAGGTCCTGTAACTGGTGGATACGATGTTGTTCTTGGTTCAAAGGCGTTAGCTAGAGCGTGGGGCAGGCATTTAATTTCACAGCATGGCGGTCAAATTACTACTACTACATCGGTGGTCGGAAGAAAGGACGGGGTTGACCTAACGAGGCTGACCTTGCTTTACCGTAAACCAGGATATGAACTAGGTGATGTCATTAGATGGAGAGGAGAATTGTGGCGCCCATCTACATGGACTGGCGAAGGCGCTATTCTCGAGAAAATAGAGAGAAGAGAACGTACTGGTGCAACTTGGAGAGACCTAGAAAATGCGAATGTAGTGTCACGAAAACATGAATTCACCTATATCGAACCGATTAACGAGGATGCTTCTGTGGCAGAATTCTTAGATCCCAATGATTGGAAGATGAACGCAGTTCGACTACCATTCGAACATGTGCCTGGAAGGAAACTATTGTTGGCAAGAATTGATGGTGAATGGATTTGCTTACCGAGATTAGGGATGGACGGTGAGTGAAATGGAAGAAGGCATAATCCGTCTTGCAACTGCACTTGACAAGCAAGATATGATCAAATTCACTCGCGCATTTGTAAACGATATTCGGGTTGGCAGAGAATCGGTCAATAGAGAACTTCTTCCTTGGCTCGACCAAATCGACACAGGTTGGACTGGAGTACTATGCTTAGGCATGGGTGGCTCAGCAGCTGGTGGAGATTTCCTTTCGGTGTTATGTGATGAAAGCGGTGCAGTTCCCGTCCGGTGTCATCGAGATTATGATCTACCAAATTGGTGGACTCCCGATTGGCTAATTATCGCAACTTCCTATTCTGGAAACACCGAGGAGACCCTTGAAGCATGCCAGTTTGCAATAGAACATGGAGCGACTATCGTCGTGATTTCTAGTGGAGGAGAATTGTCTGGAATGTGCGAACTATCGGACAGCGTTCACCTTATCTCATGTCCATCCGGACAGCCTCCAAGGTCTGCGTTCGGTCACATTTTCTCTAGGCAATTAGCATTCCTTGTGGAAATCGGAATTCTACAAACCGAAATCACTGAGCAAGCATTAGAACGCTTACAGGTTGCTGTTGAGGATAACGATATTATCACCTATCCAGAAGGTGATGTTGCAAGCCTTGCCCTCAATTTGATGCAAAATCCAATTGCGATTCTAGGGCCGAATGAATTGATGCCTGCAATAAATCGTTTCAAGAATCAATTAAACGAAAACTCGGCAAGATTTGCTAGGATTGGAGCAATTCCTGAGATGAACCACAATGAAGCGGTCGCTTGGGGTGGAGTCGGTGATGACCAAGACCCTGAAGCAGCGGAACAGGCACTACTCTTCCTGTCTTGGGAAGGTATGCATCCTCGTGTAAGGCAGAGAATGGATTGGTTTGTCTCCAACTGCCCTACGGAATTAGCATGGAAAATTCATGGTGATGGTGAAACATTACTTGAGAGTCTTTTACACCTGTGCATTATGACTGACTGGCTATCTATTGCTCTTGCTTTATTGCATGGAAAAGACCCTTCCGCAATTGAACCGATTATTTCTCTGAAAGAATACTTGGCTCAGATGAATCAGTAAATTGGCCCTAGAACTAATCTAGGGTCCGGGTACTTTTCCAGTGCCCATTCCCTATCCTTTCTAGCCACAACTCCTGGCATATCATTTACTTCAGGTTCTTCCCAAGAAAGTTGGAAATGAAGGTGTGGGTCCCAGCCGCCATTAACGCTCTTATCGCCAACTGTAGCGATAACTTGGCCTTCAGCGATTTCCATTCCATCCTGCACCATGTCTAATGATTCCAACGACAAGTGCCCATACAGTGCCCAAATTGGCCTACCCTCAAATTCATGCTTGATGATAATTGTAGGTCCGTATGAACCATCCTCGTCATTGATGCCTAGTGAATGAACAACTCCTTTCGAGAATGCATGAACAGGTTCGCCTACCGGAGCCCCAATATCTATGCCAACATGTAAATCTCGCTCGCCACCGAATAACTCCTGAGTATACATCCCAGGTCGAATCTCATCATATCTGCCGATTTGGTAAGGAAATGGGCATTTGAAATCTGGATCTTCTCCCTTGGTGAAATCAAACACCCAGTACTCCTCGGGTAGGATAATGACTTCAGCCATGTTACTTCCAAACGGCTATGATTCATCATTCTTCGCAAATAGGTTTGAAGGCTAGAAGGGCTAGGCGAACCTATGTCTCTAGGCTTGGAAGTGGCGATTCTTCCAGGCTTAGCTGTCGCTCGTCGTATTGATGGTGAAGGAGATTGGAAGAGGCATCTAATGCTAAGTCCAGCATTTGGTTTACTAGCATGTCTCGGCCTTGCAGGATTTTCTTTCATCATGGAATGGAGTTTAGAAACGCTGACGAATCTATTGATTCTAGCAAATATTGCTGCTATTATAGCGATTAGAGTCGAAATTAACCCCGAACCTAAGCAAGTCAATATTGAACGTAGTCCATGGTTCTGGATTTTCACGACTATCGGGTGTTTCATTGCTCTGACCCCGCTTTCTTACATGCGGCCAATGGGTGTAGATTGGATTGGGTTCGCATCTTTAGCAGATTCAATTTCAAGAACTGGAGGATTTATTCTCGCTGAACCTTCAATTGGAGAATGGTTGTATCCACCAGCATTCCCTATGTTAGCCGCCTGGCTAGGAACTGCGTCCTATCTTGGAGTGTTTTGGCTAGGAGTAATGTGCTTCGTAGCATTGCTACTTGGTATTGCTGCGGTCGGAGAAAAAATGGGTTGTGGCCATTGGACAATTATGGCGATATTGCTTGCACCTGCTTTATTCGCAAAAAATCTAGATTCGGGATTCCCTACGGTTGCTAGTCAACTTGGTTTGATTGTAATCCTGATGACGTTTGGTGAAAGACTACGATGGAATTTGATAGCGATCACTGCTCTAATCGTAGCCATGATTCATCCCACAGGACTGATTTATCTCGCAACTTTGGTTTTGGCACAATTGATTATGTCCAAGCGAGAGACATTTACAATAACAGATAGAATCCAGTCGATAATTCTCGTTCTTGCTATTCTCTTAGTTGTTCTAGCACTATCTCCTGTCTTTGATGGGAAAGCAGTATTTGCAGAATACGGATGGCAAGGTGGAGCGCCAATGCTGATGTATTCTGGGCTATTGCTGCCTCTTGCAATATGGGCAACCTGGACGATGAGAGATGACAGCAAAGCAATGACATTGGCCTTGTGGTTTGGATTTAATTGGGCTCTTTCATCAATTCACTTGTTTGAAGGATTAAGCGGTATTGCTATACTTTCAATGCTCTCTTATGCTCTTTATTCAATGAGTATGCATGCATTCCACATTCCGCTCGCAGCATTAGTAGGTATGCGATTGTCACGGATTGAAGGAGGTGTTTCTTCTGATGGAGGTAGAGCAGTTATGATCACAACACTGTTACTTTGCGGGCTTGCACATAGCGCTCTATCAGAGTTATCACATCACGACGAATTACATGCAATTTCTGATGGCGATACAGCACTATTTGGTGCCTTAGAAAATCTACCTGAAGGCTCAATTGTTTACACTGAAAACGAACATTGGGGGCACATCTATTCGGTTCCCGAACATATCGGAATTACAGCAGTGCCCACGCTCGGAATTCTCAAACAAGAACATTCTATTCAAAATGCAGCTACGTCTGCAATAACATACGATGACATTGAGCGACTCCAAGAATTAGGAATTACTCATGCTATTGCCTCGCCTAAAGGCGTGATGATGCAATACATTCAGGCATCAATACATTGGCAACAGATCTGGTCTAGCGGAGGCTCAGTGATTTATGTCTTGGAAGATGATATGATGACATCACAGTTCATACCTGTTACAGGAGATAACATGCGGCCAGACCCATGGGCATCACTTCGCGAAAGAGACCCATTCAACCTAGGTGACGAAAAACTGTATCTCACAGAAGGCACACATAGCTTCGAAGTCAATGAAAGCCAAGCGTATGAAATCTGTATCATGACCGAATTCGTAGGCGATGTTTCAGCAACAATCAACTCTAGGGAAATTAGTGGTTCTGGATGGTACAATACTTGCACTTATGCAGGTGGAGGAGGATTTGAAATCAAAATAAACAGTGAGGCTGAGTTTTGGATTAATCCTCTTGGCGCATCGGGAAGAGGAGATGCATTATTCGACCAAACCGGAATCCGAGTTCATTGGATAGAAATCGTACATCTTGCTTGAGAATAAGCGAAAGACACTACAATGAATAGGCAATCGTAGGACTGTGACAAACCTATTCATCATGCTTCCAACCCTTGATGAAGAGGGTGCTTTGCGAGATGTTTACTCCCGTATTCCCATTGAAGAATTGAAGCAAAGAGGCTACTCCACACGAGTTGTGGTTGTCGACGGAGGCTCCAAAGATAACACAGTAAAAGTCGCTGAAGAATTAGGCTGCGATGTCATCCAACAATGGGGTGAAGGAAAGGGCGCTGGCATGCGCCAAGGTTTCAAGAAATTCCTTGAATTAGGTGATGATGAATTGGTGATGTTGGATTGCGACGGAACATATCACCCTGAAGAAATCACCAAGATGGTAGATTCAATTCCCAAAAATGGAATTGCGATTGGAGATAGATTACACGGTAATTTACAACCCGATGCAATGACCAGTACTAACTGGATCGGAAACCAATTACTGACCTGGCTCGCCGTAGCACTGCATGGTAAAACTGTCAACGACCTGTGCTCTGGATTTTGGGCATTTTCGAGGGGAGCACTTGAGCGCTTACAACTGAATAGTATGAGGTTCGAAATAGAAGCAGAAATGTACACTTCTTGTGCTTATCAAAACATTCCAATTACTCATGTACCTATCACTTACTCGAAGAGAGTTGGTGAAGCCAAACTTGGGAGCATCAGAGATGGAACATCCATAGCAAGGAAACTCATCATAAGGAGAATCTTCCCCACGCCACATGAGGAGCAATGACGAGCCGATACAATGTGGCGATTCTGGGAGCCAGTGGCTTAGTAGGTCAAAGGCTTCAGGATTTGTTGTATGACCACCCTATGTTCAGGGTTGTCGCAATCGCTGGGTCTCCTAATTCGGTAGGATTAATGCATGAAGAGATCGAATGGAGATTGGAAACTCCTAGGCCACGATATGATATTCTAATTTGTTCAATGAGTGATATTCCAGACGTAGATATTGCATTCTCTGCACTACCTAACAATGTAGCCGAAGTTGTTGAGCCTTCATTGGTTGCAAGAGGTATTCATGTCTTTTCAAACGCTAGCACATTCCGAAGAATTGCTGGAATTCCATTGGTAATTCCCGAGGTCAATCCTGAAGATATGCACTCCTATGATGGACATGCGTGTGCAACAAACTGTACTGTAGTGCCAGTTGTAACACCAATAATCGGCTTGAAAGACCTAGGTATTATTTCTGTTACAATTCATACTCGTCAAGCCTTATCCGGCGCAGGATGGAGATTATTGTTTGATGAAGACGCACTTTCTGGTGATGTTAACCCGCTAATTCCTGGCGAGGAAGAGAAACTGATTGCGGAATTGAAATATCTTCTGGGCATGGATATTCCAGTAATTGCGTCCTGTAATCGAGTTTCTGAAAAGGACGGTCATTTCGTTTCATGCGGGGTTGAAGTTAGCAGAAAAACCTCCTTAGAAGAGGTACAAAGGTTGATGCAAATCCCGAGCCTAAATCTACCTTCATCGCCAGATTTAGTCAACAACATAATCGATAAAAAACCAACTAGAGAGGAGCATCTATGGGCAGGAAATGGCATGACTACAACCGTTGGAAATATTCGTGTTGATGATAATATAATTCGATTCGATGCACTTTCCCACAACACAGTTCGGGGTGCTGCTGGTGGAGTAATTCTACTGGCTGAATTTGCGGTCACCGAATCCTACATCACCAAATAGTCGACCTCTACTCGCTGTTTGGTGGTCGCATGGGTGTCACAGCAATGATTCCGAATATGACCTTTCAACAATTAAAAGATGAGGCTAATTCTCGATGGCAAGAAATCTGGGATGGTAATGCTGCTAGACTAGAAGTCATGCTATTGTGTCCTCGCAAAGAAAGGAAATTGTTGGAACTGCACGGTGATATGATCGACCACGGTCAACCTGTAATGGGAATCTTTCATCGGCCAAGAGCAGAAGCTGAACTAATCAGTGACCAAGGATTTGACCCTCGTTCTGCATCATTCCAATTTGTTAACATCGCAAACGCAGACATGGGCCCATGGATGCAGCAATTGGTAACTCAGGAAGGATGGTTACGTAGCACCGTGGAAATCTCGCCTGTGCCATTCTCACTGGATATTCCGAACCAAAGACCGTTCGAGAAGCACTCAATCTTGTGCTTTAGGCACCCAAGCCTACCTGCGCTAGAGAAATATTTCCTACCTTATCCTGTGCATGCACTTGTTGGCAAAGCATTCGTTTCCCTACCCAGAAAACAGGCCGCAGAATTAGCAAAACAGCAAGCCGAAATATTGGGAGTTGGTTTGGCGAAGCCTGAGCCTGAAATTGTAGAAGTCCCAATCGTTGAGCCCACTCCAGATTTAGATTCCTCAATTGAGAGCGATGATTCAACATCGAAATTGGAAGAGGCTTTCATCACCGAGATGATACCGGAAGAAGCAACTCAAGTCGCTTTGCCTACAACAGAAGAGGCTGAACAGGTTGCATTACCTGGTAGCGAAAAGTCTGCTGAAACACTACCACCTGCTGTTGCTGAAGAGAGTATTCCTTTGCCAACAGGAGAATCTGAAATCGATAATACATCACCGATTGAAAGAGAGTTCAGGGCATTGATTCAGGAATTATTGGATACAGGTGTAGATCCTTCAGATATGATGACTGACCCTCGACTAGAAGAGATTACTGAGCGTGCATTAGCGCAAAATTTCGAAACATGGCCAGTATTCATGCAGATGGTTAGTTGAATGCGAGGGTTCAAGGACGAGTTAGGATTGGGATAAATATGGCATTCTGTACAACCTGCGGACAAATGCTAGCTGATGGAACAAGATTCTGCCGATTTTGTGGAAGCCAGCAGCCTAGTCAAGAGTTAATTGCCAGATTGCGTATGGAAGCAGAGGCCATTAGATTCCAGATGCAACAAATGCAGCAGGCAAATTACGGTCAGCAACAAAACCAACAACGTTGGTGATTAAAGTGAAACTTCGCCATCTGGCGATTTCTCTATCGAAGTTACCTACACATCCATGTAATAGCGTAGATTTAGAACAGTATCAAACAGAAGGCGATTTAGCGGCTATGTGGCTATCTCGAATTGATGCTCATGACGGATTAAATGGCAAAACTGTACTAGATTTAGGAGCAGGAAATGGTATTCTTGGTCATGGAGCACAACTACTGGGAGCAGAAGTAACATTTGTCGAATGTGACAAAGAAGCCGCAGCTCTATGTGAAAAACTTGGTAAAACAATAATCGGTAGAGTTGGTGAGGTAGAACTTCCCGAAGTTGATATTGTGATTTCCAACCCACCTTGGGGCGTTCAGACCCATGGTGCTGACCGTGTTTTTATCGATGCAGCAATACAGTGTGCACCTATTGTTCACATGATGCATAGTGCTGCAGCAACCCATCTGCCAGAGGGGGAAGTTATCCTTGAAGGAGAGTTTAGAATGCCGGCAACCTACCAGCACCATTCCTCAAGAATGGGTGCAACTGCCATCAAATGTTGGCGCTTCACTCGATGAGAGGGGTTCAAAAGCAAGTAGCCCTCGCCTCAACTATCCCCTTCCCGTCACCCGTAGGGTGATTCCCAAAACATGAGCGTGAAAATATGGCGACAATCGTCACCCCCGGAACTGTAGTTGGATCTGCAGATAAGAAAAGCCCTGGACAGGGCACAGTTGAAGAAAACGGCAACCTAATCGCACTATTGACCGGCGTTGTCAGTGAAATTGATGGCGTGGTTAGTGTCCACACATACAACGAAATGTTGCGTGTTCAAGTCGGCGACACAGTGATTGGAGAAGTTGTCAAACTCAATGAAAAATCCGGAGAAATTAGAATCATCAGCGTTGAAGGTAAACCTAACCGCTCGGTTATGGCAGACCAAGAATACGCTCAATTCCATGTCACAAAAATCACTGACAGATTCCTACACAACACTGCTGACGGCCTACGCCGTAGAGATATCGTACGAGCGAAGGTTATCGAAGCAGCTAATGTAATTCGCATAGACATGCGTGAGGATGATGATTGCGGGGTTCTATGGGCTCTGTGCCCTTCATGTGGAGACACATATGAAGCCGAGAAAGAAGGAGATTGGAACGTTGTCTGTAGAACAAATGGAGAACGTTCATTCCGTGCTCTTGCTGATGATTTTGGCGGAGAGTCTGGAAAGGCTGCTCTAAATGGTGCAGGCAAACGCTGGAGCGGTGAAGCCGAAGCATTGTTTGCAAAGGGAAGTGCAGGACGCGCTACATACATCGCAGAGGATATTCGAGAAGATGGGCGCGAGCGCACCTACTTCCGATTCGAAGGTGAAGGTGGTCAAGGTGGCGGCCGTGGCCGCAGACAAAAGGCAGCACCAGGATGCAGACTATTCGTTGGCGGACTTTCCAGAGATATCGAAGAAGACGATGTTCGTGCAATGTTCAAGAAGCACGGTAAAATCACTGATTTCGCATTGATGAGAGATGATGCTGGTAACCTCAGAGGTTTCGGTTTCATCACATTCGAATCAAAGAACATGGCTGATGCAGCAATTGCAGATCTCGATGGTCAGAAAATCAAGGGGCGTAGAATCGGCGTTAGAGACGCAGATGCTCCAAGAGATGAGAAGCCTAAGCGAGCGCGCCCAGAAGGTGCTAGGCTGTATGTTGGAAACTTACCATTCAAGGCTAGTGAAGATGACTTGTCAGCACTCTTCAAGGACCATTGTGACAAAGTTCACGTCCAGTGGGCTACCGACAGGTCCGGCCGCAAGAAAGCATTCGCTTTCGTAACTATTCAACCTGAATCAAAGGGTGAAGAAGTGGTTGGTAAACTCAACGGTACTGACTTTATGGGGCGCAATATCAAGGTAGATGTCTCCAAGCCTCAAAACCGTGACAGGAAAGGAAATTCTGGTGGCAAGCCTGGCGGTAAATCTTCACGTGAATTGCGTGCTCTTGCTGAAGAGGAAGAAGACGCCAAGAAGAAAAAACGCCGACCTAGAAAGGAATGAGGTGGGAAAATGAGTGAGTCCGGAGTTGCCTCCTGGCTCATCATCGATGGCTACGAAGATGAGCCTGCTGCGTTCGGTGTACCTCCGTATGTCGGATTCCATATTCGCTACATCTGTGGAGTCTTGGAAGAAAGAGGAATTCCTTACCAATACTGTCCCATTGATTCCTATCGAATCAATCCACCATCTCTCGAAAATCGTCTTGGAGTAGTCGTCTTAGCTGGAGCGATTGTTCCGGGTAAATATCTCAGAGGAACTCCAATTTCACTACGTGAAACCAAAGGGGTAATCTCAGGTACACCAGGTAATACTCCAATCCTTTGTGGTGGATGGGCGATTAGAGGGTGGAGGCATCAAGGATGGAGTCCACTTCGACAAAACATGTTCCTTGCATTACAGGATACCGATGCAACTCTAGCATATTTCCTATCTAATAATGAATGGAAGCACAAGCGTAGAACTGCTGAACAGTGGACTGCTTGGGCTCAAGCAGGCGCACGTTCCAAGGCTGTAACTCAAAATCCGGATTTAGAAGGCCCCCTTACATACGAAGTCGAAGTCTACCAAGGCTGTGTTCGCTTCAAAAGAGGATGTAAATTCTGTATTGAACCAAAGAAAGGTGTTCCGATTTGGCGTACTCCTGAAGACATCATCAAAGAGGTATCAATAGCCCATGACATGGGCGTGAAACATGTACGACTAGGTGGAATGACTGACACTTACACCTACATGGCAGAAGGTGTAGTTGACATGGAATACCCTCGGCCTAATCCTGAACCGATTGCAAAATTATTGCACGGCCTTAGAGAAGATGAGCGTCTAGGAATACTTCACACAGACAATGGCAACCCATCGATTATAGCAGAGCATCTGGAAGAGTCTGATGAGATTACGAAGACCCTTGTAGAAACTCTATCTGACGGAGCAGTGCTTTCTTTTGGCCTAGAATCTGCAGACCCTGAAGTGCATGAAGCCAACTGGTTAAATTGTGATTCTAAGCAATTGAAAGCTGCTATTAGATTAGTGAATAAGCATGGTAGAATTCGGGGCGAGAGAGGACTACCTAAACTGTTGCCAGGACTGAATTTCATAGCCGGATTAAATGGCGAAACCAGTGCAACTTACGACATCAATATCAAACTACTAAATGAATTGAAGAATGAAGGACATATGATACGCAGAGTCAATATTCGTCAAGTTGAAGGCAAAGGTTTCCAAGAAATTGATGATGATGATTTCAAGTCTTTCAAGACAACCGTTCGCGAAGAGTTCGATGGACCTTTGCTGGAAGAAATGCTACCTTCAGGGACAATACTGAATGATGTTTGGTGGGAATCTCATGAAGGAAGAACTCGACTTCCTAGACACCTTGAGCCGGAAGCTCGCTCTCATGAAATTCACGGTAAAGCAGGAATTACATTTGGTCGCCAAATTGGAGCATATCCGATCTTGGTTGGTATGAATTACCTTGCACCTCTAGAATCGTACAGCAACATCATGGTGACAGGACATGGTGCTCGCTCGATTACAGGAATTGAAACAGGATTAGATTGGCGAACTGCGAGTGAAAAACAACTCGCAGCAATTCCTGGAATCTCTGCAAAAGGTGCTTGGAATCTTATCGGTACTAGAGCGAAGGCAATTTCCAAGGGGCGAACTCTAGAAGATATCGACCAGTGGTTCAGTTCAGCAGGTGTTCAGATTCCTGAGATAGTAGATATCTCACAGATTTTATCCTGATTATTCGCCAACCCAAGCATAGGTTCGCATTCCTTCTTCGACGCCTTCATCGCCAACTTCTACAAGTGCGAACTCGCCCTTAGGAGTGATAACTGATTCCTTTGCCAAACCTTTGTGAAGTGCCTCGTAAGTAACACGATCGATTGCAATTCGGCCTTCAAGTCTCTCGAATAAGTTCCAGCGACTTGCAATTTCTCTCCAAGTAGGTTGGACTTCAGCCTCAAACACTTTTGCCTTAGCACCGGAGCCGTACCCACATAGTCCGAAAGTAACATTGTCGAGGTTTGCATTCTCCTCATAGTCCGCTTCGAAAGTTGACATAAGTGCAAGGAAAATTGAGCCTGTGTACTGATTTCCAATCAGAGAAGAGGCTCTCTGTCCCTTCTCAATTCTATCTTCAACGAATTGCTTGAATGACTCGGTCTTAGAGACGGCACGACGGTATCCGTCCATTGCTTTCTCCCACTCATCTATGGTTTCAAAGTCAGACTCTTCTGGCATAGTACCTATTTCTGATTCTACATGTTTCCAAGATTCGAGATGCTGCCTGTCGTGACGGAATACATCGGGAAACATTCTCTTTGCTTGGAATGCATATGGTAAGTGCATAATGATTCTAGCCCACTGCTCGGTTAGGATGACGTCCATCTCTGGGTCAAAACGGTTCTGAGCAATCGCCTTCTCAGAGAAATGAGTGAATGCTTGTTTAACCGCTTCACGGTAACACCGGTTAGAGAATTGCCCGTCAAAAACCGGCTCATCGCGGTGAACTTTCACGTTCTCTTCACCGTGTGCGAATATTCCTAAGCGACGCACCGTAGATTCTGGAAGATGCTTAATCATCGCTTCTGCCATACCATCCCTAATTGTAGCACCTGCTTCAGCTGCTAGTTGCAGAACGTGGTTAATCACGCTTTGAATTGAAACTTCTCTTCTTGGTTTGAAGAAATCGTGAACTGGTGTTGTCGAAACACCCCAGCGGTCTGGCACAACGATTAGACGAGGATTATGTCGAACTAGAAGCGCTCCACCTCCTGCACCTTGAGTATATTCACCAGAGGATTCTAAATCGTACTTTGCATTGTCAGAGAAAACAACAATTCCCATACGGTCTTCTTCTTCTCCACCTCTTGCAACCCAATCTAGAGTATTGTGTAGAGCATCAACGGCTCCAATACATGCGAATGTCATGTCTACCACGTCACAGCCTCTAAAGCAATCTTCTCCGAAGCGCTCTCCATAGCGGTGAGTAAGCATGTCAACGATGTATGTCGCAGTAGGCTTAGCGCCATCCAGTGCTGATTCGGTTCCGAGGTATATTCGACCAATTTTCCTAGGATCGATTCCATTTCTATCAATCAATCTGCAAACTGCATTTGCGCCCATTGTTGCTGTATCTTCATGAACATCAGGTATTGCCATTGCTGCAAGACCTAGCCCCTTGTTCAATTTACCGTAATCGGCTCCTCGCATTTCAGCGAAGTCCTCCATATCCATGTATAATCTTGGAAAATGGAGAGCCATATCGTCGATTCCGACCTTAGTTCCCATCAACTTCAGTCCGCCAACAAGTGTATTTAGGCGTATGCGTCAATTTACGAGTCGAAGTAGGTGTTGTGAACTACACCGTTCCAATCGACTGATTTTTCACCATAACCCTTGTGAAGCAACATATGGGAGTCATAGAATCGGCTAAGAAATTGTCCGACAAATGCGACTCTCTCACTAAATCAATACTACGTCAAACATCCCTTGCGCATGTTACAAATCCGCTGAATTATGCATGGGAATATCATGAATCATACCTTTCTCAATATTCTAATCTTGGTGCCAAAACATTGCTACTGGGGATGAATCCGGGACCATATGGAATGGCACAATGCGGAGTTCCTTTTGGGGCGACTAAAATCGCCAAAGAATTCCTAAACATTACTGGAGAATTTACCAACCCTGAAGGAAGACACCCTAAACGTCCTATCGAAGGACTAGATTTCGAGCGCCAAGAGATCAGTGGTACTCGCCTATGGGGGCTTCTACAAGATATTTGGAATACTCCTGAAGAAATTCACAAACACGTGTTTTTAGTCAATCATTGCCCATTACTATTACTTGGAGAAACCGGGAAAAATATCACACCTGACAAAATCAGTGGAAATGCTGTCAAAAAGTTGCTTAAAGCATGTGATGACCACCTTAGAGAAGTAGTTAAAAAAATGGGAATAAGTAGGGTAATTGGCGTAGGCAAATATGCTGAAAAGCGAGCACTGCTAGCCCTAAAAGGCTTAGATGTCGAGATTACTACCTGTTGGCATCCTTCCCCTGCATCACCACTTGCAAATCGCAATGATGGTGCTGATTGGCGTGCCAATGTTCGGAAAGTTTTGTTGGGAGAGCATTCATAACAAATACCGAATCTGATGAAGCCATGGCGAAAGAACAAGCTTGGCCAAGACAGCCTTCAGATAGACAATGGGAAAAGCCGGAAGGCGATGACCCTCGAACATTATACCAGATGCTAATGGTAAGCCAGGAAATGTTTAGTGATGCTCCATGTATCGGATACATCCCTGCACCAGGAATGGCTAGAGTTCACCTCACATACAACGAATTTGGTGACCTTGCTACTGCTGTAGGAAAGGGATTGAGAGACATTGGCGTCGAAAAGGGCGACCGTGTTGCAATCATTATCGACAACTCTGTTGAGTGGGCTGCGCTATCATATGGTGCAAACGCACTAGGTGCTGCATACACTGCAATGTACACTCACCAGCATGGAAAGGACTGGGCTTACATCCTTGCAGATTCTACTCCTAAGGTAGTTGCAGTTGCAAACACCGAGGTTCTTGACAAGTTGTGCGACGCTCTTCCAGCGGACGGATGGCCTGCATCTGGAGTTATCCTACTAGGTGATGACCCAGCTAACAAATTACCACCTGAAGGAGTTCAAGTCCGCTCATGGACCGAACTTGTTCAAACCGGTAGAGCAGGTGAAGACTTAGCAGAAATCGCTGATGACCCTAGCGCCCTATCTACTCTAATTTACACATCGGGGACCACTGGTAACCCTAAGGGTGTAATGCTATCCAACTGGAACACTCTATCCAACGTACTGTGTGTACAAGGTGTATTCGAGTTGTTCCCTGGTGACAAGAACGCTGCGTTCTTACCATGGGCACACTCTTTCGGTTCTACCTTCGATCTGCACTGGATGCTTAGAATGGGAGTTCACATCAACCTAATCTCTGACCTAACAAAGATTGCAGACGAGTGTATTGAAATCAAGCCTGCTGCACTACTGGCTGTTCCTCGTGTTTGGAACAAGTTCTATGACCGTGTTAACAGTCAATTCGAGAGCGCAACAGGTCTGAAGAAAGTCTTCGTTGGCAAGGCTCAGAAGTCTGCAGAAAAGAGAATCGCAAAGGCTGGCGTACAGTGTGACGCTGTTGCACCTAAAGGCTTCTTTGACAAGTTGTGGGACAAGTTGGTTTGGGCAAAGGTCCGTGCTAGATTCGGTGGGAACATCAGATTCTGTATGTCCGGTGCTGCTGCATTATCCCCTGACGTTGCTTCATTCGTTCAGAAAGTCGGTTTCAACTGCTATGAAGGATATGGACTCACTGAGACCAGCCCTCTAGTTGCTGCTAACGGTTGGATGGGCAAAGGAATGTCCCGTCTGAACTCTGTTGGTATGCCTGCGAACGGTGTTCGTGTCGAAATCGACACTAGCGCTTGGGATGACCCTGACAGGCCTGACGAAGGAGAAATCATCGTATACGGTCCAAACATCATGCAAGGATACTGGAACCTTCCAGAAGCTACTGCTGAAGTAATGACTGAAGATGGTGGATTCAGAACAGGTGACCTTGGAAAGATGGTTGACGGATACCTATCTATCACAGGCCGTGTAAAGAGCCAATTCAAGTTGGAGAATGGAAAGTATGTATCTCCTGCACCACTAGAAGAGAACCTCAAACTCAGCTCACTTGTTGAGCAGGCTGTACTAGATGGTCGTAACATGAAGAACACCTACCTGATCGTTCATCCATCACTAGATGCACTTAGAGATGCTGCTAGCGCTGCTGGAGTTTCTGTACCTGCAGACAATGCAGCAATGTGTGCTGATGAAGGGGTCAAGACATGGTTACTATCCAACTTGAAGGATAACAACATGCTTGAGCCAA
>PAZU01000001.1 GCA_002715725.1 Methanobacteriota archaeon | reverse complement strand
CAAATGAATTGGTGTCAGTAGCACTTGAGCCTTTCATGAATGCAATATGCGGTTGTGCATTGGAATCAACAGTGAATGAAGAGCGACCAGGACCAACATCTGTTATTGAACCCGAACCTGCATCTAAACCTGAATTCCAAGAACTTGAACTTGTGTCATAGATCCAAGTGTAAATTCGCATTGCTAAATCATGATAAGCCAGCAAATGGACATCACCATTTGAATCTACACTAATTTGCTTGTAATCTGCATTTGTTGTAGTGTTGCTCACACCCGATGGATACGAAATTCCAGTTACGGCATTGCTTGTAGAAATACTTACGATTTCATCGTGAGCAGTCATGTACACTGTGCCGTCTGGTGCAATTGAAATGTCATGGTAATAATCATCGTGATTTCCATCGAATGTGTGGACTAAATTAGAACTAGGGTTCGTATATGCAAAATTAGTGCCAGAACCGTATTCCAAGTAGTACAATTGGTGGTCATTCACGATATAAGCACCCTGTCCATAACTTTCGTAATCAAAGTCTGTTTGTGAAGTACCTCCGTAAGTAGTTGAAGCTACAGAGTTCTGTGAAATAGTAGGAGAATGTGCAAAAGATTTCATGTACCTTTGATAATTGTCAATTCCCACGGTTTGGTACTCATGATTAGCATCATTTGGTAAGAATATAATCCCTGTGCCAGAATCATAATGCAAGTTTTGACCGTAACTAGTGGATGCCTGTGCAGCATTCCTTGTTCCCCATTCCTTGCGCTCACAAGCCTGTTCGTCAGCATCACTCCAACCATCACCATCATCATCGGTGTCGACATAGTCACAGGTACCGTCGCCATCTAGATCCCGAGGTACACTTGTAGAATCTTTTGAATTTGAGATACATGCTTCTTCATCTGTATCATTCCAATTGTCATTATCATCGTCTAAATCTTCAATCAAATTGGTTGAACAAGCAGCAAAAATCGAATCAGGCATTCCATCGTCATCAGTATCGAGGACTGCACATGGGTCTAATCTGAAATCATCATCCACGTCGAGGGTTCCATCATTATCGTCATCAGTGTCCCAGTGGTCAATGATGCCNTCTANATCNNAATCAGTAGGNCGCATNTGCAAATCGGTTGGAGCGAGATTAACTCCCATCTCGTTAGATTGGTCTCCAATGTGGACTGTGTGTTCTTGACCGGTTCTTCCGTTAGATCCAGAACCCCAACAGTAGACTTCATTGTCGAGCATAGCAGCACAAGTCGAAGTCTCTGTTAAAGCAAGTAATTTCGCACTGCCTTCTAAATCGACAGCGTTTAGGAATGGTAATTCGTTTGAATTATCACCTAAGCTGTTAGTATTTNCATAACCAAGGCGGCCATAAGTNCCNCTTCCCCAGCAATACACTTCTCCTGAATCGGAGATTGCACAAGAGTGGTCCGTAGCNGATTCGACATCAGACATTAGTGTTCCATTGAAATTAATTGGTTTTGCAGTTAGTATGTCATTATTGGNACCAATATNTGNTTGTGAACCAGTTCCTAATTGTCCATAANTTCCATATCCCCAGCATACAATATCTCCTNCATTGGTCGGCGGAGAAGTAGTTTCGTGCAGTTCAGTTGTTGTGCCTACAACCATACAAGCAAAGTCATTTCCAAAAGATAAATCTGAACTTAAGATTCCATTNAAGTCATAAAATACAACAGGATTTGAGTTAGTCTGAGNGACGAATGTGCCTTGACCCCAACACTTGATNGCTCCAGTNACTGAAGTTGCACATACTGCACCGTTGCTATGAGATGANGCATACAAATCTACGAATTTACCAGANGTNGAGTATTCTAGNGCAGTCGCAGTTCCTTGTCCGGCGCTGTAACTTGTCGAAGAAATTGCTCGCTCTGAATTACGGCCCATACAATATATTTCTCCATCTGTTTTCAATGCACAAGTAACTTCAGATGCCGCTGCAATCTTNCTCACATCGTTACCAAATGCGTTGACTATCTTCGGTGTAGGTTCATGATTGGCAGAGGAACCTGAGTAGAGAGTTTGTCGGTACTGATTGTAACCCCAGCACATGACCTTTCCATTCATGCTACTATCTACGCTAGATTGCACAATAACACAATTGTGATATTTTCCTACACTCAGTTGTGTTGCTGTAACATTTGCTCCTAAATCGATATATGGCAAATTAGCACCCATCTCATCGATGTCGTCTCCAAGGTGTGTTGAAGTCAAAGGAATGCTCAATTGCGCCTGTTGATTTCCTCCCCAGCACTTAATCAATCCTTGACGAGATAATGCGCATGTGTGGGAGGAACCAGATTGCAAGTCTACGATATCATAAGGNGAGAGTGAATCATCTGAAGGCATGATTTCGTTGCCATTACTATCTTCAACCGGTGAATCTGCAAGTGTAGTAACTGGACTAGAAGCAGAATATCCTACTGCAGTTTCGTCACCCCAGCAAATTACNGATGANGNNCCAGNGGAGTCTTCAAAGACACCACATGTTGAATCGATCGAATGCTCGATTACAATCTGNTTTGCAGTNAATCCNGAAGGTACAGAAATTGTCTGTGGNGTACTNTATGCTGNAGTNGTGCTAGANCCTTGTCCAAATGAACCAGATTCTTCNACACCCCAACATTCGACTGNATTTTCAACAATAGCACANGCATGAGATTCACCCATNGNGATTGAATAAATTCGGTCACCTGCAGTNCCTAAGTCAACTACAGTTCCNCTNTTGGATGGACTGGATGAACCTAGAAGTAATTCTCCAGATCTAGTTGTTNCNCCNGAATCACTCCAGTCGCTTCTTTGTCCCCAACATACTGCTTGTGTACTGTTGTCNANGATAGCACAAGAGGTNTCATAACCNGCAGTTATGGAGCGTACTGAATCGGTTCCAAAGCCAATNTCGACTTTAACNAGTGANGAAGANTTNGTAGCAGTGGTACTTGAATTTCCTAGAACCATTTTNCTNCTTCCNCCGTTGTAACCCATACACCAAACTTCGTCTAAGTGGTTAGTTACGCAAGTNTGNCTTTCTCCTGCAACAATTGAATCGGTTAGACCGCCAGCNTCNAGGTTCATAATNTCAGGAGANTCAANNACTCCTCCACTTTCNATTCTAAATCCTGTTCGAATTTGGATATNATCTACNGCNACATAGTCNCNCATTGCATCATTTGNAGANGANCCATCTTTGANGAAAGACCACCTNAGTNNNTGCATNCCNGNGGTNATNNTGCTGNTGAATGNTNNCCAATTGNTCATTTGTCCCTTTGAGGAATTGATTTCAACTCCATCGATAGAGAATGACAATCNGTCANTACAACCGCTTAGGNTAGGACATGTATCTGTTTTGTAATCAAANGAAACAGCNCCACTTGTAAACATTCNAGTTATTGANAANCCNATGTCNGAAGAAGAGGCATGGCCGCTTGATTTGAANGANTTNNTNCCGNNAGANGCNTCGGTANTGTCTAGNGCCCANTGNGNACCAAATTGTCCNACTGAACCTTCNANTGTCCANTCNGAANCAATNGTTGCTGCTTCAAAGTCATCATCGTATCCTGCAGAAGGATCTGTGACGNANTANTCNCCAGTTTGTGAATCTCCACCNTCTCCCCANCAGTAAATTTGGCTGGTNGTTGTTGTNANNCAATTGTGGTTTGCACCTACTGCTAAGTCAGCAGCTTGGTGATTATTAGGTAGTGTGAGGACAGTAGGGCTTTCTNNAGCTGAANTTGCTCCTGTNCCAATCTGTCCCNNGTTGTTTCTACCCCAACACATAATCTCTCCAGCNGATGAAAGTGCACAAGCGTGGTTTTCTCCAGCATCTATGTCCACTGCTTCAAAGCCAGTTGGCCANGANGCNCNAGAANCAGANCCTCCNAGTTGACCATANGCATTNGTACCCCAACATTCGATTCCTCCATTNGCAAGAATTGNACATGCGAAGTCTGCNCCTTGAGTAAGAACACTTGANTCNCCNACTGCAGGTANATTGTTGACAGTATCCATNNNGTCACAGCGNCCATCTTCATCGAAATCACCNGGNGTGGATGAAGANGCCATGCGGTCTGTTCCNCAAGANANTTCTTGCATTCCAGTCCAACCATCTNNATCAGCATCTACATACAAACCAGCNCCTGCAACTGTAGGGTTAGTTACTGCCCATAATTCNCCNGCGCTAACNANGTGAAGAGANGTGAATACATATCCTGCAGAGTTAATCATCATGCCAAAGGAATCAGNNGCNCCTGGCCATGCAGNTATTGCTTGGCCATCCCATGCTCCATCGTTCAAACTGAACAAGGTTGCACCAGTTGTGTTGTGAGTAAGCAGAATCCAAGGCGTTCCATCGCCATCAAATTGCAATACTACCTCGCTAGAGGTGTCATTGGATACTAATTCTGTACTCCATGAAGATGCAGAAGTACAAGCGCTTGAACATGAAGAATAGTATGTTTGGTAAGCATTATTTGTGTGAGCAACCGAAATTGTGCCATCAGGTGCNACATCNATGCTNGCAGCCATGTANGCAGATGAAACATCTGTAGAAACAAGAGCAGGAGTTCCTAGGGAATCCGAGTAANNCAGTCCNGANGATGTGATGTGAACCGAATNGNCTCCATNTGAGTNAACAATGCTNNCTGNGGCNNNTAAAGTGTTGCTGTTTGCCCANTTTGAAATGCTNGAACAACTGCTNGAACATGTGGATTCAACCANTTCAGTNGTTGTGACAGTTAGAAGTCTCAAGTCTCCATTTGAATCAATAGATAATGACAATTCTTCAGTTCCATCCATNNCAGTCAAGGTATCTTCGGTCCAAATTCCGTNAACTTTAGTGGTGTAGGAAANTCTGTCTGTNCCGCTTGAAGTCCAGTTTATCATGTGAACAATGTGAGGGTTACCNTCTGNATCTATTACNANGTCAANATCGATTACNCCTGAATCACTACCTAGTGTTTCAACAGACCACATTCCGTTATCGTATGCAGCGAATTTGAGGTTGCCACTGCCAGAGTCATAGTATGCGATTGCAGGACATCCAGTGGTTGGGATTTCGACCATCGAAATCAAATCGCCAGTATCACTCGAATCCGAATCTAATCTCTTGTCAAGTTCATCTCTATGTTCAGGCACTGCAAGAATGTCACAAGTATTGTCCATGACTTCTTCATCCAATTGTAATGCGAGTTCAGTAATGAATGGTAGATCGGTTTGACCATCTCCACGGTCTTCAGTATCTCCGTAACCCAGTTGCCCGATTCCGTTGTCTCCCCAACAAATGATGTCATTGTTACCTTGAGACTTTATGACGCAACTTGTTCCAGCGCCAACTTCGATGTCAGTCGCTGTATATGCGTAGTGTGTGTTTCCTGAATTCAATCGAACATAAGGCAGGTTGCTACCCATTCCGCTAGCGGAACCAGGGCCAGTTCCTCGACTGTCTTGGCTACCGTATCCTAGCCTTCCATCTGCTCCGTTACCCCAGCATTGAACTGGTCTGTAAGAACTAAATTTAACAATGGCACAAACGTGGTCTTCACCAGCATCGATTGCTTGAACTTCGTAAGTCAAATCTGCATTACTGATAGAAGACATAGAGCTTCCAGAGCCATCTCCAACATTTGTTGTAGATTCAATTCCAAGTTGTCCGAAATCATTCAATCCCCAGCAGAATGCTTTGTCAGTTCCGCTGTCGTCAACGATAGCACAAGTGAATCCATCACCTGCAGTGATAGCGCTAGCGGTTCCAGGTAGGTCAAGGAAATCCAGATTGTCTCCCATCTCTGCTGCACCGTCTCCGATGTCAGTAGTTGAATCCAATCCAAGTTGTCCGTTGTCGTTGCCTCCCCAGCAGGATGCGCTGTAGTTATCCCAAACAACACAGGTGTGGTCCCAGCCCAAGGCCATGCTGTCGATAGTGCGGCCAGTAGGCACGCTTGTGACTGCGAAGTTGCTTCCGATTTCGCCAGTTGCATCTCCTCGATGGTCAGTGTCGCCAAGACCAAGTTGTCCCTTGGAGTTGTCTCCCCAGCAGATTAGGTCATCGTTGTCCATCACTGCACAAGTGTGGCTCTTTCCAGCTTCAATCATTATTGCGTGTCGGCCAGTAGGGAATTGCATGAATGGCAATGTGTCGCCAGTTTCGAGGTATCCGTCACCGAATCCTCCATTGCTTGATGAGTAGCCCAAACCAAGGACTGAGGACTCTCCCCAGCACTTGACTGAACCGTTTGTGAATAGTGCACAAGAATGGTCTTCGCCCATGACAATCTTGTCTATTGATGCATTAGTTCCTAGGTTTACGAACGGGAGATCAGTGCCAGTTTCATCCGCGCTATCTCCAACGTTCTGAGTGTTGCCCAGGCCGAGTTGACCTTCACTACCGTCACCCCAACACTTGATGTTCCCGGATGCGCCAATAGCACATCCGGACTGTAATCCGAATGCAATTGAGTCAGCGTTACCGGTATTTCCGGCACTCATGACGATTTCTTCATTCAAAGTTTCATTCGTTTCGGGCTTGCTGTCACTCGATTCGAAGTTCTGGTCTGCGAACGGCGTCATGGGCATTAGTACCATGATTAGCGTTAGCAAAAGGGCGGATGTGCGTAGTGAAACTGGGCGCATGCCTCGCGCTCGCGCTCGCGAGTCATATGCTTTACCCCCTGTTATGATAGGGTTAAGAAGTGCTCAGTGAATTGATAATTTTCGACTCTGCAGATTGCAGATGTTCACTGATAGTAGCCTGTTTGACATTCATTTCTCTGGCGATGTCTCTTTGAGTACATCCTCTTGGGCGATTGTAATAACCCATTTCTACTGCTTTATTGAGAACTGCTCTCTGTTTATCTGGAAGCATGTCGATAAATTCAGGATTATGAATCGATTCTGAGCCTAATTTTATTTTGTATCCATTTCCTACCAATTTGAATAGTTCATTCCTCACTAAGCGCATGCCTTTGCGAGTTCCTCTGAGAGTGATTTTCATTCCATTGCGGTTGACATACGTGGGACTTATCCACCAAACTTCTTCATTGTTAGAGAATATCTTTGGTAGTGGTCCAAGTGTCTGTGCTTTAACCAAAGCAGAATTACTTTCCTGCGAAATAATATCTAGGATTTCGAATGCAGGGTTATTAGTTTCCAAAGCCTTAGGATTATCAAAACTAACTTTTAGGAAACATATCATTCCAGTTTCATTGCTTGAAATTCGATTCACGAATTCACAGTGTTTGATTGAATTTGTAAAATTTACACCGGGTAAGTCAAGCGCTGATTCACGACCAATATCAAGTTGCATATACCTCAAATCAGATGATAGATTTGATTTCGAAAGGGCCATTGAATCACCTCAATCGTCGCCACCGGCTTCAAACATGCTCAGAATACTATTCAACTCGCGAAGGTCTTCTTCGAGCAATGCCTTTGTCTTCTTATCCAGTTCTGGATCTTTCAACTTCTCGGTAATCGCTTCGATCTCTTCCTTAGCCGCAGCCCTTTCCTTGTTCAACTGCTTATCTTCCTTGACCATCTGAAGTCGTGCCTTTCTCACGCTAGCAATCTTGTGACTCTTGTTAAGGCCAGGACTTGCTTTACCTGAAATTTCAACCGATGTTGGGAACGGAATTTCTATTCCTTCAGACTTGAACTGCTCATCGATGTTCTTGAGCAACCAGTCACGAGCAACGTACTCATCAGAATAATCTTCAACCCAGCCATACATTCTGAAAACTTTAGCGAAATCTCCTAATTCGATTAGAAGAACTCTTGGTTCGGGTTTCGGCAATACATACGGACATTCACGCATTAATTGTAGAACAGTGTACTTTACGTGGGAAATATCTTCATCGTATCCTACGCCTATGTCTTGGACTAGAGAAATTCTGCGACCGACACCATCTCCTCCACCTCTAGCATGGTTGATTACTGTGGAGTTCACTAAGCTGTTGTTTGGAATAACAACTAGGTTTTCTTCATGGGTTAGGATTTTGGTAGACAGAATTCCAACCGATACGACTGATCCCATTTTTCCTTCGACTTCAATCCTGTCGCCGACTTCAAAGGGTTGGTCTAGTGCAAGCATGAATGAGTTGACGATGTTACCTAGGGTTTGCTGCATTGCCAATCCAATGATTAACGAGAATACAGCTAATGACGCCAGTACACCGAACAACTCAATTCCGAGTTCGGATAGTGCGAGGTAAAGACCTCCAAACCAAACCGCAGCACGGAATACGAAAATGATCAACGAATTGCTTCCCGAAACTGTAACACTTGTTGGGTCTGAAAATGTGTCCATGATTACTGGAATCATGATCCTTAGCGCAACACTAAGCAATGAGGTAGAAATGATGATGTAAGTTGCTTCAAAGAAAGGTGTGAATGATTCCACAAAACTATCTTCAATGCCTAGTACCCAATTCATAGTTAATTGAATACCAAGTAAAAATGTGAAAAGATAAGCTCTCTTTGATACAGGAGCATACAACATGTCATCCCATTTGACTTCGGTCTTCTTAACAAAATCAAGAACGACCTTTTTCATGAATAATCGAACAATTCCTAATGCCATAAAGGTAGAAACAATTCCAACACCCCACTGGGCCCAAGGGTCAAGTTCGTTCAACCAGTCAATAGCCTGTTCAACCTGTGACATGTCCCGCCCTGTACATATCTGTCATGAAAGGTTTACCTATCATGATAGTGTTGAAAAATCATCCGGAATTGTGCTTATATTCAATTGAACTATGCTCCAACAATGAGAGAAGTAATCCTTGATAAATAGTTGAACTAACACGCAAGATTATGAGCAGTATACAAAACACGATTTTGAAATCGCTTTTCTGTGTGCTAATTTTAATATCAACTACACAGTTTTCCTTCTTGGAAAAAAGCTCTTTGGAATCCGAGATTTTAGACAGTGAATCTAATAATTTGGTATTGAATCCCTCGATTTCCCCAATTTCGACCACACTTAGATTAGCCAACAATACCCCAATGTCCGATGTTACATTTTCTTATACTCCTTCTTCGAATGGACAGATAATACTCCCTGAAAATTTGTCATTGGTTTCCGATGTACGTCCCGGGTCTTCGAGTTCTTATCCGGATGCATTTGCAATTGTGGGAAATGAATTGTTTTTTGCAGCAAATGATGGGACTCATGGTGAAGAATTATGGAAGACAGATGGCACTTTGAACGGCACAGTACTTGTCAAAGATATACGACCTGGTTCTAGTGGAAGCGGAATCAATAGCCCAATTGTCGTTGGCAACACCGTCTTCTTCAAAGCTAATGATGGAGTTCATGGTACGGAATTATGGAAGTCTGATGGTACAGCCAACGGTACAGTGCTCGTCAAAGATATTCACAATACAAGTAGTTCTGGAATAGATCAGATGGCTTCGATTGGCAATAAATTAATTTTCAAAGCAGATGATAACATACATGGTGCTGAACCGTGGGTAAGTGATGGAACGCCTAGTGGTACGTACATGCTCAAGGACATGAGAGTAGGGTCTGCTGGTAGTTCCGTTGCTTATTCGATTTATTTTGATGGTAAAGTATATTTCAGAGGATATAACAATACTTATGGCTCAGAAATTTGGTATACAGATGGTACAACCAACGGCACACAGTTGCTCAAAGACGTTCGCCCCGGTGGAGCAGGAAATAGTATGGGGCCAATTATAGTAGCCGATGATAGATTTTACTTCAAAGCAAGGGGCCAATACGGTATTGCACTGTTTGTCAGCGATGGAACAACGAATGGCACACATGAAGTAATGATGCCGAATTCCAGTGCGGATACTACATACGGTTCTATTGATGTGTTGGCGGCGGCCGGCAGCAATCTATTTTTCTCAGCATGGGGAGGCACAGTCGCTTCCGGTGATCGCTATACTGGACAGGAACTTTGGTTCACTAACGGCACGGAAAACGGCACAATAAAAATGGATCTTTTGCCAGGGAACAAAACGGACAACACTACTCGTAATTCCGGCCCGAGAAATGCAGTTTATCATCCTCATGATGGAAATTTATACTTTTACGCTTGGTCGGATGATGGTTTGACCAATGGTGTCAATAGTAATGGTGACAATATAACCGGTGTCAAATTATGGAAAAGTGATGGAACACTGAATGGGACCCATATTATTGCTCCAGGTCTTGTAAAACCAGGGTGGAAAGGAAAACATGTTTCGATTATTAGTGCTGGACTTTATGTGTACGCCTCACTGTATACTCCGGGTGAAACAGATAGACACTGGTATAGGACAGACGGCACCGATAATGGAACTGTACAATTATGCCAATCCAATACAACTCAATCGTGTGTGATACATCCAGACCAAGCCGAAATGGCGATGGTTGATGGCACACTTTATTTCGAAGCAGAACATGACAACGGGTCCGAATTGTACTCTATCAAAAATTCAACTGGAATAATTGCTGAAGTAGTTTGGAGTGTATATCCTTCATTGCCCCTCGGTCTTTCAATTAATTCTACTGATGGTAGAATAAGTGGCTCACCTCTTGCTGTTCAGAATACAACACAATACACGGTTTGGGCAAACTCAAGCCTCGAATCAGCTTCAGCGACTGTAAATATTGAGATTGTCGGCGCTCCTGAGTTCAGTTATGAACCACCGGGATACAATTTGATGCGCCTGCATCAAATGCCAGATGTAACGCCAATGAATATAGGAGGTGTTGTTGAATCTTGGGAAATTGTACCAGAATTACCTGTGGGCTTGATTTTTGATTCATCAAACGGCGAGATAAGTGGGACGCCAACAGTCAATCAACCAACCACGACTTATACTGTGTGGGGTAACAATTCTGCTGGAGATTTTTCGTTTGATATTTCAATAAGTATCGCCGAAGAACCCCCAAATATTGTTTACCAAGACCCTTCAATTGAATTAACTCAATACATCAGAATGGATGATTTAGTTCCTAGTAGCAATGGTGGATTAATTGATTCATGGAGTATAGATCCTCAACTTCCTCTTGGATTATTCTTCGATAATGGTACTATCTCAGGTATCCCCTCAGTTAACCAAACTGAGCAATCTTACACTGTATGGGCTAACAACTCTGAAGGCTCGGACTCAGACATTATTACCATAGAAATAGCTCCTCCTCCACTCGGAATAGTTGCCTCACAATCTGAGTTAATCCTTGTAGAAAATATTGCAATGGACATTGTAAGTTTGACCTACATAGGTGGAAATGTTAGTGCATGGGAATTGGAAGGCGAACTTCCAACTGGATTAATTTTCGATTCGACAAACTTGACCATATCAGGTGTAACTTCAGAAATTGTAAGTGGTGGAAGTGTTACAATTTGGGCAAATACAACATTGATGCCGGATTCAATATCAATTCCGATTTCAGTCTTATTAGATACAGACGGAGATGCAATGCCAGATGATTTTGGAGGACTATCAACGACCTTCTTGACGGAAGATAGCGATGACGATAACGATGGTTTAAGCGACAACTATGAACAATCATCATCACCAAACACTGACCCTTTACTAGCCGATACAGATGGTGACGGAGTTTGTGACGGTCCAATCGATGTAACATACGGTAGTGTGGACATTTGTACTAGTGGGTATGATTACTTCCCCACAGATCCATCTGCTGATTCTGATATCGATGGTGATGGATTGCCTGATGAGGTACGAGATGGTTTCAATACTACTTTAGTCGAAGACGAAGATGATGACGGAGACGGTGTTTCCGACATCAATGAAAGCATGGAGATTTCAAAATCAGACCCTAAAATTTCTGATACTGATAGTGATGGAATTTGTGATGGAACTGTAGATGTTACAATTCGCGGAACTTGGATTTGCCAGGCTGGACCTGATGCATTCCCGGATGATGCTTCAGCATATTTAGATACAGATTCTGATGGTTTACCCGATGAATTATTTGGAAATTCAACAACTGGTTTGGTTGAGGATTTTGACGATGATGGTGACCAATCAAGTGATTTATCTGAGATTGAAAATGGTACAGACCCTAAAGATCCGTTGAGCTTCCCAACTGATGACAATGATTCTGATGGTTGGACAAATTCACAAGAGATGTTCTGTGGAACCGATAAGGATGATGCAAGCAGTTTCCCACAAGATAGAGACGAAGATATGTGGTGTGATATCGATGACCCAGATGATGACAACGACGGTTGGACAGATTCAATGGAGAAAGATTGTGGCACTAATCATCTAGATGTTGGAGATGTGCCAGGAGATGATGACGAGGATGGCATTTGCAATCTTCTTGATTCAGATAAAGAAGAAGAATCCTCTTTCCCGATTTGGGCAATCTTCGTAATTCTAGCAGTTGGCTTAATTGTCGCAGGATATGTCCGCATGGGTAATATTTCCAAGCAGATGGAAGAAGTAATTGCGAATACTCAATATGATGCAACTGATGACATTTGGGAAGATTCTGAAGATTCTGAAGATAGTGAAGAAAGCACTGAAGATGAAAAAGAATGAGTCAGTACTCATTATGATTTCATGTGAATGAAATATTCGACTTGATTGCTAAAGGTTTGGGACCCCCTTCACGGGGTTTAAGTATCACGGCGTCTAAATTAAACTGTGTTCGGAGAACTCTAGCCCTGTTGGATCTGTTATACGCTGATGGCCGAAAGGCACGGGAAATCAGCCGAGGAGTAATGGAAAAAACAGGAGTTGGAAAACTATGGCTAGACACAACAAAAGGATACACAACGGCAAGGACCGCCACACGGGACGGAAACTCCCTAAGCGGTCAAAGCATGATGAGACGGTAAAGACCAGGTCGGTTGGCACTGGAAGGGGTTTCATACCAATTAAACCACAACCAAGGCCTACTACGGTACGTTGCAATTGTTCAGGCGAGGACAAAGACAAGGTGAATGAGCGATTGTTCACCGAGTTGGAGAAGATTGTACCTCCTGCAACTTGGAACGAACTAACTGGAACTTGGGAGCGCAAGGTGCTTGTTATTCCTAGATTTTTTGCTAGGAAGCACAAGGCACACATGCACCACTTCCGTACTTTCGCACGCGAGAGAATGGGTGCCCATCTTGGGCAAAAGCCGCACACCCGCAGATGAGCGGGAGATCTGGCGGACACAGGGCTTAGGCCCTGTGTTCGCCTCACTACTCTACATTTTCTCGGTCAACAAAAAGTGACGACGAGGATTTAGATTTCCGTGCCTTTAAGTGGTACCTGCGCTAACTACACTTTGTAGCGGGGAAACCTAACAAGGTTTACACCTGTAATTTCCACAATTTCTCATATTTTTCTCACAATATAGCAAACAACACAGACAAAAGAAGGTGAAAAAATGGAAGACCAATTTGATGAAGATATGGAAGAACTAGATGCAATAATGGAGCAAGTGAGAGAAATGCGCAAGATGATAGAATATGGAGAGTTAGACAACTTTGGAGCAGCAGCGTCAGACGAATTTACGTTTCCTAACAAAGACACAAAAGCAGACGAAATCAATGACTACGAGGTTGATGAAAATTCATCATCCATATTCGAGGTAAACACTCCTGTGGGCCCATTTAAGATTGATATGGAAGACTTTGAAGCCGCTAAAACTCGTGCTAAGAACAAGGTGAACCCACCTAAGTTTTCCAAAGCTCGCCAGATGACAAGAGAGTTCATCGGTGGAGAGGACAAGATGGACTTCAGATATTGGTCCAACAACCTTGGTTCTCTAATCAAGTTGCACATGGACACTTTCTATGCTGAGGAAGATTTGGTCAAGGAGTTCGACCTTGAGGGTAAGTTAGAAACTCAAGCCACCTATGCCAACTTGCAACTTGGTGACAAGGGAACAGTTCGTTTCATGCAACACGGTTACCGCTTTTACGAGCGTGACGGTGAGCGTTTCGTAGTGATTTCTTCAAAGGACCAAGACGGCGATCAGCGCCTGGTTATCATTTCTACAGAGGAAGGCCGTGGCGTTGAGTTAATCGATGAATTGGAAGGAGATTTCTATGCTAATGGTCCACTCAATGGTGCATTCTTTGACATGCAATACAACTTCATGAAGCGTAGCGATATGGTTGATGAATTACTTGCATGGAACCCAACAATTCGTAAGCAGTTGGAAAGAGACGTCCTTGGATTCCTACGTTTAATGCCTATCCTAAATGAGAGAGGACTTCCTAACTCTCGTGGTATTATTCTTTCAGGTGCACCAGGTACTGGTAAGACCATGTATGCCAAGTCTCTTGCCGCTGAAGCAGAGACTACAACTATTCTGATTTCAGCAGAAATGATTCAACAGAGGCATGATGTGAAGGCAGCATTCAAGCTAGCACGTCGCCTTTCACCTACTTTGATTATCATAGAAGATATCGATACCGCAGGAACAGTCAGTAGAAAGTTCACAGACCACCCTATCTTAGGAGAATACCTCCAAGCAATGGATGGAATGGAGACCAACAACGGGGTTGTTGTACTCGCTACAACCAACCACACTGAGAACATCGACCCAGCGATTTCAGACCGCCCAGGTCGCTTTGACCGTATCATCGAAGTCCCTCTGCCTGACAGAGCTCAGCGTAAGGAAATCATTCAGAACTTGATGCGCAATATGCCTACTAAGATTGTATCTGGTAAAGTGATTGACAAGGTAGCATCCAAGTCAGAAGGCCTTTCTGGTGCTTGGATTCGTGAAGTCGTTCAAACCTCAATGATTGAAGCGATTTCTAACGATAGAGAAGAGATTCTAGCCTGCGACTTGGAAGAAGGTCTCAAGGATGTTCTACAGAGAAGAGGTATGGCATACAAGCCTACTCAAAGACTCAATGATTCAGGTGGCAGAAACTCCGAAGTTTCTGTAATGTGAAGCCAATATATTTTGGTTGAAGTTATCGAATACGATTAGTAGGTGTATCTACTCGGAAGAGTGACTGGTATGGCATTAACAAACAAAGAAGGCTGGCTTTATTTCTTGGGAGAAGTGGATTTTAAGTCTGGTGAAAGACACCAATACGTCAAGATTGGTAAGACCGATTATGATCGTCCTGTTTCTGATAGGTCTAACGACCATCAAACAGGAAATCCTAGGTTGATAGTAGAGTTTGCTGACAGTATTAGGACTAATTTTATTGATGATTTAGAAACCTACATGCACCATAGATTTTCAACAAAAAGAGTACACGGCGAATGGTTTTTGCTAGATGAGAATGATTTGGCAGATGCTGTATCTGAGGCAAACAGAGTCAATGATTTACTCAATGAGGTACTTAGTGAAGCTAAGGAAGTAAAATTACTGTATCAATCTGAATCGAACGGTTCTACTATCGAACCTGATTCAAAAACCGAGAGTTTTTACGAATCTTTTGTCACACATGAGAAGACTAGAGTAATGCACAAACTGCAGCAGGATCTTGTTGCTATGGAGATGAGGAAATTGACATCTTCAACCACTGGTTTAGATGGAGTCACTACTCAATCAATAGTTACAAGAAATCCAAAATTCGACAAGAAATCATTTGAGGCTGCGCATCAAGACATATGCGAAAAATACCAAAAGACAGAATCAAAGATGTCCAAAACATTTGCAATTACTGGTAAACCATCTGCAGCAAAAACCTACAAGGAACTTAGCCAAGATTTGAAAAATGCTAAAGAAGAACTCGGAGAAATAAACACGGTTTCTGATGCATTAGTGGAGAGAGATTCTAGCATCGAAAGTCTTCATCAGCAATGGTTAGAATTGCATGAGAAAGAGGCCGAAGAAGGCCTCATGGCAGAGTTGTACTCTTTGAAAATCCAACACGCTTGTGCGGATAACTCTGAAATCGAAGGAGTTTGTAAGTGGAAGAGGGAGATACAAGAGAAATCATCCTTGGATACTGCTGCACTCAAAGAAAATGAGCCAGAGTTGTACGAGAAATATATGATTCCCCAACCAGATAACATTCGTTTCAGTGTTACAAAATACAGGTCATATTGATTAGACTTCGACCACGTGGAAGATGTCGTGCTTTTCATGGCCGCCTGGTTCGACTAAACGGAAG